>NZ_AP019007.1:2558048-2877804 GCF_009176645.1 Enterobacter oligotrophicus
GATTTTCATGAAATTGTGATTGTTGAACACGGCACGGGCA
Organism: Enterobacter oligotrophicus; assembly: GCF_009176645.1. NCBI lineage: Bacteria > Pseudomonadati > Pseudomonadota > Gammaproteobacteria > Enterobacterales > Enterobacteriaceae > Enterobacter > Enterobacter oligotrophicus. The sequence goes on from NZ_AP019007.1 coordinate 2,558,089, forward strand.
TTCATGTCTTTAACGGCCAGCCATATACCATCAGCGGCGGCACGGTGTGTTTTGTTCGCGACCACGATCGGCACTTGTACGAACATACCGACAACCTGTGTCTGACCAACGTGCTCTATCGCTCCCCGGATGCGTTCCAGTTTCTGTCCGGGCTGAACCAGCTACTGCCGCAGGAGAAGGACGGGCACTATCCGTCGCACTGGCGAGTGAACCAGTCCACCTTACAGCAGGTACGCCAGCTGGTGAGCCAGATGGAGAAAAGCGAGGACGGGCAGGAGACGCACGCCATTGCCACGCGCGAGCTGCTGTTTATGCAGCTGCTGGTGCTGCTGCGCCGCAGTAGCCTGGTGGAAGGGCTGGAAAATAACGACGCACGGCTCAACCAGCTGATGGCCTGGCTGGAAGACCACTTTGCCGAGGACGTGTGTTGGGAAACGCTGGCGGATGATTTTTCACTGTCGCTGCGCACCCTGCATCGCCAGCTCAAGCAGCATACCGGGCTGACGCCGCAGCGCTACCTTAACCGTCTGCGGTTAATCAAAGCGCGCCACCTGCTGCGTCATACCGATGAAAGCGTCACGGATATCGCTTATCGCTGCGGTTTCGGCGACAGTAACCACTTTTCAACGCTGTTTCGCCGTGAGTTTAGCTGGTCGCCGCGTGATATTCGCCAGGGCAAGGATGCGTCACTTCAGTAACGGGAGGGTAATCACCGTTTTTTTACGGCAAAAAGGCTAATAATGTCAGGTTATTCGCCGTTGAGGTTGTGGTGTGGCTGCTCAGTTAATTCTTCGCAAAGATGATTTTTTTGCCTCCGCCGGGCAAGCCGTCGCGGTGGCGGATCGCTATCCGCAAAACGTCTTTGCTGAGCATACCCACGAGTTTTGCGAGCTGGTGCTGGTCTGGCGCGGCAACGGGTTACATGTCCTCAACGATCGGCCCTATCGCATTACGCGCGGCGATCTGTTTTACATTCGCGCCGAAGATAAACACTCCTACGCCTCGGTTAACGATCTGGTTTTGCAGAACGTGATTTACTGCCCGGACAGGCTCAAACTCAACGTCGACTGGGCGGCCAGTATCCCCGGTTTTAACGATACGCACGGTGCGCCGCACTGGCGCTTAAGCAGCAACGGCATGACGCAGGTGCGTCAGGTGATTTCCCAGCTTGAACAGGAGAGCCAGAAGAGCGACCCGGTCGCCAACCCGATGGCGGAGCTGCTTTTCGCCCAGCTGGTAATGACCCTCAAACGCTATCGCTATGCCACCGATAACCCGTCTGCCACGGCGCAGGAGGCGCTGCTGGATAAACTGATTACCACGCTTGCGGGCAGCCTGAATAAAAGTTTCGTGCTGGAGAAATTCTGCGAGCAGGAACAGTGCAGTGAACGCGCGTTGCGCCAGCAGTTCCGCACCCAGACGGGAATGACAGTGAACCACTACCTGCGTCAGCTGCGCATCTGCCACGCCCAGTATCTGCTGCAGCATACGGAGCTGATGGTCAGTGAAGTGGCGATGCGCTGCGGCTTTGAGGACAGTAACTACTTTTCGGTGGTATTTAACCGCGAAGTGGGGATGACGCCGGTTCAGTGGCGTCATCGCAGTCGAAAGGCAGCGTAATCAGTTCGCCATGCCGAGGCCGACGATGTTGGCGGCAATAATGATCACCACGCAACCCAGGCTCAGCACGCCCACCGGACGGCGTCCGGCGTTTTTCCACTCTTTGAGCACCAGCCCAACCAGCCCGCCGCACAGCACATAGAAGCTCATGTGCAGCATCCAGCTCATGTAGTCATACTGCGCCGGAATGCTGGCGTGGCCCCAGGCATAGAAGAAGAACTGCAGATACCACATCAGACCGCCCAGCGCTGAAAGCAGCACGTTGGTGATGATCAGCTGTTTTGCCAGTGAGAAGTCGGCTTTTACCGACAGGTTCTTCACTTTTGCCAGACGAATGAAGCAGAAGCCGAGGTTAACCAGTGCGCCGCCGCCCATGATCACCACATAGCTTGGCAGGGCAACGTATAATGGGTCGACGCCCAGCGCGGCGGCGGCCTCATGCATCGGTTTCGCCGCGTTCATGGCAAACGACATGCCCGCCGAGAAGATGCCGCACATCACCGCCAGCAGCAGGCCTTTCTTCAGATTGAACTCTTCGGCCTTGATGCCCATCTTGCGCTCTTTGAGCTGCCCCGCGCGGGTGACAATCCCCACGCCGATCACCGCGACCAGCACGCCCAGCAGCGTCATGCGCCCGCCTTCGGTGTTGATCAGCACGTCGAAGTTGCCGTTGAGAATGGGCGTCATCAGCGTACCGACGATCAACGTAATGCCAATCGCGATGCCGATACCCATCGACATGCCGAGGTAGCGCATGGTGAGGCCGTAGTTGATGTTACCGATGCCCCACATCGCGCCGAACAGGAAGACCGGCAGTAGGGTGGAGGCGTTAAAGGAGGAGAAATAGCCCCAAAAATCCGGGAGCAACATGGCGCTAATGGTCCACGGCAAAATCAGCCATGACACCGTACCGCCAACGGACCACATGGTTTCCCATGACCAATGTTTAACCTTTTTAAACGGGGCATAGAAACAGGCTGCACTGGCTGCGCCTATCAAATGCCAGAAAATACCCATCGTAATCGCATGATTCATTTTTACATCCTCATCGTTTTTATAGTCGGTGGCTTCCCGCCGACTTGATGAGTGTAAAAATTAGGCGGTTTGGGAACCTTCAGAAGGTTGCCGCACTTTTGTTCCTGATGGCAATCAGCACGTTAACCGCGTGAGCAGACTCACAATTTCGGCATTAAGCGAAAAACGAATAACCTTATAAAAACTACGGCATTGATAATCATTTTCAATATCATTTAATTAACTATAATGAACCAACTGCTTACGCGGCATTAACAGCTGTGCCGCCCGACACTAATGGAGAGGATTATGAGTTATACACTGCCATCCCTGCCGTATGCCTACGACGCACTGGAACCGCATTTCGACAAGCAGACGATGGAAATCCATCACACTAAACACCACCAGACCTACGTGAACAATGCGAACGCCGCGCTGGAAAGCCTGCCAGAGTTCGCTAACCTGCCGGTTGAAGAGCTGATCACCAAACTGGATCAACTGCCAGCGGACAAGAAAACCGTTCTGCGTAACAACGCTGGCGGCCACGCTAACCACAGCCTGTTCTGGAAAGGCCTGAAAACCGGTACGACCCTGCAGGGCGACCTGAAAGCGGCTATCGAGCGCGACTTCGGTTCCGTAGATAACTTCAAAGCGGAATTCGAGAAAGCCGCTGCAACCCGTTTCGGTTCTGGCTGGGCGTGGCTGGTCCTGAAAGGCGACAAGCTGGCGGTGGTTTCTACCGCTAACCAGGACTCCCCGCTGATGGGTGAAGCGATCTCTGGCGTATCCGGCTTCCCAATCCTGGGCCTGGACGTGTGGGAACACGCTTACTACCTGAAGTTCCAGAACCGTCGCCCGGACTACATCAAAGCCTTCTGGGACGTGGTGAACTGGGACGAAGCAGCAGCGCGTTTCGCCGCTAAAAAATAAGGTTGCATTGACGCCTGTGAGAAGCGAGTCTTATGACTCGCTTTTTTTGTATCTGTATACCCGTCATACTTCAAGTTGCAGGTGCGTTGGCTGCGCTCGCTCACCCCAGTCACTTACTTGAGTAAGCTCCTGGGGATTCACTCTCTTGCCGCCTTCCTGCAACTCGAATTATTTAGGGCATATAAAGGAGTTGCGATGCATTACCCGGTGAATGTGTTTACAGGCAAGGTAAGGGAATACGACGGCAGCCGCCCAAGCGCCATCGCCAAAGTTCAGATTGACGGTGAGCTGACGTTAACCGACCTCGGGCTTGCGGGTGATGAGCAGGCCGAAAAGAAAATCCACGGCGGGCCGGAGCGCGCGCTGTGCCACTATCCTCGCGAGCACTATCAACACTGGATTTCTGAATTCCCCGAGCAGGCGGATCTGTTTGTCGCCCCCGCGTTTGGCGAGAACCTTTCGACGGAAGGGCTGACGGAGAAGAATGTCTTTATCGGCGATATCTACCGTTGGGGCGATGCCCTGATTCAGGTGACGCAGCCGCGCTCGCCGTGCTTCAAGCTCAACTACCATTTCGGTATTCAGGATATGTCTGCCCGGCTGCAAAATGCGGGCAAGACCGGCTGGCTGTACCGCGTGGTGCTGGCAGGGCAGGTGTCAGCGGACGCGCCGCTCGAACTGGCGTCGCGCCTGAGCGATGTCTCTGTGCATGAAGCCTGCGCGATTGCCTGGCATATGCCGTTTGACGATGAGCAGTATCATCGCCTGCTGTCGGCGGCGGGGTTATCGACCAGCTGGACAAGAACGATGCAGAAGCGGCGTTTAAGCGGCAAGATCGAGAATAATTCGCGAAGATTGTGGGGAAAGTAGCCCTCCGTAGAAAGTAGGCCGGGTAAGGGAAGCCGCCACCCGGCTTTTTTGCCTCTGCGCCTGTTATTGCCCGGTGGCGCTGCGCTTACCGGGCCTACAATACGGTGCCAGAGGAAAACTAAGAACGCTTATACAACGGCAGCCACAGCGTTAACCGTAATCCGCCCAGCGGACTATCGTCAGCTTTCACCCAGCCACGGTGCTGCTGCATGGCGGTTTCAACAATCGCCAGACCCAGACCCGTACCGCCAGACTCACGGTCGCGCGCTTCGTCGGTACGGTAGAATGGACGGAAAATCTGCTCGCGGTCTTCCGGGCTGACGCCAGGGCCGTCGTCGTCCACGATGATGGTGATCCCGTCTTTATCCACCGAAAACGCCACTTCAATCTTCGTATGTGAATAGCGCAGAGCGTTGCGCACGATATTCTCCAGCGCGCTCTCCAGCGTGTTAGGGTTACCGTACAGCGGCCACGGGCCCGGCGGGAAGTTGACGGTGAACGATTTGCCCATCTGTTCCGCTTCGAACGCCGCGTTGTCCAGCACCTCGTGCCACAAGTGGTTGGCTTTCACCGTTTCGCTTACCAGTGCGTTCTTCTGCTGATTGCGCGACATCACCAGCAGATCGTTGATCATGCTGTCCAGACGGTGCGCTTCCGTTTCAATGCGTTCCAGCTCTTTGCTTTCACCGCTGCGGCGGCGCAGTAATGCGGTGCCAAGCTGCAAACGTGTGAGCGGGGTGCGCAGTTCGTGGGAGATGTCTGACAGCAGACGTTGCTGCGCGGTCATCATGCGGTCAAGAGCAGAGACCATCTGGTTAAAGCTGGTTCCGGCGGCCAGGAACTCCTGCGGGCCGGATTCCAGTTCCGGATGCTGCCTCAGGTTGCCCTGCGCCACTTCGTCTGCTGCATTTTTCAGCTTACGCGCCGGTTTCGCCAGGCTCCACGCCAGCCATAACAGCAGTGGGGAACTGACCAGCATGGTGACAATCAGCAGCAGGAGTGGGCGGTCAAACAGCAGGTTGATGAAGTCAGACTGGGAACTGCTCGCAGGACGAATCAGATAGAGCTGATAATTATCTTCCCCATCTCTTACGGAGAAGGGGCCTACCATCTCTACCCGACCATATTTCTTTTTCTGGGGGTGATCGGCATTATCCGCCTGACCTATGAAGTTGCGGATAATCTGCATTTCATTGCGATCGGCCCCGATAACGCGGCCTTCGCTGGTGACCAGCAGCAGGCGTTGTCCGGGCGGTGCCCACTTGTCGATAGCGCGAAACAGCCTGCGCCACCACATTAAATCGTTCGGCGGATCGTTTGCCAGCTCGGCTTCCACGTGCTGCTCGATCATCACGCCCTGACGTTGCTCGCTGTCGAGCAGTTCCGTCATCTGGCGTGAGTCGAGTTTTGGCAACATCAGTACGAGCATTAAAACCAGTGCCAGCGTCAGCCAGAAGATGGCGAAGATGCGGGCGGTTAAGCTGCCTATCATGAAGCGGAAACCATCAGATAACCGCGACCACGCAGAGTTTTAAACCACGGATGACCGTCTTTACGCTCCGGCAGCTTACGGCGCAGGTTCGAGATATGCATGTCAATGGCGCGGTCAAACGGCGTGAGGCGTTTGCCCAGCACTTCCTGACTTAAATGTTCACGCGATACCACCTGGCCGAGATGCTGCGCCAGCAGATAAAGCAGGGTGAACTCGGTGCCGGTCAGTTCCAGCGTTTCGCCGTCGAAGCTCGCCTCCTGACGGCCTGGGTTCAGGCTCAGGGAGTCCACTTCCAGCGTGGGTGAGCTGTTGTCAGTATTCTGCTGCTGTTCGCTCCAGTGAGAACGACGCAGGATAGCGCGAATGCGGGCAACCAGTTCACGGTCGTTGAATGGCTTAGGTAAATAGTCATCCGCGCCCAGCTCAAGGCCAAGTACACGGTCTAATTCGCTGCCGCGTGCGGTCAGCATAATAACGGGGGTCTGGTGTGTCTGGCGAAGCTCTTTCAGCGTATCAATGCCGTTTTTCTTTGGCATCATGACGTCGAGCAAAAGTAAATCGATGCTGTCGTCAAGGAGACTCAGCGCCTGCTCGCCATCGTGGGCAACCAGAACGTTGAAACCTTCCATGTCGAGCAACTCCTTTAAAAGGGATGTGAGCTCTCGGTCATCATCAACTAACAGGATTTTATTCATTGTTTAAATACCTCCGAGGCAGAAATTACGACATCAAGGCTATCTAATCCATGACTTTACGTTGTTTTACACCCCCTGACGCATGTTTGCAGCCTGAATCGTAGACTGTCTCTCGTTGAATCGCGACACGAAAGATTTTGGGAGCAAGTGATGCGCAAAGTTACCGCTGCCGTCATGGCCTCAACGCTGGCGTTCAGTGCGTTTAGCCAGGCTGCTGTAGCTATCATCGGCGATAACGGTTCCTCACAAGAGGGCGCAACGCAGCACAGCAGCCAAAGCCATATGTTCGACGGCATAAGTTTAACCGAACATCAGCGTCAACAGATGCGAGATCTGATGCAGAGGGCAAGACACGACCAGCCTCCTGTTAATGTTAGCGAAATGGAGACAATGCATCGCCTTGTCACCGCAGAAAATTTTGACGAAAGCGCTGTACGCGCTCAGGCAGAAAAAATGGCACAGGAACAGGTTGCCCGCCAGGTAGAGATGGCGAAGGTCCGCAACCAGATGTTCCATCTGCTTTCGCCCGAGCAGCAAGCGGTTTTGAACGAGAAACACCAGCAACGGATGGACCAGTTGCGTGAGGTTGCACGGATGCAGCGAAGCTCAGAAACGACGCTTTTTAGTAGCAATAGCAGTACCCGTAGTAACCAGTAAACCCTGTTTTCCTTGCCATAGACACCATCCCTGTCTTCCCCCACATGATGTGGGGGTTTTTTTTGCCCTTCGTTCAGGTTTGTTAACCGTTTATTCATCCTTTGACTCCGCAACCATCCGTTATACTAGCGCCATGGCATGACAGGAGTGTTTATGAATCAATCCTATGGACGGCTGGTAAGCCGGGCCGCAATCGCCGCGACGGTAATGGCGTCGTGTTTGCTGATCATTAAAATTTTCGCGTGGTGGTACACCGGCTCGGTCAGTATTCTGGCGGCACTGGTGGACTCGCTGGTGGATATTGCCGCCTCGCTGACCAACCTGCTGGTGGTGCGCTACTCGCTGCAACCGGCCGATGAAGAGCACACGTTTGGGCATGGCAAGGCAGAATCGCTGGCGGCGCTGGCGCAAAGCATGTTTATTTCCGGCTCCGCGCTGTTCCTCTTTTTGACCGGCATTCAGCATCTTGTCTCGCCGTCGCCGATGAACGATCCGGGCGTCGGCGTGGTGGTTACGGTGATTGCACTTATAAGCACACTTGTTCTGGTAACGTTCCAGCGCTGGGTGGTGCGCAAAACGCAAAGCCAGGCTGTACGGGCAGATATGCTTCATTATCAGTCTGATGTTATGATGAATGGCGCTATTCTTATTGCGCTCGGTCTGGCCTGGTATGGCTGGCATCGCGCCGATGCGTTGTTTGCGTTAGGAATTGGCATCTATATTTTATACAGTGCGTTACGGATGGGGTACGAGGCGGTGCAATCGCTTCTGGATCGCGCCCTTCCGGACGCAGAACGTGATGAAATTTTTGCTATCGTGAACCACTGGCCGGGCGTCAGTGGAGCCCACGATCTTCGTACGCGGCAGTCAGGGCCGACCCGCTTTATACAGATTCATATAGAAATGGAAGACAACTTGCCGCTGGTTCAGGCTCACGTCATTGCTGAGCAGGTCGAGCAGGCGATTTTGCAGCGTTTTCCTGGTTCAGACGTCATTATTCACCAGGACCCCTGCTCGGTTGTACCCGGACATGTTCAGCTTTCGTAATTCGTTGTAAAAAAGTGAGCCAGGCCAGCATTTTGTGTATAAATTACCGCCATTTGGTCTGACCTGAATCAATTCAGCTGGAAGCGATTGATATACTATTTGCAGTATTCGTTGGTCGAACAGTTTCTTCCGGCAACAGATTTCAATTTTGCATTCCTAAGTTCAGAGGTAGTCATGATTAAGAAAATCGGTGTGTTGACAAGCGGCGGTGATGCGCCGGGCATGAACGCGGCAATTCGTGGGGTTGTCCGTGCAGCCCTGACGGAAGGTCTGGAAGTTTTTGGTATCTATGACGGTTACCTGGGTCTGTACGAAGACCGTATGGTTCAACTGGACCGCTACAGCGTGTCTGACATGATCAACCGTGGCGGCACCTTCCTGGGTTCTGCGCGCTTCCCGGAATTCCGTGACGAACACGTTCGTGAAGTGGCTATCGAGAACATGAAAAAACGCGGCCTGGACGCACTGGTTGTTATCGGTGGTGACGGTTCATACATGGGTGCGAAACGTCTGACCGAAATGGGCTTCCCGTGCATCGGTCTGCCAGGCACCATTGATAACGACATCAAAGGCACTGACTACACTATCGGCTTCTTTACCGCGCTGGGTACGGTTGTTGAAGCGATTGACCGTCTGCGTGACACCTCTTCTTCCCACCAGCGTATTTCCATCGTAGAAGTGATGGGCCGTTACTGTGGCGACCTGACGCTGGCTGCGGCCATTGCGGGCGGCTGCGAGTTCATCGTAGTGCCAGAAGTCGAATTCAGCCGTGAAGATCTGGTTGCTGAAATCAAAGCCGGTATCGCGAAAGGTAAAAAACACGCCATCGTAGCTATCACCGAGCACATCTGTGACGTTGACGAGCTGGCGAAGTACATCGAAACCGAAACCAAGCGCGAAACCCGCGCGACCGTGCTGGGCCACATCCAGCGTGGCGGTTCCCCTGGCCCGTACGACCGTATCCTGGCGTCCCGCATGGGCGCATATGCTATCGATCTGCTGCTGCAGGGGCACGGCGGCCGTTGCGTCGGTATTCAGAACGAAAAACTGGTTCACCATGACATCATCGATGCGATTGAAAACATGAAGCGTCCGTTCAAAGGTGACTGGCTGGACTGCGCGAAAAAACTGTACTGATCGGCTCTTTTGCCCGGTGGCGGCAAGGTAAATGCAAAACGGTAACCCTTGGGTTACCGTTTTTTATGTTTGCTCCCTCTCCCGTGGGAGAGGGGGGGGGGTGAGGGCATAAGGTCGCTCCTGTCCCTCTTTTTATTCCTCCTTGTTATAGCCAATCTTTTTTTATTCTTTAATCATTGGTTCCCTTTCTGGCACGCTGCATTCATCAAAACACTACATAAGAGAGCTGGGCGATGAATAAATGGGGCGTGGGTTTAACATTATTGCTGGCATCGACCAGCGTTCTGGCTAAGGACATCCAGTTACTGAACGTGTCATACGACCCGACGCGTGAGCTGTACGATCAATACAACAAAGCGTTTGCGGCGCACTGGAAACAGGAAACCGGCGACAATGTGGTGATTCGCCAGTCTCATGGCGGCTCAGGCAAACAGGCAACGTCTGTTATTAACGGCATTGAAGCTGACGTGGTGACTCTGGCGCTGGCCTACGACGTAGACGCGATTGCGGAGCGCGGCCGTATTGATAAAAACTGGATCAAACGTCTGCCGGACAACTCTGCTCCATACACCTCGACCATCGTTTTCCTGGTGCGTAAAGGCAACCCGAAACAAATTCATGACTGGAACGACCTGATTAAGCCGGGCGTCTCGGTCATCACTCCGAACCCGAAAAGCTCTGGTGGCGCACGCTGGAACTATCTGGCCGCCTGGGGCTACGCCCTGCACCACAACAACGGCGATCAGGCGAAAGCTCAGGAGTTCGTGAAAGCGCTGTTTAAAAACGTGGAAGTGCTGGATTCCGGCGCACGTGGTGCAACCAATACCTTCGTTGAGCGCGGCATTGGTGACGTGCTGATCGCCTGGGAAAATGAAGCCCTGCTGGCGACGAATGAGCTGGGTAAAGACAAGTTTGAGATCGTCACCCCGAGCGAATCTATCCTCGCCGAGCCGACTGTCTCCATCGTCGACAAAGTGGTTGAGAAGAAAGAGACCAAAGCGGTGGCTGAAGCGTACCTGAAGTATCTCTACTCTCCGGAAGGCCAGGAAATTGCGGCGAAAAACTTCTATCGCCCACGTGATCCGGCTGTGGCGAAGAAATACGAGAACGCCTACCCGAAACTGAAACTCTTTACCATTGATGAGGAGTTTGGTGGCTGGACAAAAGCGCAGAAAGAGCACTTCTCTAACGGCGGTACTTTCGACCAGATCAGCAAGCGCTAAGCGTTTACGCAAAAATAGCCCGGTGTGAGAAATCCGCCGGGTTTTTTATTTGGTCATCATTTTGCGTTACTCTTTCGCTTCTGACGAAAACAGGGAACGCGTTGTGAAAAAAATTATCTTACTGAGCCTGGTTGTCATCGCCCTCGCCGCTGGCGGCTGGTACTGGATGAAAGCGGGTAACCCGAATGCGTTGCGTCATATCGTCCTCGACCAGTGTCTGCCTGGTCAGCTGCAACACCGTAATCCTGCGCCGTGTGCGCAGGTGAAACCTGACGCAGGTTACGTGGTGTTCAAAGACCGCAACGGACCGCTGCAATACCTGCTGATGCCGACCTACCGCATCAACGGCACTGAAAGCCCACTATTAACCGAGCCACATACGCCGAATTTCTTCTGGCTGGCGTGGCAGTCGCGCAGCTTTATGTCCCTGAAGCGTGGGTCCGAGGTGCCCGACAGCGCCATTTCGCTGACGATTAACTCCCCGACCGGCCGCACGCAGAATCATTTCCATATTCATATCTCCTGCCTGCGCCCTGACGTGCGCGAAAAACTGAATGCCTCTCAGGGGCAAATCAGCACCCAGTGGCTGCCTTTTCCGGGCGGACTGGAAGGGCATGAATATCTCGCCCGTCGTGTGACGGAAAATGAACTGGTGCAGCGCAGCCCGTTTATGATGCTGGCGGAAGAGGTGCCGGAAGCGCGCGACCATATGGGGCGCTTTGCGCTGGCAATGGCTCAGCAGTCGGACGGGTCGTTTATTTTGCTGGCGACCGAGCGCAATTTGCTGATGCTTAACCGCGCATCCGCTGAGGAATTACAGGATCATCAATGCCATATCCTGAAGTGAGCCCACCATAAATAGCGTTTACTCGTTCTGCCTGTCGCCGTAGACTTGCTGAAAAAACCGACAGGAGACAGGAATGTCGCTCTGGTTAACTCACCCTCTGTTACTGCCTTCACTGATCGTTGGCGTCACCATTGTGTTATGGGCGACGTCACTGTTGCCGGAATTCATCACCGCGCTGCTGTTTTTTACGGCGGCGATGACCGCCAGAATTGCCCCGCCGGAGGTGATTTTTGGCGGCTTTGCCTCGTCTGCCTTCTGGCTGGTATTCAGCGGCTTTGTGCTTGGCGTGGCGATCCGTAAAACCGGTCTGGCCGACAGGGCTGCACGGGCTTTATCCGCAAAGCTCACTGACTCCTGGGTATTAATGGTCGCCAGCGTGGTGTTGCTGAGCTACGCCCTGGCGTTTGTGATGCCGTCGAACATGGGCCGCATTGCGCTGTTGATGCCCATCGTCGCGGCGATGGCAAAACGCGCCAGCATTCCCGATGGATCGCGCGCCTGGTTTGGCCTCGCGCTGGCTGTCGGGTTCGGCACCTTCCAGCTTTCGGCCACTATTCTGCCTGCCAACGTGCCCAATCTGGTGATGAGCGGCGCGGCGGAAGGCTCATACGGTATCCACCTGAACTATGTGCCCTATCTGCTGCTGCACACGCCGGTGCTCGGTATCCTCAAGGGGTTGATTCTGATTGGGTTGATCTGCTGGCTGTTTCCCGGCAGCCCGAAACCCGCGCGCGATCTCATGCCGTCAGAACCCATGGGGCGGGATGAAAAACGGCTCGCCTGGCTGCTGGCTGTCGTGCTGGTGATGTGGGTGACGGAGAGCTGGCACGGCGTTGGGCCTGCCTGGACGGGGCTGGCGGCGTCGGTCATTGTCATGCTGCCGCGCATCGGCTTTATCACTGGCGAAGAGTTTTCCACAGGCGTAAACATGCGCACCTGTATTTATGTGGCGGGCATTCTGGGGCTGGCGATTGTGGTGACGCAAACCGGCATTGGCTCAGCCGTGGGTGAGGCGTTACTGCAGATTATGCCGCTGGATGCAGACAGACCGTTCACCAGCTTCCTGGCGCTGACGGGGATCACCACGGCGCTCAACTTCATCATGACGGCCAACGGCGTTCCCGCGCTGTACACCACCCTGGCGCAGAGTTTTTCGGATGCTACCGGCTTCCCGCTGCTGTCGGTGATCATGATTCAGGTATTGGGGTATTCCACGCCGCTGCTGCCGTATCAGGCATCGCCGATTGTAGTGGCAATGGGGCTAGGGAAGGTGCCTGCAAGGGCGGGGATGCTGCTCTGTCTGGCGCTGGCAATCGCAACGTATCTGGTGCTGCTGCCGCTGGATTATCTGTGGTTTAGCGTACTGGGACGGCTGTAAAAAAGCCCGGTGGCGCTGACGCTTACCGGGCCTACAGAACCGTAGGGCGGGTTAGCGAAGCGCCACCCGCCACAAAAGCCATTACGCCTGTTTAGCTGCTTCTGCTGCTTTAACGATCACCGCGAAAGCGTCCGCTTTCAGGGATGCGCCGCCAACCAGCGCGCCATCGATGTCTGGCTGGGTGAACAGCTCAGCAGCGTTGGATGCGTTTACGGAACCGCCGTACTGGATGATCACTTGCTCAGCCACTTTCGCGTCGGCTTTAGCAATGTGGTCACGGATAAATTTGTGAACCGCCTGAGCCTGCGCAGGGGTTGCAGATTTGCCGGTACCGATCGCCCAGACTGGCTCGTAAGCGATGACTGCGCCTTCGAACGCTGCCGCGCCCTGGGTTTTCAGCACAGCGTCGATCTGACGTGCGCACACTTCTTCGGTTTTACCCGCTTCGTTTTCCGCTTCGGTTTCACCGATGCACAGAACCGGGATCAGACCCTGCTCTTTCAGCACGGCGAATTTCTTCGCGATAAATTCGTCGGATTCTTTGTGGTAGGTGCGACGCTCAGAGTGGCCGATGATGATGTATTTCGCGCCGATATCTTTCAGCATTTCAGCGGAGGTTTCACCGGTGAATGCGCCAGACAGGTTAACGTCAACGTTCTGCGCGCCCAGCACGATGTGGCTGCCGTCAGCGGCACGTTTAGCCAGATCCAGGTACATATCCGGCGGAGCGATAGCAACCGCGCAGCCAGTCACACCAGCCAGCTCTTTACGCAGGTTCGCAACCAGTTCGTTTACCATGTGGCGGCTGCCGTTCAGTTTCCAGTTACCCATCACTAAAGGATGTCGCATTTCAATTCTCCACGCTAAATAAGCGAATTAAGGAATATGGCCACCCTGACGGGCAGCATGGTCTGTGAATCAGTATAGAGATTTTCCCCTGAAAGGCTTTGCTTTTTGTCATTAATTCGCCCCTCCAAGTGAGTCTGATAGTGCCAGCTTAATCGGTTCAACAGCGAAGGTCAGGCCTTTTTCGCCATTATCTGCCACTACATAGCGAACGGCACCTTCCGTATCGGCGTAGTAACGCTTGTTTTTGCCCGCCGTCAGCAGTTTTTGCAGCTTTTGTTGGCTTTGCGCTTTTGTCAGCGCAGGCGTAAAGGCGCGCAGGACGGCGCTCATATACTCCAGCGCTTTCGCTTTTGCCGCTTTTTGCTCTGGCCCCTGAATTGGCAGCCAGGTAACCTGCATGCTTTTGATTTTTAACGTTCCACGCTCAAGTGCGGTTGAGGCGTACAGGTTCTCGTTAATCTTGCTGGCGGCGCGGGTGAGGGTCGGTGTATCGCGTGCGCTATCAATGGCGCGGAATTCTTCCAGCGGAAGCGTCGGGTTGTCTTTGTTGAACGCTTCACGGAACTGGCTGATCGACTGATCGAACGACGGCGCACCTGCCAGCAGATACGGCGCGGTTGCCGGTGCGGTGGTTTCGGCGGCGTAAAGGGGAAAGCAGGCGCTGAGCGTTGTTAAACACAGCAAAAATGAGTAAGCCCAACGTTTCATCAATATTGTCCCAGGCTGTAACTGTTCATGATTAAAACGATATCTGTCCGGCTTGTCAAAAGGTCACAACTCCAGGGTAAAATGCGCGCTATACGATAATAAGGAACCTTACATGACCATACAGCAGTGGTTGTTTTCATTCAAAGGGCGTATTGGACGCCGTGATTTCTGGATCTGGATGGTGACCTGGATTGTCGCCATGCTGCTTCTGTTTTTCGTTGCCTACAATGCGTGGCTGAGTACGCAAACGGCGGCGTTTGCACTGGTCTGCCTGCTTTGGCCAACCGCGGCGGTGGTGGTGAAACGTCTGCACGATCGCGGTCGTTCCGGCGCATGGGCATTTCTGATTATTCTGGCGTGGATGCTGGTGGCAGGGAACTGGTCGATACTGCCGTCCATCCTCCCCTGGGTTGTGGGCAGGCTGCTGCCGTCCGTGATCTTCGTGATGATGGTTGTCGATCTGGGCGCGTTTATCGGCACCCAAAACGAAAACAAATACGGTAAAGACACCCTTGAGGTGAAGTACCGCTGATCACCAGTAGTGTTCAGCGGTCATATGGCCCGGTCGGCGGCGAAGATGTTTCGTCATCTGCCGGGACTCCTTCAGAAGCTGCTGTGTATCTCTGACCATCTGTGGGTTGCCGCACAGCATCACGTGGCTGGTTTCCGTATTCATCGGCAAGCCAACCGCCGCTTCCAGCGCACCACTTTCAATCAACGCCGGCACGCGCCCGGTCAGCGAGCCTGCTGCGGTTTCACGGCTGACCACGGTCTGGATTTTCAGCTTCCCGCCATACTGTTGTTCCAGTTCCTGCATCTGCGGAAGATAGCTTAAGTCTGCGGCGTAGCGCGCGGCGTGAACCAGCACGATATTTTTAAAACGCTCCAGGTCTTTGCCGTACTGGAGAATAGAGAGGTAAGGGCCGATGGCCGTACCGGTAGCCAGCATCCACAGGGTGTCGCAGTCCGGGATTTCGTCCAGCACAAAGAAACCTGCCGCTTCGCTCACAATCTGAACATCATCGCCCGGTTTCAGTGCGGCAAGGCGCGGGCTGAGTTTGCCGTCCGGGACGGTGACCAGATAGAACTCAAGGTCCGGATTATCCGGCGCGTTGACGTAAGAGTAGGCGCGCTGCACGCGTTCCCCATCGACATCCAGACCCAGCTTGGCGAATTGCCCGGCGGTAAATGGATGAACGGGAGCGTGAAGGGTGAGACTAAATAGCGCATCGGTCCAGAACTGTACCTTTATGACTTTACCTGTTACCCAGTCCGCCATGACCATCTCCTGTGCTGAAATTCTATTTCTATCTTCCGTTCTTACCGGAGAGATTTCCAGCCCATTTGGGCCGGAAAGCTCAATCGATCAAACGGTTTTAAAGAATGTGCGTCTGCACGTCCGGGTCTTTGCGATCGAGATAGTGAATAGACTGAATGCGGCGAATGGTGCGCGATTTACCGCGGATCAGCAGGGTTTCGGTGGTCGCCATGTTGCCCTTGCGGGTGATGCCGTCCAGCAGGTCGCCTTTAGTGATACCGGTTGCGGAGAAGACCACGTTATCGCTGCGCGCCATGTCGTTCAACGCGAGGACTTTATTCGCTTCGATGCCCATTGCTGCGCAGCGGGCAAGCTCGTCCTCACCGATGCGACGGTTTTCTTCGCTGTCGCCTTTTACGTCATGACGGGCCAGCAGCCGCGCCTGCATGTCGCCGTCCAGCGCGCGGATCACCGCCGCAGAGACTACCCCTTCCGGTGCGCCACCGATGCCGTAAAGCACGTCCACTTCGCTGTCTGGCATGCAGGTCAGAATCGAGGCGGCAACGTCGCCGTCCGGGATCGCAAACACGCGCACGCCGAGTTTTTGCATCTGCGCGATGGTGGCGTCGTGACGCGGTTTCGCCAGAATGGTGACGGTCAGCTCGCTGAGCGGTTTGTCCAGCGCGTTGGCTACATTGCGAAGGTTCTCTTCCAGCGGCAGGCTGAGGTCGATTGCGCCTTTCGCGCCAGGGCCGACAATCAGCTTTTCCATGTACATGTCCGGCGCGTTGAGGAAGCAGCCTTTATCACCCACGGCCAGCACCGCCAGCGCATTGGCCTGGCCCATCGCCGTCATGCGCGTGCCTTCGATCGGGTCGACGGCGATATCCACGGCATCGCCTTTACCTGTCCCGACTCTTTCACCGATGTAGAGCATCGGCGCTTCGTCGATCTCGCCTTCGCCGATCACGATGGTGCCGTCGATGTTGACCTGGTTTAGCACAATGCGCATGGCATGGACGGCTGCGCCGTCTGCGGTATTTTTGTCGCCACGGCCGAGCCATTTATAGCCCGCCAGCGCGGCCGCTTCGGTGACGCGGGAAAACTCGATAGCAAGTTCACGTTTCATGGGGTACTCGTACAATCAAAAGGAATTGCACGAAGTTTATCACAGAGTGGGGAGGGGTGAGGGGGCCGGCGCGGTCTGAGCCCCTCACCCTAACCCTCTCCCCAGGGGAGAGGGAATATATGATTACTCGTCGTGCTCTTCCCATGCCAGGGCACGTTTCACCGCTTTCTTCCAGCCGCTGTAGCGGTAGTTGCGCTCGGTGGTTTCGATGCCAGGGCGGAATTCACGTTCGATCACCGCTTTTTCCTGCAGCTCGTCCAGGTTCTGCCAGAAGCCTACCGCCAGACCGGCCAGGTACGCCGCACCCAGCGCCGTCACTTCACGCACTTCAGGGCGCTCCACGCGGGTGCCCAGAATGTCGGACTGGAACTGCATCAGGAAGTTGTTGGCAACCGCGCCGCCGTCCACGCGTAGCGCATGCAGACGAATGCCGGAGTCAGCCTGCATCGCTTCCAGCACGTCGCGCGTCTGGTAGGCGATAGATTCCAGGGTGGCGCGAATGATGTGGTTGGAATTCACACCACGCGTCAGACCGAAAATCGCGCCGCGGGCATACGGGTCCCAGTACGGTGCGCCGAGACCGGTGAATGCAGGCACTACATACACGCCGTTGGTGTCTTTCACCTTGGTCGCGAAGTATTCGGAGTCGAATGCATCACTGATCAGCTTCATCTCGTCGCGCAGCCACTGAATGGACGCGCCCGCCATGAATACTGCGCCTTCCAGGGCGTAATTCACTTCACCGCGTGGGCCGCAGGCAATGGTGGTCAGCAGGCCATTTTCTGATTTCACCGCTTTCTCGCCGGTGTTCATCAGCATAAAGCAGCCGGTGCCGTAGGTATTTTTCGCCATCCCTTCCTTGACGCACAGCTGGCCGAACAGCGCCGCCTGCTGGTCACCGGCGATACCGGCGATAGGAATACGGGTGCCACCCTTACCGCCGATGTTGGTCTGGCCGTACACCTCGGAAGACTTACGCACGTCAGGCAGCATGGCGCGTGGAATGTCCAGCGCGTCCAGCATCTTGTCATCCCATTCGAGGGTATTGATGTTGAACAGCATGGTGCGCGAGGCGTTGGTGTAGTCGGTGACATGAACGCGTCCCTGGGTCATCTTCCAGATAAGCCAGGTATCGACGGTGCCGAACAGCAGCTCGCCGCGTTTTGCACGCTCACGTGAGCCTTCCACGTGGTCAAGTATCCACTTCACTTTTGTGCCGGAGAAATAGGGGTCAATCACCAGGCCGGTGGCGCTACGGATGTACTCTTCCATGCCGTCGCGCTTCAGCTTTTCGCAGATTTCGGCGGTACGACGGCACTGCCAGACGATGGCGTTATAAATCGGCTTACCGGTTTCGCGTTCCCAGACCACGGTGGTTTCACGCTGGTTGGTAATACCGATGGCGGCAATTTCGTCGGAGCTGATATCGGCTTTCGCCAGCACTTCGACCAGCGTGGAGCTTTGCGACGCCCAAATCTCCATTGGATCGTGTTCTACCCAGCCTGGGCGAGGATAAATTTGCTCGAATTCGCGCTGTGACACGCTGACGATGTTCGCGTCATGATCCATTACGACAGCGCGGGAGCTGGTGGTGCCTTGGTCGAGCGCAACGATATATTTTTTTTCGGTCATGGTTTGTGTCCCGTAGTCAGATTACAGCGAGGCTTTTTGTTGTGCGGCGGAAGATGTTTCCTTCTCCTCTTCCACACAGGTGTCGCACGGTAAGTGGCGACCAATCAGTTTGCGATAGCCAAATGCCCCCAGCGCAGCCCCTACGATCGGCCCGAACAGCGGTACGAGGAAGTAAGGTATGTCTTTGCCGCCGGTGAAGGCAACGTCGCCCCAACCCGCAACGAAGGCGAAGGTTTTCGGACCCAGGTCACGCGCCGGGTTCATCGCAAAGCCCGTCAGCGGGCCCATTGATGCGCCGATCACGGCAATCAGTAAGCCAATCAGCAGTGGAGCCAGCGGGCCACGCGGAATACCGTTGCCATCGTCGGTCAGCGCCAGTATGGTGCCCATCAGAATAGCGGTAATCACCATTTCAACCGCGAAGGCCTGCACAAAATTGATATGCGGGTTCGGATAAGTGGAGAAAATACCGGCCAGATCCAGACTTTCGACGCTGCCGCGCAGCATATGATGCGTCTGTTCGAAGTCGATGAAAAGATTGTAATAAAGCCCGTAAACTAACGCCGCTGCGCAAAACGCGCCGGCAAATTGAGAAATAATGAAAGGAACAACTTTGCGTCCGTCGAAGCACGCGAACAGCCACAGCGCGATGGTCACCGCCGGGTTAAGATGTGCACCAGACACGCCTGCAGTCAGGTAGATGGCCATTGCCACGCCCAGACCCCAGATGATACTGATTTCCCACTGCCCAAAACTGGCACCCGCCACTTTCAGTGCAGCGACACAGCCCACTCCGAAGAATATCAACAACCCAGTACCAAGGAACTCGGCAATGCACTGGCCTTTTAAGGTTGATGTCTGACTCATAATCGGAATCCTGAAAAAATTGAATGTTTATTGTTAACATGGCCGCCCGTGACAACCACGATGTCCTGTAGACATAGTGTTAATTTATCGTTAACGAGCAAAAACGAGAAATATCGAAATCAAAATGTGTGGTCTGCGTCAATAAAATGAGCGTTTTCGCGCCATAAAGCACATTTTTGCATCAGCGCCGGAGTGTGAGCTGAATCATTTCATTAACGAATGAGTTAACAATTTAGGGGTATATGCCGCGAACGCACCAGGACGAGGCCGAAAAGTGTTGCAAACCGCGATCTGCGTGGCATGCCGCTGGACAGGCGCGACTGCGCTCCATACAATCGGAACATATGTTGTGCGCGTTTACGTTAAAGCGTCGCCTTGCAATTCAGGAGAGGTAGGATCATGTCTTTAGAAGTGTTTGAGAAACTGGAATCGAAAGTACAGCAGGCGATTGACACCATCACGCTGCTGCAAATGGAAATTGAAGAGCTGAAAGAGAAGAACAATTCCTTATCTCAGGAAGTTCAGAACGCCCAGCACAGCCGTGAAGAACTGGAGCGCGAAAACAACCAGCTGCGCGAGCAGCAGAACGGTTGGCAGGATCGCCTGCAGGCGCTGCTGGGACGTATGGAAGAGGTGTAATTCTGAATTCGTACAAAAGGCATCCTTAATGGATGCCTTTTTTGTTATGGGGGAATATTATCGCTCAACATGTTGTTCTCAAGGAATGCGAGATGACAAAACGAAGCGATATTATCGATAATACTGGCCGCTATATTACTCGCGATACTCCAAAAGGTCTTGTCTATACAGAAAATCTGGGATGGATCGATCTTGGGCATGCTAATCCAACAGGAGCCGAAAGGCTATGGCAGCAAATAATGATGCCTCACGGCGGAGACGACACCTGGTTCGAAGTTAATTATCATCAGAGTATGTCAATTAATTTTGCTGGAACAGGCATTACTACCGGTATATACAGAAGATTTTTAGTCCGTCGAGGGCTTAGTGAACATGTTTTAAAGGGGGTGGCACTAGCTATATTCATGGGGACATCTCACCAGTTTGAGTCGGTGCAGGACTTCTGGCCCTATGTTGTTTTTACTGACAGCGGATATAGTGCTGAAGATCTTGTTTCAAATTTATTTGGTTTTTGTCAGGCAGTTAACTATGCGGATTATACTGCTTTTCTGCATATATGCCCGAAAGAGAAAGCGTACCGGATTTGGGATCACTATGGTCCTGTTGGTGAATACAAAAATAAAAGCCTACTTCCTCTTCTTTTCCCAGATCCTCTGGAAAAAACAAGTAACCTCAAACCTTATCAGGGAAGGTTGCCCGCATTCATGAGTTCGATAACTCCTGTGGCAAGCCCAGCGTATGTTCGTGAGTTTAGCTTATGAAGATTTTTAAGCTATTAATATTTTGGGTTTTTATTATTACTATAGGGGCCGGGTACATATTTCTGGCAGCTCGAACTTTTGTACCAGAACGTTATACGCAAGATGATTTTTTTCGTTACCAACTGATGACTCCAAAAGTTCTTAAAAGTGCCCCGAGGGTATCAAACCAATGGTATTTCCTTAGTCAAACAGATGAGGGAAGTGGATTAAGATCGAATGAGATAGTTTTTACCAATATAGAGGAAAGCGATGTTGGTTCACTCATCGAACAGCTTGATGCCTGGATAAACAATTATCCGCAACGCCACGAAATGATGAGTGTTTCGGTAGAGAAATCAAACGGACAGCTGGGGATACGAGTTATTCACTATGATATGGATGAAAATAAATAAAAGAAGGCCATCTGTACACCAGATGGCCTTCTTTCGCTACTCAATATCCAGCGGATCTTCGGAAAGGATAATACCGGTGTTATCAGCGTAAAGATGATCGCCGGAGAAGAAGGTCACGCCGCCGAAATTCACGCGCACGTCGCTTTCGCCAATGCCATCACCCGCCGCGCCAACCGGAATGGCCGCGATGGCCTGAATGCCGATATCCAGGTCTTCCAGATCGTCCACCTGGCGCACGGAGCCGTAGACCACAATCCCTTCCCACTCATTCTGGACGGCAATTCCGGCCAGTTCAGCATCAATCAATGCACGGCGCACGGAACCACCGCCGTCGATCACCAGAACGCGGCCACGGCCGTTCTGTTCGAGCAGATCGTACAGCAACCCGTTATCCTCGAAACATTTCACCGTGATGATTTGCCCGCCAAACGACGACCGCCCACCAAAGTTGGAGAACAGCGGTTCAACGACGTTGACATCTTCCTGGTAGATGTCACAAAGCTCGGAGGTATCGTATTTCATAGGTTTAACGCTCTGTTGCTGCGAATGTGTTCAGTATATCGTGCGAAATGCGTTGTTGGCAAAATCATCAATTGTTAATTGATATTTGTCAGCTAACTGAGCGTCTGGCTTAAGACAATCCCGACGACGAACAACAGGTTAGTCAGCAATGCGCCTTTTACCGTGCGTTCCAGCATCGGCGGCATGGCTGACGGGCTGAGTTCACGCATCACATATCGCGCCTGCTTAATCAGCAGCGGTGCGGCGAGCACAAACAGCCAGCCCCACAGGCTGTGCAGCGAGATCAGGTTAAACAGCGCCAGGCAGACCAGCGCGCCGATGAGCAGGCAGGCGTGGTAACGACGCGCGTTAACCGGCCCCAGACGCACAGCCAGCGTGTTCTTGCCGTTCTCACGGTCGCTGTCGATGTCGCGCAGGTTGTTGATATTCAGCACTGCCGTTGCCAGCAGGCCGCAGGCGGTCGCAGGCAGGAACAGGGCAGGGATAACGGTATGCGCCTGCAGATACCAACTGCCCATCACGCTCAGCCAGCCGAAGAACACCAGCACGGAAATATCACCGAGACCAATATACCCGTATGGACGCGTGCCGACGGTGTAGGTAATCGCCGCGATAATGGCGAGCAGGCCCAATACCAGGAAACCGATGAAGTCGCTGGTGGTTTTTGAGGCGACGGTGACGAGCGCCAGACCCGACAGGCAAATCAACACCACGGTGATAATCAACGCCCGCTTCATTTGTGCCTGGGTAATGACCCCTTTCTGCATCCCACGCAGCGGCCCGATGCGGTCAGGTTTATCGCTGCCTTTCACCGCATCGCCGTAGTCGTTGGCGAGGTTGGAGAGAATTTGCAGCAGACCAGCGGTGATCAATGCCAGCCCGGCGACCAGCGGATCGAAATGTCCCTGCCACCAGGCAAGGGCAGAGCCAACAATTATTGCGGCAAAGGCCAGAGGAAGCGTTTTCGGACGCAGACTTTCGAGCCACGCCTGAGTACGGCTGATGTCAGTCATAGTTATTTAGCCAATAAAAAATGGGGGCAATAGCCCCCATCAACAGTGATGAAAATGCATTGAACGCGATTATAGAATAAAACGGCTCAGATCTTCATCTGCCACTAACGCATCCAGATGTTTGCTCACATATTCTGCGTCGATGGTAATGGTTTGACCGTTAAGGTCGCTCGCGTCATAAGAGATATCTTCCACCAGGCGTTCCAGCACGGTGTGCAGACGACGCGCACCGATGTTTTCGGTGGTTTCGTTCACCTGCCATGCGGCCTGGGCGATACGTTTGATACCGTCTTCAGTGAACTCGAGGTTTACGCCTTCGGTCGCCATCAGCGCTTTGTACTGCACGGTGGCAGAAGCATTCGGCTCGGTCAGGATACGTTCGAAATCTTCGGTGGTCAGCGCCTGCAGCTCAACGCGGATTGGCAGACGACCCTGCAGTTCCGGGATCAGATCGGACGGGCTGGCAACCTGGAACGCGCCGGAGGCGATAAACAGGATGTGGTCCGTTTTCACCATACCGTGCTTGGTAGAGACGGTGCAGCCTTCTACCAGCGGCAGCAGGTCGCGCTGAACGCCTTCGCGGGAAACATCCGGGCCGGAACTGTTGCCGCCGCGTTTGCAGATCTTGTCGATTTCGTCGATAAACACGATACCGTGCTGCTCAACCGCGTCGATAGCGTCCTGTTTCAGCTCTTCCGGGTTTACCAGCTTCGCCGCTTCTTCTTCAATCAACAGCTTCATCGCGTCTTTGATTTTCAGCTTACGCGCTTTCTGCTTCTGGCCGCCCAGGTTCTGGAACATGGACTGCAGCTGGCTGGTCATCTCTTCCATGCCAGGAGGAGCCATGATTTCCACACCCATTGGTGCGGCAGCGAGATCGATCTCAATCTCTTTATCGTCCAGCTGGCCTTCACGCAGTTTCTTGCGGAACGCCTGACGCGCTGCGGAAGGTTCAGCCTGCTGTTCGGCCTGGCCCCAGTTGTTTTT
Organism: Enterobacter oligotrophicus; assembly: GCF_009176645.1. Taxonomy (NCBI): domain Bacteria; kingdom Pseudomonadati; phylum Pseudomonadota; class Gammaproteobacteria; order Enterobacterales; family Enterobacteriaceae; genus Enterobacter; species Enterobacter oligotrophicus. The sequence continues at coordinate 2,581,756 of NZ_AP019007.1, forward strand.
TGCCGGTGGGATCAGCACGTCGAGAATGCGCTCTTCCGCCATCTCTTCGGCGCGGTAGCGGTTTTTCTCAATAGCCTGGACGCGCACCATCTTGATCGCCGAGTCGGTCAGATCGCGGATGATGGAGTCCACTTCTTTACCCACATAGCCCACTTCGGTGAACTTGGTGGCTTCTACTTTGATAAACGGTGCGTTAGCCAGTTTCGCCAGACGACGGGCGATTTCGGTTTTACCGACACCCGTCGGGCCGATCATCAGAATATTTTTCGGTGTGACTTCGTGGCGCAGCTCCTCATCAAGCTGCATACGACGCCAGCGGTTACGCAGGGCGATAGCCACGGAACGCTTGGCGTTATCCTGGCCGATAATGTGTTTGTTCAGTTCGCTGACAATTTCGCGTGGGGTCATTTCAGACATGGGAGATCCTTACGCTTTAGACGGTAATTCTTCGATGGTGTGGTTGTGGTTGGTATAGATGCAGATATCACCTGCAATATCCAACGCTTTCACCGCGATATCGCGCGCGTTCATGTCGGTGTTTTCCAACAGCGCGCGGGCAGCAGCCTGGGCATAAGGGCCGCCAGAGCCGATGGCAATCAGGTCGTTTTCTGGCTGGATCACGTCGCCGTTACCGGTGATGATCAGCGAGGCGGTTTCATCGGCTACTGCCAGCAGCGCTTCGAGCTTGCGCAGCATGCGGTCAGTACGCCAGTCTTTTGCCAGCTCAACGGCAGCTTTCACCAGATGACCCTGGTGCATCTCCAGTTTGCGTTCAAACAGTTCAAACAGCGTGAAGGCATCAGCCGTGCCGCCTGCAAAACCGGCGATCACTTTGTCGTTGTAGAGACGACGTACTTTCTTCACGTTGCCTTTCATGACGGTATTACCCAGCGTGGCCTGGCCATCACCGGCGATTACCACATGGCCGTTACGGCGTACACTTACTATTGTTGTCACGAGCAGACCCCCTGGTTACAGAATCGGGAAACAGAAGCCCCGAGCCTGTGCTCAGGGCTGAATAGAATGATAGATGGGGGGGATTTTGGGGGTTTCAACCCCCGGATGCGAGTCGAATGCAGTTTGTGTGACCAGCCACTTTCAAACGGGAAATCGTCCCGTCGGCATTTTCTTTGCCTTTGACCGGGCCAATCACCACGCGATTCCAGCCGTTATTGGTGGTAATGCGTGAATCAAATCCTTCAAATGCCAGCTGAGCACGCACCGTTTCGGCCTGCTCTGCGCCTTTAAACGAACCGCACTGCACCATCCAGCGGCGTTCGTCTTTTTTCTCGGCCGTCTGCTTCGGCGCTTCCGTCTCTTTGGTGACGGGCGCGGCCTGCTGCGTTTTCGGCTGCTGCGCGGTGGTATGCGCTGGCGTCTGCAGCAGATCCTGATATGGCTGAGCCGCTTGCTTTTGCGGCTGGGCTTTCGGCTGCTGCTGCGGTTGCGTACGAGGCTGCTGCACCGGCTGCGTTTGCGCCCACTGCTGTTGTTGCTGAACTTGTTGCTGAGCCTGACGCTGGCGCTGCAATGTTTGCTGACGCTGCGCTGGCGTTTGTTCATTCCACGGCACTTCGTTCAGCTGCGTAGGCTGCTGGCGCATATCGGCCTGCATCTGCGCCAGCAACTGACGTTGTTCATCAGTCAGTTGATCGGCATTTTTCACTTCACCACCGGCAGACGGCTCGGTAGGCGCGCGAACGCCAGGCTGGCGGCTTTCCAGCTCTTTAATATAGCGCCAGCGCTCTTCAGGCTTCGGCGGCAGACCGTTTCCGGCAACCTTGTTGCCCTGAAGCGCGTCGGACTCTTCTTTTTTATGGTGCGTGATGAAGTACAGGCCGCCAATAAAGGCCACCAGTACAGCCGCAGCAATGGCGACCATTGCTGGCGAGACAGCAGGCAAATTACGCTGTTTGCTTTTTGAACTACTCTTTTTGCGTCGCGAAGGTGCCGGCTGGCCGCGACGTACATAATCTCGTTGTGCCACTATCGTTTCGCTGTATTTATTCGTTCGTCAGCCCGCCATGTTACTTAAGCGGCGGGGCTTTGACCAGATAAGGGTGTCCGAAAGGCATTTACTTTAAGTCAATGCCTGGGTAGAACCGCGCACAATCAGCTCGCAGTCCAGTAACCGTGAGCCACTGCTAACTGTTTGACCATGCAGTTGATCCAGCAGAAGAAGCATGGCTTCGCGGCCAATTTGATAGCGCGGTTGCGCGACGGTTGAGAGCGGCGGATCGCAAAATTCCGAAAGCGAAATATTATCGAAGCCGATAATCGACAGGTCTTTCGGCACCCGCAGGCCGCGACGTTTGGCATATGAGAGTGCGCCCAGCGCCATCACGTCGCTGTGACAAAACACAGCGGTAGGTGGCTCCGGCAATGCCAGCAGTTTCTCCAGCGCCAGCCCACCGGCTTCAAAGGTGAAATCACCGCGTGCGATATAGTGTGGATCAACCGTGGCACCGGCGCGACGCAGCGCCTGAACATAACCCTGCAGGCGGTAGTGGCACAGTGGCATCTCTTCTGGTCCGGCGATACAGCCAATGCGTTTATGCCCCAGCTCCTGAAGATAATTCACGGCGTTAAAGGCGGCGGTCAGGTTGTCGATGTGAACGGTCGGCAGCTCCAGCTCCGGCGCAAACTCGTTAGCCATTACCATCGGCGGTAAGTTGCGCTGCTCTTCGATGCTGGCATCAAACGGCAGGCGCGAGCCAAGCAGCAGCATGCCGTCAATCTGCTTGGTAATGATAAGATCGATAAAGGTTTTTTCCTGCTGATTCTGGTGCGCGCAGTCGCCAATCAGTACCAGGTAGCCCTGCTCAGCCGCCGTCACTTCGATTCCACGGATGATTTCACTGAAGAAGGGATCGCAAATGTCCGGCACAATCACCAGGATGGTACGCGATTCATTGCGTTTAACGTTGCGCCCCATTACCTGCGGGAAGTAACCCACCTCAATCGCCGCCTGTTCTACCCGATTTCGGGTCGCCTGAGAGACTTTATCCGGGTTCATTAATGCGCGGGATACGGTTGCCGTAGAGACTTGTGCTTTCTGGGCAACGTCTTTCATGGTCGCTGTGGCAACCTCTTTCCTGGACTTCAACGTCTTCTCCTCGCCTGAACACCGAACTGCGGACACACCATTTTTACAGATAGTTTATGAGAGCGGTTACAGAATTTTCATAAAAAGTGTGAAGCGTGTTGAATTTTTTCGATCCGTATTCAGCCTTCTATCGGATCGACGTCGAGAACCCACTTCACTTTGCGCGCTTCCGGCAGGGTATTAATCAGCGCCAGCGTGCCGCTGACGATATGCTGTAAGCGGATGCGGGACGGGTGTTGCAGTAAGATTTGCCAGCGGAAACGCCCGCCGCGTTTTGGGGCGAGCGCCGGAACCGGGCCCAAAATCCACAGCTGATTATCCACCAGCGGGCTGGCCTGCAGGAGGTTTCTCAGCTGTTGCAGGAAGAGCGGTGCCTGCTGGTTGTTATGATCTTCCGCGCGGATGATGACGTGGCTGGTCCACGGCGGCAGCTGCATCGTCTGGCGTTCGGCAAGCGCCTGTTCAGCGAAAGCGTCATAACCTTTATGCAGCAGCGTTTGCAGCAACGGGTGCTCAGGGTGGTGCGTTTGCAACACCACTTCGCCCTGCTTACCTGCGCGTCCGGCACGGCCAGCGACCTGGGTATAAAGCTGAGCAAAACGTTCGGCGGAGCGGAAATCGGCAGAGAACAGTGCACCGTCGACGTCCAGCAGGGCGACCAGCGTAACATCCGGGAAGTGGTGCCCTTTGGCCAGCATCTGGGTGCCAATCAATATGCGCGCGCCACCGCGATGCACTTCGGCAAGCTGCTGCTCCAGCGCCCCTTTGCGGCTGGTGGTGTCGCGATCGATACGGGACAGGGGCACGTCAGGGAAGAACGGGGCCAGCGCCTGCTCCAGCTGTTCCGTACCCAGGCCGACGGGCACGATATGCGTTGAGCCGCATGACGGGCACTGGCGCGGTACCGGACGCTGGCTGTCGCAGTGGTGGCAGCGCAAATGCCGCTGGGCCTGGTGGAAGGTGTAGTAGTGGTCGCAGCGCGGGCACTCTGCAATCCAGCCGCAGTCGTGACACAGCAGCGCGGGTGCAAATCCACGACGGTTAAGGAACAGGATCACCTGGTTGCCCGCCTGCAAATGCTGGCGCATACGGGTGATAAGCGCGGGGGCTAACCCGGCCTGCACCTGCTGGCCTTTTAAATCCAGCACGTGTTGAATGGCCGGACGGGCATTCCCCGCGCGGCGCGTCAGGCGCAGCATGTGGTATTTACGCTGGCGAACGTTATGCAGCGTTTCGAGCGCAGGCGTAGCGGAACCCAGGATAATGGGGATTTGCTCGCTGTGGGCGCGGTACACCGATAAGTCGCGGGCGTGGTAGCGCCAGCCTTCCTGCTGTTTATAGGAACTGTCGTGCTCTTCATCGATGACGATAACGCCGAGATTTTTAAACGGCGTAAACAGTGAGGAACGCGTGCCGATCACAATCGCCGCTTCGCCGTTTTTCGCTTTCAGCCAGGCGCTGAGGCGCTCGCTGTCGTTCAGCCCGGAGTGCAGCACCTCAACCGGCGCATTAAAGCGTTCGCGGAAGCGGGCGATGGTTTGCGGTGTGAGGCCGATCTCCGGCACCATCACCAGCGCCTGTTTGCCCTGCGCGAGCACGTTTTCCAGTACGCTCAGGTAGACTTCCGTCTTGCCGGAGCCGGTGACCCCCGCCAGAAGCCAGGCAGAGAAATGATCGGAGGCGCTATGGATGGCACCCACGGCGGTGGCCTGCTCGGTGTTCAGCCGCAGGCGATCACCCGAGACGGAAAAACTGTCGCGCCAGTCGTGAAGGGCAGGCGCTTCGCTGGCCAGCTCGCTCAGCCCTTTCTTTCTCAAGGCCTGCAATGCAGTTTCATTCACCTCAAGCTCGTCGACCTGATGCCGCCAGATTTTCCCCTGGCGCAGTGCAGCCAGCGCCTGCTGCTGTTTCTGGGAGCGCTTGAGGCTGTTGATATCCACGGCCTGACCCTGCTCCGTAGCAAACCAGTACCACATTGGTGCATGGCTGGCGCTCTTGCCCTGACGCAGCATAACGGGCAGGGCGTGGAACAGAACATCGCCAATCGGATGATGATAATAATCCGCCGCCCACAGCAGCAGTCGCCAGGTGCTGGTGGAGAAAACCGGCTCGCTGTCCAGCACCTCAACGATCGATTTCAGTTCGTTAAGCGGCAGTTCACTTTTATCGCTGACAGAAACGACTATCCCCACGCGCTGCTGTTTGCCAAACGGCACGGTCACGCGACAGCCCGCTTTGGCGCTCATGCTGCCGGGCAGCAGGTAGTCAAAGGTGCGGGGAAGCGGAACGGGCAGGGCAACGTGAGCGACGGGCATCGAATCTTCCTGACTTGAAAAGTGGCGCGTTAGTATACACATTAGTAAAAGCGGCGTGCGGATCAGTTTGCATACGTTGGTCAAATTCTGTATGATTCGCCGCCTTTGGTGTACTTTACGCCAAAGAACTTACATTCAACATCGCGTGGTGTCTGGCGTTAGGGCTGGAAGAGCGACGCGGCCTTAACTGAGGTTCTCCCATGAAAAAAGATATTCACCCGAAATACGAAATGATTACTGCAAACTGTTCTTGCGGTAACTCTATCCAGATCCGCTCTACCGTGGGCCACGATCTGAACCTGGACGTGTGCGGCAAATGCCACCCGTTCTACACTGGTAAGCAGCGTGATGTTGCAACCGGTGGCCGTGTTGACCGCTTCAACAAGCGTTTCAGCATTCCGGGCGCTAAATAAGTTTCCCGAAAAAAAGGCACCGCAAGGTGCCTTTTTTTTATCCAAATCTCAGTATTCCCACGTATCCGGGTCGATACCCAGTTCACGCATGATCACCTTCGCCTCTTCCGGGATTTCATCACTGCGCTCTTTACGCAGATCTTCATCGTTCGGCAACGGTTGACCGGTAAACGCATGCAGGAACGCTTCGCAAAGCAGTTCGCTGTTGGTTGCGTGACGCAGGTTATTCACCTGACGACGCGTACGTTCATCGGTGAGGATCTTCAACACCTTCAGAGGAATGGAAACCGTAATTTTCTTTACTTGTTCACTCTTCTTACCGTGCTCAGCGTATGGGCTGATATATTCGCCGCTCCATTCAGCCATGAGATACCTTTAATCCTCTCAGTCATTAATCTAAAGGTGCAAACCGATAACCGTCGGTTTTGAACCGTAATCTTGTCTAGTTTACCGTAGAGACGATACCGAGGCACGGATATTGCCGCTGCAGCGTGCACTAAAGCATATAATTTTAACGGCTATTTGCGCATTGCTCAATCTATACGCAAAGAAGTTTAGATGTCCAGATGTATTGACGTCCATACTTTCAATGTTTACTCTGGTGCCTGACTTTTCACCTCAATCGCCAGGAAGCCCTCACCATGACGCGTAAACAGGCCACTATCGCAGTGCGTAGCGGATTGAATGATGACGAGCAGTACGGCTGCGTTGTCCCGCCGATTCATCTTTCCAGTACCTATAATTTCACCGGATTTAATGAACCTCGCGCGCATGACTACTCGCGGCGTGGCAACCCTACGCGTGATGTCACCCAGCGCGCGCTGGCGGAGCTGGAAGGCGGCGCAGGCGCGGTGTTAACCAATACCGGGATGTCCGCCATTCACCTGGTGACCACGGTGTTCCTGAAACCTGGCGATCTGCTGGTTGCCCCGCACGACTGTTATGGCGGCAGCTATCGTCTGTTTGATAGCCTGGCAAAGCGTGGCTGTTACCGTGTGTTGTTTGTCGATCAAAACGACGAGCAGGCGCTAAAACAGGCGCTGGCAGAGCGGCCGAAGCTGGTTCTGGTGGAAAGTCCAAGCAATCCATTGTTGCGCGTGGTCGATATTGCGAAAATTTGTCAGCTCGCAAGGGATGCGGGAGCGATAAGTGTAGTGGATAATACGTTCCTCAGTCCGGCCCTTCAGAACCCACTGGCACTGGGTGCAGATCTTGTATTGCATTCATGCACTAAATATCTGAACGGCCATTCTGACGTGGTGGCAGGCGTGGTGATTGCAAAAGATCCCGACGTTGTCACCGAACTGGCATGGTGGGCCAATAACATTGGCGTCACGGCGGGGGCCTTCGACAGTTACCTGCTGTTACGCGGCATTCGCACGCTGTCGCCGCGTATGGACGTCGCGCAGCGCAATGCCCAGGCGATTGTCGATTTCCTGAAAACCCAGCCGCTGGTGAAGAAGCTCTATCACCCGTCGCTGCCGGAAAATCAGGGGCACGAGATTGCCGCGCGTCAACAGAAGGGCTTTGGCGCGATGTTAAGTTTTGAACTGGACGGTGACGAGCAAACGCTGCGTCGCTTCCTGAGCGGGTTGTCGCTGTTTACGCTGGCGGAATCATTAGGTGGGGTTGAAAGTTTAATCTCCCACGCCGCGACCATGACGCACGCAGGTATGGCACCGGAAGCACGTGCCGCTGCCGGGATCTCTGAGACGCTGCTGCGTATCTCAACCGGTATTGAAGATTCTGAAGATTTAATTGCCGATCTGGAAAATGGCTTCCGGGTCGCAGCCAAGGGGTAATCATGAGTGTGATAGCGCAGGCAGGGGCGAAGGGTCGTCAACTGCACAAGTTTGGTGGTAGTAGTCTTGCTGATGTGAAGTGTTACCTGCGTGTCGCGGGGATCATGACCGAGTATTCACAGCCGGGTGACATGATGGTTGTCTCTGCGGCGGGCAGCACCACCAACCAGTTGATTAGCTGGCTGAAACTGAGCCAGACCGATCGCCTTTCTGCGCATCAGGTGCAACAGTCTTTACGTCGTTACCAGAGCGAGCTGATTGCCGGCCTGCTGCCAGCAGACGTGGCGGACGGGCTGATCAGCGCCTTCACGCACGACCTTGAGCGTCTGGCTGCATTGCTCGACAGCGGCATTACCGACGCGGTGTATGCTGAGGTGGTCGGTCACGGTGAAGTGTGGTCTGCCCGTCTGATGGCCGCAGTTCTGCAAAATCTGGGTGTTGAAGCCGCCTGGCTCGACGCGCGTGATTTTCTGCGCGCCGAGCGCGCCGCGCAGCCACAGGTGGATGAAGGCTTGTCTTACCCGCTGCTCCAGCAACTGCTGGTGCAGCATCCGGGCAAACGCATTGTAGTGACCGGCTTTATCAGCCGCAATAACGCGGGCGAAACCGTGCTGCTGGGGCGTAACGGCTCGGACTACTCGGCGACGCAAATCGGTGCGCTGGCGGGTGTTTCCCGCGTCACCATCTGGAGCGATGTGGCCGGTGTCTACAGCGCGGACCCGCGCAAGGTGAAAGATGCCTGCCTGCTGCCGCTGCTGCGTCTGGACGAGGCCAGCGAGCTGGCGCGTCTGGCGGCACCGGTTCTGCATGCGCGTACACTTCAGCCGGTTTCTGGTAGCGATATCGACCTGCAGTTGCGCTGCAGCTATACGCCGGACCAGGGCTCTACGCGCATTGAACGCGTGCTGGCCTCCGGTACGGGCGCGCGCATTGTCACCAGCCACGACGACATCTGCCTGATTGAGTTCCAGGTACCTGCGGGCCAGGATTTCAAACTGGCGCATAAAGAGATCGACCTGGTCCTGAAGCGTGCGCAGGTTCGTCCGCTTGCTGTTGGCGTTCACAATGACCGTCAGCTGTTGCAGTTCTGCTATACCGCTGAAGTGGCGGACAGTGCGCTGAAAATTCTGGATGAAGCGGGCCTGCCGGGCGAGCTTCGTCTGCGTCAGGGGCTGGCGCTGGTAGCGATGGTGGGCGCGGGCGTCACCCGTAACCCGCTGCACTGCCACCGCTTCTGGCAGCAGCTGAAAGGCCAGCCGGTTGAGTTTACCTGGCAGTCGGAAGAGGGTATCAGCCTGGTGGCCGTGCTGCGTAAAGGGCCAACTGAAAGTCTGATCCAGGGGCTGCACACCTCCCTGTTCCGCGCGGAAAAACGTATCGGCCTGGTGCTGTTCGGGAAAGGGAACATTGGTTCCCGCTGGCTGGAGCTGTTTGCGCGCGAGCAAGTTACGCTTTCGGCGCGTACTGGCTTTGAATTTATTCTGGCGGGCGTGGTGGACAGCCGCCGCAGCCTGCTGAACTACGAAGGGCTGGACGCCAGCCGGGCGCTTGCGTTCTTTAATGATGAAGCGGTCGAGCAGGATGAAGAGTCGCTGTTCCTGTGGATGCGCGCGCACCCGTATGACGATCTGGTTGTTCTGGACGTCACCGCCAGCGAGCAGCTTGCCGATCAATATCTTGATTTCGCCAGCCACGGTTTCCACGTCATCAGCGCCAATAAGCTGGCCGGGGCGAGCAGCACCGATAAATATCGCCAGATCCACGACGCGTTCGAAAAAACCGGTCGTCACTGGCTCTATAACGCCACCGTCGGCGCGGGCCTGCCGGTTAACCATACCGTGCGCGACCTGATTGAAAGCGGTGACAGTATTCTGGCGCTGAGCGGCATTTTCTCCGGCACGCTTTCCTGGCTGTTCCTGCAGTTCGATGGCACCGTTCCGTTCACCGACCTGGTGGATCAGGCGTGGCAGCAGGGTCTAACCGAGCCCGATCCGCGCGTTGATCTCGCCGGTAAAGACGTGATGCGTAAGCTGGTGATCCTGGCGCGTGAAGCGGGTTATGACATTGAACCAGGCCAGGTGCGCGTCGAATCACTGGTGCCTGCGGGTTGTGAAGAGGGGTCTGTTGACCACTTCTTCGAAAACGGTGATGAACTGAACGACCAGATGGTGCAACGCCTGGAAGCGGCAAACGAAATGGGGCTGGTGCTTCGCTACGTGGCGCGTTTTGAGGCGAACGGTAAGGCACGCGTGGGTGTGGAAGCGGTGCGTCCTGAACATCCGCTGGCGGCGTTACTGCCGTGCGACAACGTTTTTGCCATCGAAAGTCGCTGGTATCGCGATAATCCGCTGGTGATCCGCGGGCCGGGAGCCGGGCGCGATGTTACCGCCGGGGCGATCCAGTCCGATATCAACCGTCTGGCTAAGCTGCTGTAACGTCTGCATTTCCTTCTCCCTGTGGGAGAGGGGCGGGGTGAGGGCATCAGACCGCACTCACCCCCCCATCATGAACTCCCTTCATCTTCCCTGAGCATTCCTCACCGTTATTGTTGATTATTTCTGTTGACGTCACTCCGCTTTTCCGTCATTTTTACATCTGGACGTCTAAACGTATAGAAGTTCACAATACAACAAACAACGACATGCGATTGATAGAGGTAAGGTATGAGCTTTTTTCACGCCAACCAGCGGGAAGCCCTGAATCAGAGCCTGGCCGAAGTAAACGGTCAGATTAACGTCTCTTTTGAATTTTTCCCGCCGCGCACCAGTGAAATGGAGCAAACCCTGTGGAGCTCTATCGATCGCCTGAGCAGCCTGAAACCGAAGTTTGTCTCCGTAACCTACGGTGCCAACTCCGGTGAGCGTGACCGCACGCACAGCATCATTAAAGGCATCAAAGATCGCACCGGTCTGGAAGCGGCTCCGCACCTGACCTGTATCGACGCGACCCGCGACGAACTGCGTGCCATCGCCCAGGACTACTGGAATAACGGCATCCGCCACATAGTTGCCCTGCGCGGCGACCTGCCGCCGGGCAGCGGTAAGCCGGACATGTACGCCACCGACCTGGTCGCGCTGCTGAAAGAGGTGGCGGATTTTGATATTTCCGTTGCGGCTTACCCTGAAGTTCACCCGGAAGCGAAAAGTGCGCAGGCGGATCTGCTCAACCTGAAGCGCAAAGTGGATGCCGGTGCGAACCGTGCCATCACGCAATTTTTCTTCGATGTTGAAAGCTATCTGCGTTTTCGTGACCGTTGCGTTTCCGCAGGCATTGACGTCGAAATTATCCCAGGCATTTTGCCGGTGTCTAACTTCAAACAGGCGAAGAAATTCGCTGACATGACCAACGTGCGCATTCCGCTGTGGATGTCCAAAATGTATGAAGGGCTGGATGATGACCCGGAAACCCGCAAGCTGGTCGGTGCCAATATCGCCATGGATATGGTGAAGATTTTAAGTCGTGAAGGGGTAAAAGATTTCCACTTCTATACGCTGAACCGCGCGGAAATGAGCTACGCCATCTGCCACACGCTCGGTGTTCGACCGGCGCTGTAACCATAAAGCCCTCACAAAGTGAGGGCTTTTTAATCAAACGCATCGTTAAAAGGTATTAACTATCGAATCTGTGGATTAATTCAACTATCTCTAATCGCTGGTGGTGTATATCGTAACGGGAACACTGTAAAGGGAGCATAGCGATGAGCACGTCAGACGATACCAATAAAGCGTCATCTATCGGCAAATGCCCGTTCCATCAGGGCGGCGTCGATCATAGCGCGGGTGCAGGCACTGGCAGTAAAGAGTGGTGGCCTAAACAACTCCGCATTGATCTACTTAACCAACATTCAAATCGTTCGAACCCGCTGGGCGAAGACTTCGACTACCGCAAAGAATTTAGCAAACTTGATTACTCTGCCCTGAAGGGCGATCTCAAAGCACTCCTGACCGACTCTCAACCGTGGTGGCCTGCCGACTGGGGCAGCTATGCGGGCCTGTTTATCCGCATGGCCTGGCACGGCGCGGGCACCTACCGTTCGGTTGACGGACGCGGCGGCGCAGGGCGTGGTCAACAGCGCTTTGCACCGCTCAACTCCTGGCCTGATAACGTCAGCCTGGATAAAGCGCGTCGTCTGCTGTGGCCGATCAAGCAAAAATACGGACAGAAAATCTCCTGGGCTGACCTGTTTATCCTCGCGGGTAACGTGGCGCTGGAAAACTCCGGCTTCCGCACCTTTGGTTTTGGTGCCGGACGTGAAGACGTCTGGGAACCGGATCTGGACGTGAACTGGGGCGACGAGAAAGCCTGGCTGACCCACCGCGATCCGGAAGCGCTGGCGAAACGTCCATTAGCCGCGACCGAAATGGGGCTGATTTACGTCAACCCGGAAGGGCCAAACGCCAGCGGCGAGCCGCTGTCTGCGGCGGCGGCCATTCGTGCCACCTTCGGTAACATGGGGATGAACGACGAAGAAACCGTCGCGTTGATTGCCGGTGGACATACGCTCGGTAAAACCCACGGCGCAGGGGAAGCAACCCACGTAGGAACCGACCCGGAAGCCTCACCAATCGAAGCGCAGGGTCTGGGCTGGGCCAGCACACACGGCACCGGTATTGGCGCAGACGCCATCACCTCCGGGCTGGAAGTTATCTGGTCGCAAACGCCTACTCAGTGGAGCAACTACTTCTTCGAGAACCTGTTCAAATACGAGTGGGTGCAGACCCGCAGCCCGGCGGGCGCTATTCAGTTTGAAGCGGTGGATGCACCGGAAATTATGCCCGATCCGTTCGACCCGTCGAAAAAACGCAAGCCAACCATGCTGGTCACCGACCTGACGCTGCGTTTCGATCCAGAGTTCGAGAAAATCTCTCGCCGCTTCCTGAACGATCCGCAGGCATTTAATGAAGCCTTCGCTCGCGCCTGGTTCAAACTGACCCATCGCGATATGGGGCCAAAAGCGCGGTATATTGGCCCGGAAGTGCCGAAAGAAGATCTGATCTGGCAGGACCCGCTGCCACAGCCGGTGTTCAACCCTTCGAAAGAAGACATTGAAAGCCTGAAAGCGGAAATCGCGGCATCGGGCCTCTCCGTGAGCGAACTGGTTTCCGTGGCCTGGGCGTCAGCCTCGACCTTCCGCGGCGGCGATAAGCGTGGTGGTGCCAACGGTGCACGTCTGGCGCTGGCCCCGCAGCGCGACTGGGATGTTAACGCCGCAGCGGTTCGTGCTTTACCGGCTCTGGAAGCCATTCAGCGCACCACCAACAAAGCCTCACTGGCCGATATCATCGTGCTGGCGGGTGTGGTTGGCGTTGAGCAGGCGGCGAAAGCGGCAGGCGTTTACGTCAATGTACCGTTCAGCCCAGGCCGCGTAGATGCGCGTCAGGACCAGACGGATATCGAGATGTTTAACCTGCTCGAACCGATTGCTGACGGCTTCCGTAACTACCGTGCGCAGGTGGATGTGTCCACGACCGAATCACTGCTGATCGATAAAGCCCAGCAGCTGACGCTGACCGCGCCAGAACTGACGGTGCTGATCGGTGGCCTTCGCGTACTGGGTACGAACTTTGATGGCAGCAAAAATGGCGTGTTCACCAACCGTGAGGGCGTGCTCAGCAACGACTTCTTCGTCAATCTGCTGGACATGAATACCGTGTGGAAAGCGACAGACGAGTCTAACGAGCTGTTTGCCGGTAGCGACCGCGCCAGCGGTGAAGTGAAATACACCGCCACCCGCGCCGATCTGGTATTCGGTTCTAACGCCGTCCTGCGTGCGCTGGCTGAAGTTTATGCCAGCAGCGATGCCAGCGAGAAGTTCGTCCGTGACTTCGTTGCAGCCTGGGCGAAAGTGATGGATTTGGATCGGTTTGACCTGAAGTAACCATTGTGCCGGGTGGCGCTGCGCTTACCCGGCCTACAGGCACCTTAATTTGCAGGCCGGGTAAGGCGTAGCCGCCACCCGGCTTTTTCGTTATTCCCACTCCTGAAGGAAGCGCTGTCCATACTGGTCGGCAACCAATAGCGCCGCGTAAACCTGATCCGGCGACACGCCACCCGGCATGTTGTGAATGGTTTCGCCTTCTGCGCAGGATGCTTCGGCAATCAGGCGCATTTTGGCTGGAATATTCTCTTTAATGTTCAGCTGTGCCAGCGTGATGGGCAGCCCAACGCTATGGCAAAGCGCCGCGACGGTTTCGATTTCTTCTACCGGCGCGTTTTCCAGCACCAGTTGCGTCAGCGTGCCGAACGCGACCTTTTCACCGTGATAGAAAGAGTGCGCATCCGGCACTGCCGTCATACCATTGTGGATAGCATGCGCCGCCGCCAGGCCACCGCTTTCAAACCCGACGCCGCTGAGATAGGTATTCGCTTCGATAATGCGTTCCAGAGCCGGCGTCACCACGTGTTGTTCCGCTGCCAGCATCGCTTTTTCACCTTCTTCAACCAGAGTGTTGTAGCACAGCTCCGCCAGCGCTAACGCCGCCTGCGTGCATTTCCCTCCGGCCATGGTTGTCGCACCGCTGCGTGAACAGGCGCGTGCTTCGAACCAGGTTGCCAGCGCATCGCCAATCCCCGCAGCCAGCAGACGTGCAGGTGCACCCGCCACCACTTTAGTGTCGACGATGACCATGTTCGGGTTGTGCGGCAGCATCAGATAGCGGTCGAATTCGCCGCTGTCGGTGTAAATCACGGAAAGGGCGCTGCACGGTGCGTCGGTAGAGGCGATGGTCGGGGCAATGGCGACCGGCACGTCCATAAAGTGCGCCAGCGCTTTGGCGGTATCCAGCGTTTTACCGCCGCCGATACCCAGCACTGCCGTGCAGTCGGCACTGTCGGCCACTTTTTTCAGACGATCGATTTCGTTTTGTGAACATTCGCCGCCAAACGGCGCGATTTCGACATGCAGTTCTGCCTGTCTGAAACTTTGACGCAGGGTTTCTTCTGCGAAACCCAGCACAAATTTATCGCCAACAACCAGCCAGCGATTCGCCAGTGGTTTCAGATAGTCGCCGAGACGGGTGAGAACATCAGCACCCTGGATATATTTTCCAGGCGATTGAATGATACGGTCCATAACATTCCTCCCTTAGAGGTTGAGGTTACCAAACGCGTTTTTCCAGTCTTGCTCGAACTTCTCTATGGCTGACTCTACCGCCGGAGTGTTGAGCATTTGTTGCGCTACATCTAAAGGAAGCGTGATTGCTTCACATCCGGCGAGCAGGCAGTCCAGCGCCTGACGTGGTGTTTTGAAGCTGGCGGCCAGCACCATGCTCTCTGGCGCATGCAGTTCCAGCAGGGATTGCAGCTCCTGCACCATGCGAATGCCATCACCACCTTGCGCGTCGACACGGTTCACATACGGCGCGACATATTTCGCACCGGCCAGCGCGGCCAGTAGGCCCTGAGCGGCGCTGTAAACGGCGGTGCCCAGCGTCGTGATGCCTTCTTTTTTCAACGCGTTAATTGCAATCAGCCCCTCAGCGGTGACCGGAATTTTCACCACGATATCCGGGATGGCGTTGCTGAGACGTTTGGCCTCCGCCACCATCCCCTCCGCATTACGGCTCATGGTCTGGGCAAACAGCGTACCTTCCGGCCCGATGGCCTGTTGCAGGCGCGGCAGCACGTCCCAGAGGGATTCACGGCTGGCGGCGATGATGCTCGGATTGGTGGTGACACCCGCAATGGGAAAAATGCGCGCCAGGCGTTCAACTTCCGCGACGTCGGCGGTATCCAGATACAGTTCCATTATTTTTCCTTAAGTCAGTCAGTCTGAATCAAGGATACGGCGGGGCTGCGGGCGTCGGATACAGGTCAATTTTGCTAAATACTGGACAAATGTAATGTCCTTAATGAAGTGCGAGAGCGATCACAATGCTAGTTTATGGCGGTCAGCTGACTGTGATACTGGCGGCGGTATTCTGAAGGGGAGCGTTCAGTGTGCTTGCGAAAGAGGCGGCAGAAGTAGTTGCTGTCCGCAAAACCGCAGTTCGCGGCAATATCTTTGATTTTAAGATCGTAGCTTTTCAGCAATTGCCGGGCATGTTCAAGACGCGTCTGCGTCAGATATTCGTTGAATCCCGTGTTGCCTGTTTTTTGGAAAAGATGAGAAAGATAGTTCGGTGAAATGTAAAACGCCTGTGCCACCGACTCGCGGGTAAGAGGTGAAGCATAATGCGCGTCGATATAGCTGCGGATGGCTTCAAACAGCGCGCGGCTGCGGCTGGCGGTGTGGATGTCGCTGCCAAGCAGATCGCGGCAATGGCTGAGAAGGCTCAGTACCACCAGCCTGGCGGTGTCTTGCTCATCCGGCTGCATCTGTAATTCGGCCAGCGTTTGCAGCAGAAAAGCGCCCGTTCGCGGGCCGCGCCTGGCAACCTGTAATTGCTCCACAAGCGAACTGTCGCGGTGCATTTGCAGCGTCAGCTGCTGCTTACCGAAGTGTATGCTCAGGGCGTCAGAGGGGGGATGCGTGATATGTCCGAATGACGAAAATAACGCCTTGCAGGGGTTATCAAGGGTAATAACGAGGCAGGGTGCTGGTCGGGGGTGCTGCTCGGCCTGGGCTGAGAAATAAATCTGACGCAGCGGTAACGTGCGGTTAACCAGGTCAGCCAAAATGCGGGTGATATCGTGGTGCATGGGAGACTACCGAAATTTGTCGGGTGGCGCTGCGCTTACCCGGCCTACCTGTCGTAGGCCTGTGCAAGCGTCAGCGCCGCCCGGCGTGAAGCCTTAGCCGGTGTTACGCATACCTGCCGCAACGCCCGCAATCGTCACCATCAGCGCCTGTTCAACGCGTGGGTCTGGCTCTTTACCTTCCTCTTCCGCCAGACGGGAACGGTGCAGCAGCTCCGCCTGCAGGACGTTCAGCGGATCGGTGTAAACGTTACGCAACTGGATAGACTCGGCAATCCACGGCAGGTCTTCCATCAGGTGTGAGTCGTTGGCGATATCCAGCACCACTTTGATGTCGCCTTCCAGCAGTTCGCGCAGCTCTTTACCCAGTGCCCACAGCTCTGGTTTCACCAGGCGCTGATCGTAGTATTCCGCCAGCCACAGGTCGGCTTTCGAGAAGACCATCTCCAGCATGCCCAGACGGGTCGAGAAGAACGGCCAGTCGCGGCACATGGTTTCCAGCTCACTCTGTTTGCCGTCTTCCACCACCTTTTGCAGCGCCGCACCGGCACCCAGCCAGGCCGGGAGCATCAGGCGGTTTTGTGTCCAGGCGAAGATCCACGGAATGGCACGCAGAGACTCGACGCCACCGGTCGGGCGACGTTTGGCCGGACGTGAACCCAGCGGCAGTTTACCCAGCTCCTGCTCAGGCGTGGCTGAACGGAAGTAAGGCACGAAATCTTTATTTTCACGCACGTAGCCGCGGTACAGATCGCAGGAGATGTCAGACAGCTCGTCCATGATGCGGCACCAGGACGCTTTCGGCTCCGGCGGTGGCAGCAGGTTCGCTTCCAGGATCGCACTGGTGTAGAGCGACAGGCTGCTGATGGTCACTTCTGGCAGGCCGTATTTGAAGCGGATCATCTCGCCCTGTTCGGTCACGCGCAGGCCACCTTTCAGGCTTCCTGGCGGCTGTGACAGCAGCGCTGCGTGTGCAGGCGCACCACCACGGCCAATTGAGCCACCGCGTCCGTGGAACAGGGTCAGCTCGATACCCGCTTTCTCGCAGGTTTTGATCAGCGCGTCCTGCGCCTGATACTGCGCCCAGGATGCCGCCATCACGCCCGCATCTTTTGCGGAGTCGGAATAGCCAATCATCACCATCTGCTTGCCCTGAATGAAGCCGCGATACCAGTCGATGTTCAGTAACTGGGTCATGACGTCGTTGGCATTATTCAGGTCATCAAGCGTTTCAAACAGCGGTGCCACCGGCAGGGCATAGTCGATGCCCGCTTCTTTCAGCAGAAGGTGAACGCCCAGCACGTCGGACGGGGTTTTCGCCATGGAGATCACATAGGCGGCCACCGATCCTTTCGGCGCATCCACGATCGCTTTACAGGTGTTGAGCACTTCGCGGGTGTCGTTGCTTGGCTCCCAGTTGCGCGGCAGCAGAGGGCGCTTGGAGTTCAGCTCTCGGATCAGGAAAGCCTGTTTGTCGGCTTCGGACCAGCTTTCATAGTCGCCAATGCCGAGATAGCGGGTCAGTTCGCCCAGTGCTTCGGTATGACGGGTGCTTTCCTGACGCACGTCGATACGCACCAGCGGCACGCCGAAACACTTCACGCGGCGCAGGGTGTCGAGCAGTTCGCCGTTGGCGATGATGCCCATACCGCAGGCCTGCAGCGATTTATAACAGGCGTAAAGCGGCTCCCAGAGCTGTTCGTTCTGGCTTAGCAGACCTTCCGGTTTTGGCAGGCGCTGGCCTTTCAGACGTGCTTCCAGCCAGGCCTGAGTCGCCATGAGCTGGCCGCGCAGCTTTTTCATCAGGAAGCGATACGGCTCGCTCGCACCTTCTTCGCCAGCCAGCTCGCGCAGTTCCGGCGTCGCTTCCACCATCGACAGCTCGGAGATCAGTACCTGAATATCTTTCAGGAACAGGTCGGTCGCTTTCCAGCGGCTCAGCAGCAGAACGTGGCGGGTAATTTCGGCAGTGACGTTTGGGTTGCCGTCGCGGTCGCCGCCCATCCAGGAAGTGAAACGCACTGGCACAAAATCAACCGGCAGGCGGTAGCCCAGGTTCTCTTCCAGCTGTTCGTTCAGCTCACGCAGATAGTTTGGTATACCTTCCCAGAGGCTGTTTTCCACCACCGCAAAGCCCCATTTGGCTTCATCAACCGGGCTTGGGCGATGTTTACGGATTTCATCGGTGTGCCAGGACTGGGCAATCAGTTGGCGCAGACGGCGCATCAGCTGGTTACGTTCGTAATCGGCAATGTCTTTGTTATCCAGCTGTTTCAGGCAGTTGTTCACTTCCACCATTTTGTGGATCAGTGTTCGACGGGTGATTTCCGTTGGGTGCGCGGTCAGGACCAGCTCCAGCGAAAGGGATTCCACCGCTTTTTTGATGGTCGCTTCGTTGAGGTCTGGCTGGTCTTTCAGTTTACGAAGGGTGCGGGCAATGACTTCCGGGTTGCTGGCCGCTTCGCCTTTTGGCGAAATGCTGTGGTATTGCTCAGCGGTGTTCGCGAGATTCAGGAACTGGCTGAACGCGCGGGCGACAGGCAGCAGCTCGTCGTTAGAAAGGTTTTGCAACGTGGTGAGCAGTTCCTGACGACTGGCCTCGTTACCGGCACGGGAAGATTTGGACAGCTTGCGGATAGTTTCAACGCGGTCGAGGATATTCTCCCCCAACGCATCTTTGATGGTATCTCCAAGCACTTTGCCGAGCATACTGACATTACTACGCAACGCGGAATATTGTTCGTTCATAAAAACCCAGTCACCCCATCATTTTTGTTTATGCCCAGTCGAAAATCTGTTGGACATTATTTTGTCATCTCCCTTTATAAAGCCACGTAAAACCCCCGTCGTCAATTGCTGCGAAAACGGTTCAGCAAACGAATAAATGCAGGTAATTTACGAAATTTAATTCGCATTGCGTCAGATAAGTGATGCTTATGGGAATGTGACGAAGATCATGCGATTTGTTGCCCTCACCCTAACCCTCTCCCACAGGGAGAGGGGACAGTTCGGTGCGTTTTTAATGCCAGCAGAAGTGATGCACAACCTGGGTGATCAGTTCGCGGGTTGGTTTGATAAAGCGGGTTTCCAGATACTCATCCGGCTGGTGCGCCTGATTGATAGAACCAGGGCCGAGCACCAGCGTCGGGCACAGAGTCTGAATAAACGGCGCTTCGGTGCAGTAGTTCACCACGTCGGTTTTCTCACCGAGCAGTTTTTCTACCACTTCAACCAGCTGGTGATCTGGCGGGCACTCGTAACCCGGAATAGGCGGATGCAGCTCGGAAACCGTCAGACGGCCCGGCCAGCGTTCGCTCACCGGGGCCAGCGCTTCGTTCAGTAAGCCATCCAGATCGCTTAACGTCATGCCCGGCAATGGGCGGATGTCCATGTGCAGTTCGCAGCAGGCGCAGATACGGTTAGACGCATCGCCGCCGTGCAGGCTGCCGAGGTTCAGGGTCGGATACGGCACGGTGAACGCCTCGTAGTGATAACGTTCTTTCAGCGAGTCGCGCAGGGTCATGATGCGGCCGATGGCGTCGTGCATCAGCTCAATGGCGTTCACGCCGCGCGCCGGATCGCTGGAGTGGCCGGACTGTCCGAGCACGCGTACTGCCGTAGAAATATGGCCCTTATGCGCACGAATCGGTTGCAGAGAAGTCGGCTCGCCGATGATCGCGCAGTCCGGGCGAATCGCCGTGTTCTCAGAGAAGTAGCGTGCGCCTGCCATGCTGGTCTCTTCATCGGCGGTCGCCAGAATGTAGAGCGGCTTTTTCAGCGTTGTCACGTCCACGTCACGCAGCGCATCGAGGATAAAGGCGAAGAAGCCTTTCATGTCGGCGGTGCCCAGACCGTAGAGCTTGTTGTCGTGCTCGGTCAGGGTGAACGGGTCGCGCGTCCAGCGGCCATCGTCAAATGGCACGGTGTCGGTATGACCAGCCAGCAGCAGGCCGCCCGCGCCGTGTCCGGTACTGGCGAGCAGGTTAAATTTGTTGCGTGTTCCGGGGACGGGCTGAACCTCAACGTTGAACCCAAGATCGCTAAACCAACCCGCCAGCAGATTGATTAAAGACTCATTGCTCTGATCCAGCGCTTCTTCCGTTGCGCTGATAGACGGTGTGGCAATCAGGGCGCGGTAAATCTCGATAAATGGCGGTAAGTTCATTTTCATTGTTGACACACCTTAGGTCGTGATAGTATCAATATTCATGCAATAAATGTGAATAAAAATACATTAACGTTGAGCATAAAGGAACCCGATGTTGAATACGCTGATTGTAGGCGCTAGCGGTTATGCGGGCGCAGAGCTTGTAAGCTACGTGAATCGCCACCCTCATATGACCATAACCGCTTTGACCGTGTCAGCGCAAAGCAATGATGCAGGAAAGTTAATTTCCGATTTGCATCCGCAGCTTAGGGGCATTGTTGACCTGCCGCTGCAGCCGATGTCCGACATCAGCGAGTTCACCGACGGCGTCGACGTGGTGTTTTTAGCCACCGCGCACGAAGTCAGCCACGACCTGGCACCGCAGTTTCTGGCGGCTGGTTGCGTGGTGTTCGACCTCTCCGGCGCGTTCCGCGTTAACGACGGCGCGTTCTATGAAAAATACTACGGTTTCACCCATCAGCACCCGGAACTGCTTGAAAAAGCGGTCTACGGCCTGGCGGAGTGGAGCGCAGACAAACTGAAAGAAGCGAATCTGATTGCCGTGCCGGGCTGCTACCCGACGGCGGCGCAGCTTTCCCTGAAACCGCTGATCGACGCGGGCCTGCTGGATCTGAACCAGTGGCCGGTGATCAACGCCACCAGTGGCGTGAGTGGAGCAGGGCGTAAAGCGGCGATCTCCAACAGCTTCTGCGAAGTGAGCCTTCAGCCCTATGGCGTATTCAATCACCGTCATCATCCTGAAATTACGACCCATCTGGGCACGGATGTCATTTTTACGCCACACCTGGGCAGCTTCCCACGTGGCATTCTCGAAACCATCACCTGCCGTCTGAAAGCGGGCGTGACCAAAGAACAGATTGGTGAAGCCTTTACTCAGGCGTATGCGGATAAACCGCTGGTGCGTCTGTACGACAAAGGCGTGCCGGCACTGAAAAACGTGGTTGGCCTGCCGTTCTGCGACATCGGCTTTGCCGTGCAGGGTGAACACCTGATTGTGGTGGCTGCAGAAGATAACTTACTCAAAGGCGCTGCCGCGCAGGCAATGCAGTGTGCAAATATTCGTTTCGGCTTCCCTGAAACGCAGGCTCTTATTTAAGGTGTGATGATGAACCCATTAATTATCAAACTCGGTGGTGTGCTGCTGGACAGCGAAGAAGCGCTGGAGCGTCTGTTTACCGCGCTGGTTAACTATCGCGAATCACATCAACGTCCGCTGGTGATTGTTCACGGCGGCGGTTGCGTGGTGGATGAGCTGATGAAAGGGCTTAATCTGCCGGTGAAAAAGAAGAATGGCCTGCGCGTCACACCTGCTGACCAGATTGACATCATTACCGGTGCGCTGGCGGGCACGGCGAACAAAACGCTGCTGGCGTGGGCGAAGAAACACCATATCGCTTCCGTTGGCCTCTATCTGGGCGATGGCGACAGCGTAAAAGTGACCCAGCTCGACGAAGAGCTTGGACACGTTGGACTGGCGCAGCCGGGTTCGCCTAAGCTGATTAACACGCTGCTGGAAGGCGGTTTCCTGCCGGTGGTGAGCTCTATCGGCGTGACCGAAGAGGGCGAGCTGATGAACGTGAACGCGGACCAGGCGGCCACCGCACTGGCGGCAACGCTGGGTGCAGACCTGATCCTGCTCTCCGACGTGAGCGGCATTCTGGACGGCAAAGGCCAGCGCATTGCAGAAATGACCGCCGCGAAAGCCGAGCAGTTAATTGCTCAGGGCATTATCACCGACGGGATGATCGTTAAGGTGAACGCGGCGCTGGATGCGGCGCGCACGCTTGGCCGTCCGGTGGATATCGCCTCCTGGCGTCACGCGGAGCAGCTCCCGGCGCTGTTTAACGGCACGCCGATTGGCACGCGTATTCTGGCTTAAGATTCTGTGCCGGATGGCGCTTCGCTTATCCGGCCTACGTGAAATTTGTAGGCCCGGTAAGCGCAGCGCCACCGGGCAAAAATATCATCATTAAGGAAATTCGTTATGGCACTTTGGGGTGGGCGTTTTACACAGGCAGCGGATCAACGGTTCAAACAGTTCAACGACTCTTTGCGCTTCGACTACCGCCTGGCCGAACAGGATATCGTCGGCTCTGTGGCCTGGTCCAAAGCGCTGGTGACGGTTGGTGTGCTGACCGCAGACGAACAACTGCAGCTGGAAGAGGCGCTGAATAACCTACTCGAAGAGGTGCGTCTGGACCCGCAGCAAATCCTGCAGAGTGATGCCGAAGATATTCACAGTTGGGTGGAAGGCAAACTCATCGATAAAGTCGGTCAACTGGGTAAAAAACTGCACACCGGCCGTAGCCGTAACGACCAGGTTGCGACTGACCTGAAGCTGTGGTGTAAAGACACCGTTAGCGAGCTGCTGGCGGCCAACCGTCAGCTGCAGAGCGCGCTGGTGGAAACCGCGCAGAACAATCAGGACGCGGTGATGCCGGGTTATACCCACCTGCAGCGCGCGCAGCCTGTGACCTTTGCGCACTGGTGTCTGGCCTACGTTGAGATGCTGGCGCGTGACGAAAGCCGTCTGCAGGATACTCTGAAACGTCTGGACGTCAGCCCGCTGGGCAGCGGCGCGCTGGCCGGTACGGCGTATGAAATCGACCGTGAACAGCTGGCAGGCTGGCTCGGCTTTGCCTCCGCCACCCGCAACAGTCTGGACAGCGTCTCTGACCGCGACCACGTGCTGGAGCTGCTCTCGAATGCCTCTATCGGCATGGTGCACCTGTCGCGCTTTGCTGAAGATCTGATCTTCTTTAACTCTGGCGAAGCGGGCTTCGTCGAGCTGTCCGACCGCGTGACCTCAGGTTCTTCCCTGATGCCGCAGAAGAAAAACCCGGACGCGCTGGAGCTGATCCGCGGCAAGTGTGGCCGCGTGCAGGGCGCGCTGACCGGTATGATGATGACCCTGAAAGGGCTGCCGCTGGCGTACAACAAAGATATGCAGGAAGACAAAGAAGGGTTGTTCGACGCGCTCGACACCTGGCTGGATTGTCTGCACATGGGCGCGCTGGTATTGGACGGCATCCAGGTGAAACGCCCGCGCTGTCAGGAAGCGGCGCAACAGGGTTATGCTAACTCGACCGAGCTGGCGGATTATCTGGTCGCGAAAGGTGTACCGTTCCGTGAAGCGCACCATATCGTGGGTGAAGCGGTGGTAGAAGCGATTCGTCAGGGTAAACCGCTGGAAGATCTGGCGCTTGCCGATCTGCAAAAATTCAGCGCGGTTATCGGGGATGATGTGTATCCGATTCTGGCGCTGCAGTCCTGCCTGGATAAACGTGCCGCGAAAGGCGGCGTGTCACCGAAGCAGGTGGCGCAGGCGATTGCGGATGCGAAAGGTCGGTTGGTTTAAACCGTGCGGGCTGGTGCCCTCACCCCGGCCCTCTCCCACAGGGAGAGGGAGAAAAACGGAGCCTGGCTTAGCGCTGGGCTTTTTTTACGCAAAAAAAAGCGGACCACGGGGTCCGCAAAAGTTCACGTTGGCTTTAGTTGTTCGAGTTTTGAGAGAAACTCGCTGACGGTGCGGGGACGTCAAGGGTCAAACACGTGCCGCCTCGTCTATGTGGTGTATTATTCAACAGAATGCTTGATAGGGATAATCGTTCGTTGCTATGCTATCTATCGCCATGAACTATCGTGGCGACGGAGGATGAATAATGAATATTCGTGATCTTGAATACCTGGTAGCGTTAGCCGAGCACCGCCATTTTCGTCGCGCGGCAGATTCCTGCCACGTCAGCCAGCCTACGCTGAGCGGCCAGATCCGCAAGCTGGAAGATGAGCTGGGCGTCATGCTGCTGGAGCGCACCAGCCGTAAGGTACTGTTCACCCAGGCCGGTCTGTTGCTGGTGGATCAGGCGCGTACTGTGCTGCGCGAGGTCAAAGTGCTCAAGGAAATGGCAAGCCAGCAGGGGGAGACGATGTCCGGCCCGCTGCATATTGGCCTGATCCCAACCGTTGGCCCGTACCTGTTGCCGCAGATCATTCCGATGCTGCACCAGACATTCCCGAAACTCGAAATGTATCTGCATGAAGCGCAAACCCATCAGTTGCTGGCGCAGTTAGACAGCGGCAAGCTCGACTGCGCGATTCTGGCGTTGGTCAAAGAGAGTGAAGCCTTCATTGAAGTACCGCTGTTCGATGAGCCGATGATGCTGGCGATCTATGAAGATCACCCGTGGGCAAACCGCGATCGCGTGCCGATGGCCGATCTGGCCGGTGAAAAGCTGCTGATGCTGGAAGATGGTCACTGCCTGCGCGATCAGGCGATGGGCTTCTGCTTCGAAGCAGGTGCCGACGAAGATACCCATTTCCGCGCAACCAGCCTGGAAACGCTGCGTAACATGGTGGCGGCGGGAAGCGGCATCACACTGTTGCCTGCGCTGGCCGTGCCGCGCGAGCGTCAACGTGATGGTGTGGTTTATCTGCCGTGCATTAAGCCAGAGCCGCGCCGCACGATAGGTCTGGTTTATCGCCCTGGGTCACCGCTGCGCAGCCGCTATGAGCAGCTGGCAGAGGCCATCCGTGGTGCGATGGATGGCCATTTTGACAACGCGTTAAAACAGGCGGTTTAAGCCGTTCAGCGCAGCTACCCGATAGGCTTCCGCCATGGTCGGGTAGTTAAAGGTGGTGTTAACGAAGTACTCGATGGTGTTGCCGCCACCTTTTTGCTCCATGATTGCCTGGCCGATATGAATGATTTCCGCGGCACGTTCACCAAAGCAGTGAATCCCGAGGATCTCTTTCGTCTCGCGATGGAACAGGATCTTCAGCGTACCCACGCTCATCCCCACGATTTGCGCGCGCGCCAGATGTTTAAACTGGGCACGACCTACCTCGTAAGGCACCTTCATGGCCGTCAACTGCTGCTCGGTTTTCCCCACAGAGCTGATTTCCGGAATGGTGTAGATACCCGTCGGGATATCTTCGATCAGATGCGCCGTTGCTTCGC
The DNA here is from genome assembly GCF_009176645.1 of Enterobacter oligotrophicus. NCBI lineage: Bacteria > Pseudomonadati > Pseudomonadota > Gammaproteobacteria > Enterobacterales > Enterobacteriaceae > Enterobacter > Enterobacter oligotrophicus. Next base: position 2,607,154 of record NZ_AP019007.1, read on the forward strand.
CTTTCACCAGCGCCTGAGCGGCAATGCGCCCCTGGTCGTAAGCGGCTGATGCCAGACTTGGGTAGCCAATTACGTCGCCCACTGCATACACGTGCGGCAGGGCGGTCTGATACATGCTGTTGACCTTGAGCTGCCCGCGGCTGTCGGTTTCAAGCCCGATATTTTCCAGCTGCAGTGAATCGGTGTTGCCGGTACGGCCGTTGGCGTACAGCAGGCAGTCAGCTTTCAGCTTCTTGCCGGACTTCAGGTGCATGATCACACCGTCGTCGCAGCCTTCGATCTTCTCGTACTCTTCGTTGTGGCGAATCACCACACCGCTGTTCCAGAAATGATAGGAAAGGGAATCTGACATCTCCTGATCGAGGAAGGCAAGCAGCCGGTCGCGGGTGTTGATGAGATCGACTTTGACCTCCATACCTCGGAAGATCGACGCATATTCGCAGCCAATCACGCCCGCGCCATAGATGATCACATGGCGTGGCTCGTGGTGCAGGCTGAGGATGGAGTCGCTGTCGTAGATGCGCGGGTGCGAGAAGTCCACGTCTGCCGGATGGTACGGGCGGGAACCGCAGGCGATCACAAATTTTTCAGCGGTGAGCGTCTCAACCGAACCGTCGTGGCACTCCAGCGCCAGGGTGTGTTCATCCACGAAATGCGCGTTACCTTGCAGAATTTCACAGTGGTTGCGCTCATAGAAACCCTGACGCATGCGCGTCTGCTGGTTAATGACCGTGTCTGCGTGATTCAGGATATCGGCAAAGGAGGAACGAAGAAGTCGGGAGTGGTCGCTGTAAAGAGGGTTCTGGTTAAATTCAATAATGCGGCTAACGGCGTGGCGGAGGGCTTTCGACGGGATGGTGCCCCAGTGGGTGCAACCGCCGCCAACATTATGATAGCGCTCAATGACCGCTACTCTGGCTCCCTGTTTCACCAGACCCATAGCAGCGCCTTCGCCGCCGGGGCCGGAACCAATAACTATTGCGTCGTAATCGTAGGAATGTGGCATGGCAAGGCTTACCTGTTCTTATACATAAAAGCAACAGAATCATAACATCATTGCAGAAGTATCCCAATTATCGTTGTGCTTTTTTCGGGCAGTGGAGCACAAACCGCGCGTAAACAATCATTCACAAAGCTAACCAAACAGATTAATTTTATTCTCTGGTATAGTGCCTGCAGGCCTTTGGAAGGATTCAACTATCGTGATGGGCGTTAGAGCACAACAAAAAGAGAAAACCCGGCGTTCGCTGGTGGAAGCGGCATTCAGTCAACTGAGTGCCGAGCGAAGTTTTGCCAGTTTGAGCCTGCGCGAAGTGGCGCGTGAGGCCGGGATTGCGCCAACGTCCTTCTATCGTCACTTCCGTGATGTGGATGAACTGGGCCTGACCATGGTCGATGAAAGTGGGCTGATGCTGCGCCAGCTTATGCGCCAGGCGCGCCAGCGCATTGCCAAAGGCGGCAGCGTGATCCGCACGTCGGTGTCGACTTTTATGGAATTTATCGGCAATAACCCTAATGCATTTCGCCTGCTGCTGCGCGAGCGTTCCGGAACCTCTGCCGCGTTTCGTGCTGCGGTCGCGCGTGAAATTCAACATTTCATCGCGGAACTTGCCGACTATCTGGAACTCGAAAACCATATGCCGCGTGCTTTTACGGAAGCACAGGCCGAAGCGATGGTGACGATTGTCTTCAGTGCGGGTGCCGAAGCACTGGATGTCAGCGTTGAGCAACGCAAGCAACTCGAAGAGCGACTGGTATTGCAGCTGCGGATGATTTCCAAAGGTGCGTACTACTGGTATCGCCGTGAACAAGAGAAACTGGCACATCAAACCGAAGAGTGAAGGTGAGTAATGAAACAGTCAGGTCAGGATAAAGGGACGCTGTTGCTGGCATTGATCGCTGGCTTATCCATTAATGGTACGTTTGCCGCTATTTTTAGCTCAATTGTTCCGTTTTCGATTTTCCCGATAATTGCGCTGGTGCTGACGGTTTACTGCCTGCATCAACGTTACCTGAACCGCACGATGCCCGTGGGATTGCCGGGACTGGCCGCTGCCAGCTTTATTCTGGGCGTATTGCTGTATAGCACGGTGGTGCGCGCGGAGTATCCGGATATCGGCTCTAACTTCCTGCCTGCGGTGCTCTCTGTGGCGCTGGTGTTCTGGATTGGCTCGCGTATGCGTAGCCGTAAGAGCCAGTTGCCGGAGTAATGAATGATTTGTAGGGCAGGTAAGCGAAGCGCCACCTGCCAAAAACGCCGGATGGCGCTACGCTTATCCGGCCTACAGATCACCGTGCGGTAAGTAAAACGCCGCACTCCATATGGTGCGTATACGGGAACTGATCGAACAGTGCCAGACGTTCAACCTTGTGCGTCTGGCTTAATGTTTCCAGGTTCTTGCACAGCGTCTCCGGGTTACAGGAGATGTACAAAATGCGCGGGTACGCCTGCACCATTTTCTCGGTTTCGCTGTCCAGGCCACTGCGCGGTGGGTCGACAAAAATCGTCTCGCACTGGTAACTCTTCAGATCGATTCCCTGCAGGCGGTTAAACTCGCGCACGCCGTTCATGGCCTGCGTGAACTCTTCTGCGGCCATGCGAATGATCTGCACGTTATCGATATGGTTCGCGGCGATGTTGTATTGCGCGGCGGCCACCGACGGCTTGGCGATTTCCGTTGCCAGCACGCGCTCAAAATTGCGTGCCAGCGCCAGCGAGAAGTTGCCGTTACCGCAGTACAGCTCAAGCAGATCGCCTTTAGATCCTTCCGTCGCCTTCAGCGCCCACTCCAGCATCTGCACGTTCATTGCCGCGTTCGGTTGGGTGAAGCTGTTCTCCACCTGACGATAAACCATCTCTTTACCCGCCACCGGCAGACGCTCGTCGACGTAATCCTGATCCAGCATGATTTTAGTTTTTGTCGCGCGGCCAATCAGATGAACGTTGATGTTCTGCGCACGCAGCGCATCGCGCAGCGCTTCTGCCTGCTCGCGCCACTCGTCATTCAGGGCTTTGTGATACAGCAGGGAGACAATGGCCTGATTGCTTTGGGTCGTCAGGTAGTCAATCTGGAACAGCTTGTGGCGCAGCACTGGGTTGTTGCGCACGCCGTCAATCATTAGCGTCATCAGCTGGTTGATGAGCTCACTCGCCGCCGGGAAGCTGTCCACGCGAATACGGGATTTCGTCTGCTGATCGAAAATGATGTGGTAGAGGTCATCGCCATCGTGCCAGATGCGAAACTCAGCGCGCATACGGTAATGGCTGACAGGGGAGCGGAACACCTCGGGAACGGGCGCGTTGAAAGGCGTCATCATACTTTGCAGGCGGACAACTTTCTCTGCCAGCTGTGCGTCGTACTGTTCTGTCGGGAGGTGTTCTGGGGTCATGATGCGTCCTGAGTGATAAAGAATTACGCGGGGATTGTAGGCATTGTTCAGGGGATGTCCAGATTTTATGGCCAATAGCTGTCTGGACATCTATACGTGTCTAATTGTAGCATTCTGTTTCCGGTCTCCTGAGAGTGAAAAGGGAATCCAGTGTAAATCTGGAGCTGACGCGCAGCGGTAAAGACTGGCGGGATGAGAGTTGTAGACACTGTGAAAATGGGAAGTCTTCATCCGTATAACGCCACCCAGCCCGAAGACCTGCCGGGATCACGTCGCATTTGGTTTCATCATCGCGTGCTATCGATGAGGCCTGCGGCATCCTTCTTATATTGTGGATGCTTTAACAATGATTAAAAAAGTATCGCTGTTGACGGCGTTGTCCGTCACGGCATTTTCGGGCTGGGCGCAGGATAGCGCTGACTCGTTGGTGGTGACAGCAAACCGTTTTGAACAACCCGCAAAAACCGTTCTGGCTCCGACTTCTGTCATAACGCATGAAGATATCGAACGCTGGCAGGCAAAAAGCGTGGTGGAGGTGATGTCACGTCTGCCGGGAGTCGATATCGCACAAAGCGGTGGGCTTGGGGCGACCTCTTCTACCTATATTCGTGGGACCGAATCCCGCCACGTTCTGGTGTTGATTGATGGTATTCCTCTGAACAACGCCGGGATCAGCAATGTGCCCGATCTGAGCCAAATTCCGGTCTCGCTGATCCAGCGTATTGAGTATATTCGTGGCCCGCGTTCGGCACTGTACGGTTCTGATGCGATTGGTGGCGTGATTAACATCATCACCGGGCGCGATAAGCCGGGGGCGGAAATTTCTGCGGGAGTGGGTTCTAAGGGCTATCAAACTTACGATGGTTCTTTCCAGCAAGTGCTCGATAAAACCAAAATCACCATGGCAGGTAACTATACCTATACCCGTGGTTTTGATATTGGCGCGAATGATGCGCCGCGCCAGCCTGACCGTGACGGTTTTATGAGTAAGTCACTGTATGGCTCAGTGGAACAGCAGATTACCGACAGCGTAAGCGGGTTCTTCCGTGGCTTTGGTTACGATAACCGCACGGCGTATGACGGCTACGACGCTTACAATGATGACTACACCGCGATAACGGGCAGGCCGGACACGCGCCAGCTGTATAGCCAGAACTGGGACACCGGGCTGCGTTATAGCCAGGGAATTTATCAATCTCAACTGGTAGCGGGTTATGGTCGTAGCAAAGACCTGAACTATGATCCGAGCAAAGGGCGTTATGCTGCATCCTCCACCATGGATGATGTGAAGCAATATACCGCCCAGTGGATGAATAATGTGACGGTTGGGCACGGTAATATTGGTGCGGGTCTGGACTGGCAGAAGCAAAGAACGCAGGCGGGGACGGGGCTTCTTGAGAAAGGATACGAGCAGCACAATACCGGCGTTTTCCTCTCCGGTATGCAGCAGTTCAATAGCGTGACCCTGGAAGCTGCTGCCCGTAATGACGACAACTCTAACTTCGGCAACCATAGCACCTGGCAAACCAGCGCCGCGTGGGAGTTTGTTGAGGGGTATCGCTTCATTGCCTCCTACGGTACGGCCTATAAAGCGCCAACAATGAGCCAGATCCATAGCGCGAAATATGGCAACCCGGATCTCAAACCTGAAGAGAGTAAGCAGTGGGAAGGTGGCTTTGAAGGGCTAACGGGGCCGGTTAACTGGCGCATTAGCGCTTATCGTAATGATGTCGACAACCTGATTGGCTATGATGCGATGAACCGTCCTTACAACGTGAACAAAGCACGTATCGAAGGGATCGAAGCAACAGCGCAGTTTGATACCGGCCCGGTGGCGCATCAGATTTCCTATGATTACGTCGACCCGCGTAATGCGAAAACCAACGAAGTGCTCAAGCGTCGCTCTAAACAGCAGGTGAAATACCAGCTTGACTGGCAGACCTGGGACGTTGACTGGAATCTTGCTTACCGCTATCTGGGAACGCGCTACGATGATGACTTTAGCGGTTATCCGACGCGTGAAGTTAAAATGGGCGGTGTTAGCCTGTGGGATGTCGCCGTTTCATATCCGGTCACCTCACATCTGACAGTTCGTGGTAAAATAGCCAACCTGTTCGATAAAGATTACGAGACAGTTTATGGCTACCAAACTGCAGGACGGGAATACACCTTGTCTGGCAGCTACACCTTCTGAACCGCGTCCCACCGTGCTGGTGTTTGATTCCGGCGTCGGTGGACTTTCGGTCTATGATGAGATTCGGCATCTCCTGCCGGATCTCCATTACATTTACGCTTTCGATAACGTCGCTTTCCCCTATGGGGAGAAGAGTGAAGACTTTATTGTCGAGCGTGTGGTTGAAATCGTCACCGCGGTACAACAGCGTTATCCCCTGGCGCTGGCGGTTATTGCCTGCAATACGGCAAGTACGGTATCCCTTCCTGCGTTGCGCGAAAAGTTCCAGTTTCCGGTTGTCGGCGTGGTGCCTGCTATCAAACCTGCTGCGCGCCTGACGGCGAACGGTATTGTCGGTTTGCTGGCAACGCGTGGTACGGTGAAACGTCCTTATACGCGTGAGCTTATCGACCGCTTTGCCAACGAGTGTCAGATTGCGATGCTGGGTTCGGCGGAGCTGGTTGAAATGGCGGAAGCGAAGCTGCATGGAAAATCCGTTTCACTCGACGAGCTGCGCCGTATTTTGCGTCCGTGGCTGCGGATGCCGGAACCGCCGGATACCGTCGTGCTGGGCTGTACCCACTTCCCGCTCTTACAGGAAGAACTGTTAAACGTTCTGCCGGAGGGCACGCGGCTGGTGGATTCAGGTGCTGCTATTGCGCGTCGCACGGCCTGGCTGCTGGAACATGAAGCGCCGGATGCAAAATCTGCCGATGCAAATATCGCTTTTTGTATGGCCGTCACAAAAGAAACGGAGCAACTTTTACCCGTTTTACGTCGTTATGGGTTTGAAACGCTCGAAAAACTGGCGCTGTAACACGGTTTTGAGCAAAAAAGAGACGGTTGAACGTTTTTTTTAAAAGAGGGGTTGTCAACGTCTGAGAACTCCCTATAATGCGCCTCCACTGACACGGAACAACGGCTTACAGGCCGCCGGGTTAGCGGGGTTCAGAGATGAACGCCAACAGAGAAAAGTGAAAATAATCGCTTGACTCTGAATGAGGAAAACGTAATATACGGGGCCTCGCAACGGTGAGCTGAAAGCCGCGTTGCAACTGCTCTTTAACAATTTATCAGACAATCTGTGTGGGCACTCAAAGTGACATGGATTCTTAATGTCTTCGGACAATAAATGAATACCAAGTCTCTGAGTGAACATACGTAATTCATTACGAAGTTTAATTCACGAGCATCAAACTTAAATTGAAGAGTTTGATCATGGCTCAGATTGAACGCTGGCGGCAGGCCTAACACATGCAAGTCGAGCGGCAGCGGAAAGTAGCTTGCTACTTTGCCGGCGAGCGGCGGACGGGTGAGTAATGTCTGGGAAACTGCCTGATGGAGGGGGATAACTACTGGAAACGGTAGCTAATACCGCATAACGTCGCAAGACCAAAGAGGGGGACCTTCGGGCCTCTTGCCATCAGATGTGCCCAGATGGGATTAGCTGGTAGGTGGGGTAACGGCTCACCTAGGCGACGATCCCTAGCTGGTCTGAGAGGATGACCAGCCACACTGGAACTGAGACACGGTCCAGACTCCTACGGGAGGCAGCAGTGGGGAATATTGCACAATGGGCGCAAGCCTGATGCAGCCATGCCGCGTGTATGAAGAAGGCCTTCGGGTTGTAAAGTACTTTCAGCGGGGAGGAAGGTGTTGTGGTTAATAACCACAGCAATTGACGTTACCCGCAGAAGAAGCACCGGCTAACTCCGTGCCAGCAGCCGCGGTAATACGGAGGGTGCAAGCGTTAATCGGAATTACTGGGCGTAAAGCGCACGCAGGCGGTCTGTCAAGTCGGATGTGAAATCCCCGGGCTCAACCTGGGAACTGCATTCGAAACTGGCAGGCTGGAGTCTTGTAGAGGGGGGTAGAATTCCAGGTGTAGCGGTGAAATGCGTAGAGATCTGGAGGAATACCGGTGGCGAAGGCGGCCCCCTGGACAAAGACTGACGCTCAGGTGCGAAAGCGTGGGGAGCAAACAGGATTAGATACCCTGGTAGTCCACGCCGTAAACGATGTCGACTTGGAGGTTGTGCCCTTGAGGCGTGGCTTCCGGAGCTAACGCGTTAAGTCGACCGCCTGGGGAGTACGGCCGCAAGGTTAAAACTCAAATGAATTGACGGGGGCCCGCACAAGCGGTGGAGCATGTGGTTTAATTCGATGCAACGCGAAGAACCTTACCTGGTCTTGACATCCACGGAAGTTTTCAGAGATGAGAATGTGCCTTCGGGAACCGTGAGACAGGTGCTGCATGGCTGTCGTCAGCTCGTGTTGTGAAATGTTGGGTTAAGTCCCGCAACGAGCGCAACCCTTATCCTTTGTTGCCAGCGGTTAGGCCGGGAACTCAAAGGAGACTGCCAGTGATAAACTGGAGGAAGGTGGGGATGACGTCAAGTCATCATGGCCCTTACGACCAGGGCTACACACGTGCTACAATGGCGCATACAAAGAGAAGCGACCCTGCGAGGGCAAGCGGACCTCATAAAGTGCGTCGTAGTCCGGATTGGAGTCTGCAACTCGACTCCATGAAGTCGGAATCGCTAGTAATCGTGGATCAGAATGCCACGGTGAATACGTTCCCGGGCCTTGTACACACCGCCCGTCACACCATGGGAGTGGGTTGCAAAAGAAGTAGGTAGCTTAACCTTCGGGAGGGCGCTTACCACTTTGTGATTCATGACTGGGGTGAAGTCGTAACAAGGTAACCGTAGGGGAACCTGCGGTTGGATCACCTCCTTACCTTAAAGAACCTGCCTTTGTAGTGTCCACACAGATTGTCTGATGAAAAACAGCAGTAAAAATCTCTGCAGGCTTGTAGCTCAGGTGGTTAGAGCGCACCCCTGATAAGGGTGAGGTCGGTGGTTCAAGTCCACTCAGGCCTACCAAATTTTCCCTGATACTGCGTTGCGGCGACGCTCACATACTGATGTATGCCTCGCGTTACCACGCCTTGTCTCAGGAAAAATTACCGGTACAGAGATTGGCAAAACGATGGGGCTATAGCTCAGCTGGGAGAGCGCCTGCTTTGCACGCAGGAGGTCTGCGGTTCGATCCCGCATAGCTCCACCATCTTTTACTGCGAACACAAGAAAACTTCAGAGTGAACCTGAAAAGGTGCACTGCGAAGTTTTGCTCTTTAAAAATCTGGATCAAGCTGAAAATTGAAACGACACACAGTTATGTGTGTTCGAGTCTCTCAACTTTTCGCAATCAGAAGTGAAACATCTTCGGGTTGTGAGGTTAAGCGACTAAGCGTACACGGTGGATGCCCTGGCAGTCAGAGGCGATGAAGGACGTGCTAATCTGCGAAAAGCGCCGGCGAGGTGATATGAACCTTTGACCCGGCGATGTCCGAATGGGGAAACCCAGTGTGTTCCGACACACTATCGTTAACTGAATACATAGGTTAACGAGGCGAACCGGGGGAACTGAAACATCTAAGTACCCCGAGGAAAAGAAATCAACCGAGATTCCCCCAGTAGCGGCGAGCGAACGGGGAGCAGCCCGGAGTCTGAATCAGCGTGTGTGTTAGTGGAACGGTCTGGAAAGTCCGACGGTACAGGGTGATAGTCCCGTACACGAAAATGCACATGCTGTGAACTCGAAGAGTAGGGCGGGACACGTGGTATCCTGTCTGAATATGGGGGGACCATCCTCCAAGGCTAAATACTCCTGACTGACCGATAGTGAACCAGTACCGTGAGGGAAAGGCGAAAAGAACCCCGGCGAGGGGAGTGAAAAAGAACCTGAAACCGTGTACGTACAAGCAGTGGGAGCCTCTTTATGGGGTGACTGCGTACCTTTTGTATAATGGGTCAGCGACTTATATTCTGTAGCAAGGTTAACCGAATAGGGGAGCCGCAGGGAAACCGAGTCTTAACTGGGCGTTAAGTTGCAGGGTATAGACCCGAAACCCGGTGATCTAGCCATGGGCAGGTTGAAGGTTGGGTAACACTAACTGGAGGACCGAACCGACTAATGTTGAAAAATTAGCGGATGACCTGTGGCTGGGGGTGAAAGGCCAATCAAACCGGGAGATAGCTGGTTCTCCCCGAAAGCTATTTAGGTAGCGCCTCGTGAACTCATCTCCGGGGGTAGAGCACTGTTTCGGCTAGGGGGCCATCCCGGCTTACCAACCCGATGCAAACTGCGAATACCGGAGAATGTTATCACGGGAGACACACGGCGGGTGCTAACGTCCGTCGTGAAGAGGGAAACAACCCAGACCGCCAGCTAAGGTCCCAAAGTCATGGTTAAGTGGGAAACGATGTGGGAAGGCACAGACAGCCAGGATGTTGGCTTAGAAGCAGCCATCATTTAAAGAAAGCGTAATAGCTCACTGGTCGAGTCGGCCTGCGCGGAAGATGTAACGGGGCTAAACCATGCACCGAAGCTGCGGCAGCGACACTTAGGTGTTGTTGGGTAGGGGAGCGTTCTGTAAGCCGTTGAAGGTGGCCTGTGAGGGTTGCTGGAGGTATCAGAAGTGCGAATGCTGACATAAGTAACGATAAAGCGGGTGAAAAGCCCGCTCGCCGGAAGACCAAGGGTTCCTGTCCAACGTTAATCGGGGCAGGGTGAGTCGACCCCTAAGGCGAGGCCGAAAGGCGTAGTCGATGGGAAACAGGTTAATATTCCTGTACTTGGTGTTACTGCGAAGGGGGGACGGAGAAGGCTATGTCGGCCGGGCGACGGTTGTCCCGGTTTAAGCATGTAGGCGGAGGTTCCAGGTAAATCCGGTACCTTTTAACGCTGAGGTGTGATGACGAGGCACTACGGTGCTGAAGTGACAAATGCCCTGCTTCCAGGAAAAGCCTCTAAGCATCAGGTAACATCAAATCGTACCCCAAACCGACACAGGTGGTCAGGTAGAGAATACCAAGGCGCTTGAGAGAACTCGGGTGAAGGAACTAGGCAAAATGGTGCCGTAACTTCGGGAGAAGGCACGCTGATATGTAGGTGAAGCCCCTGCGGGTGGAGCTGAAATCAGTCGAAGATACCAGCTGGCTGCAACTGTTTATTAAAAACACAGCACTGTGCAAACACGAAAGTGGACGTATACGGTGTGACGCCTGCCCGGTGCCGGAAGGTTAATTGATGGGGTCAGCGGCAACGCGAAGCTCTTGATCGAAGCCCCGGTAAACGGCGGCCGTAACTATAACGGTCCTAAGGTAGCGAAATTCCTTGTCGGGTAAGTTCCGACCTGCACGAATGGCGTAATGATGGCCAGGCTGTCTCCACCCGAGACTCAGTGAAATTGAACTCGCTGTGAAGATGCAGTGTACCCGCGGCAAGACGGAAAGACCCCGTGAACCTTTACTATAGCTTGACACTGAACACTGGTCCTTGATGTGTAGGATAGGTGGGAGGCTTTGAAGCGTGGACGCCAGTCTGCGTGGAGCCGCCCTTGAAATACCACCCTTTAATGGCTGGTGTTCTAACGTGGACCCGTAATCCGGGTTGCGGACAGTGTCTGGTGGGTAGTTTGACTGGGGCGGTCTCCTCCCAAAGAGTAACGGAGGAGCACGAAGGTCAGCTAATCCTGGTCGGACATCAGGAGGTTAGTGCAATGGCATAAGCTGGCTTGACTGCGAGCGTGACGGCGCGAGCAGGTGCGAAAGCAGGTCATAGTGATCCGGTGGTTCTGAATGGAAGGGCCATCGCTCAACGGATAAAAGGTACTCCGGGGATAACAGGCTGATACCGCCCAAGAGTTCATATCGACGGCGGTGTTTGGCACCTCGATGTCGGCTCATCACATCCTGGGGCTGAAGTAGGTCCCAAGGGTATGGCTGTTCGCCATTTAAAGTGGTACGCGAGCTGGGTTTAGAACGTCGTGAGACAGTTCGGTCCCTATCTGCCGTGGGCGCTGGAGAACTGAGGGGGGCTGCTCCTAGTACGAGAGGACCGGAGTGGACGCATCACTGGTGTTCGGGTTGTCATGCCAATGGCACTGCCCGGTAGCTAAATGCGGAAGAGATAAGTGCTGAAAGCATCTAAGCACGAAACTTGCCCCGAGATGAGTTCTCCCTGACCCTTTAAGGGTCCTGAAGGAACGTTGAAGACGACGACGTTGATAGGTCGGGTGTGTAAGCGCAGCGATGCGTTGAGCTAACCGATACTAATGAACCGTGAGGCTTAACCTTACAACGCCGAAGGTGTTTTGGCGAAGAGACAGACACGATTTTCAGCCTGATACAGATAAACAGAATTTGCCTGGCGGCTTTAGCGCGGTGGTCCCACCTGACCCCATGCCGAACTCAGAAGTGAAACGCCGTAGCGCCGATGGTAGTGTGGGGTCTCCCCATGCGAGAGTAGGGAACTGCCAGGCATCAAATTACGTAGTAAGCCGGTGCATTAATCCGGTGGTTACAAGCAGTCTTCGGTGGAGCGGTAGTTCAGTCGGTTAGAATACCTGCCTGTCACGCAGGGGGTCGCGGGTTCGAGTCCCGTCCGTTCCGCCACTTATTAAGACATTAAGCCTGCCTTCCCGGCAGGCTTAATGGCAAGAAATTTAGGGGCGTAGCTCAGTTGGTAGAGCACCGGTCTCCAAAACCGGGTGTCGCGAGTTCGAGTCTCTCCGCCCCTGCCATATAGAATCCTTTGCTTCGGCAAAGGATTTTTTTTGCCCCTGCAACAGCAAAAATCTCCACTCTGAACTGATAGCCTGCATCCCTGCAGGCTTATTCTTTTAATCCAGTATGCTGATTTTTAATAGATCTTTTATCTGCGACTGCTTATCACTGTTCTGTAGCCAAATCGCATAAAGCGGTCTGGAAAGCGTTGTGGAATCGGTGACGGTATGGAGGCCAGGTTTATTATCTGCCCAACGCACAGGCAACCAGGTGCAACCCTTCAACAAGGTCAGTTGCTGACAGGCGATCTCTGCAGAGCTTGTGGTTAATTGCGGTACGTCATCGCTGGCAATCAACCCTGCTTCATGTTGCTGAAAATCCGGTCCCCATTCCAGGCGTAGATAGTTTAGATCGGCCTTCATCATTGAGGGCGTTGAGGCATAAAGTGCAAGACTAAACTGCCCAACAATCTGGCTGCTAAATTCGTCCATCTTGGGGGCTTCAGTCGTGATCAGGAGATCCAGTTGACGTTCATGCAGTTGCTTAACGAGCGACTGACGTTGCGCAATTCTGGCCTCAAATTGCAGATGACTATGCGAGCGGTATAGTCGGGTAAGCCACTGACTAAGCATGCATTCCCACAGGGATGCGCTGGCTCCAATGGAGAACTCATTGTGCCTGGAGGTATGAGCAACCTCCTTACGGGCTGCTTGCCAGGTGTTCATCAACGTTTCTGCATACGGCAATAGTTTCTCACCGGCTGGCGTTAAACGGATATTGTTGCGGTGGCGGGTAAAAAGGTTCACACCCAGTTGATTTTCCAGCTGTCGAATACGAAAACTGACCGCTGACTGCGTCAGGTAGAGGGCTTCCGCTGCTCGCCCAAAGTGACGTGTTCTGCTCACTTCGAGGAAAGTTTTTAGCAATTCCGTATCCACATCTTTCTCCGCAAAATTATTTGTCGTTATGATTTAAATGTTTTGTTTTACACTCTGTCAAGCGTAACTAATACTCCGCGCCATAAATAGCTCGGCCAAAGAATTAGGAGCGTGTAGGATGGCGGAAAGCTTTACGACGACTAATCGTTTTTTCGACAATAAACATTATCCGCGCGGGTTCTCTCGTCACGGCGATTTCACCATCAAAGAGGCGCAGCTGCTTGAGCGCCATGGTTATGCCTTTAACGAGCTGGATCTGGGTAAACGTGAACCAGCAACGGAAGACGAAAAACAGTTTGTATCTGTTTGCCGTGGTGAGCGTGAGCCGCAGTCTGAAGCAGAACGTGTATGGATCAAGTATATGGCTCGCATCAAGCGTCCTAAGCGTTTCCATACGCTGTCTGGCGGTAAGCCGCAGATGGAAGGTGCAGAAGACTACACCGAGTCTGATGACTAAGATGAAGAAAAAAGGGGCTACGGCCCCTTTTTTTACGCCAGCATTTTTTGCAGATGCAGCAACAAACGATCTATTGCGCGATAGCTCAGCGCCTCCTGCAAATGTCGCCTCTCAATATCAGGACTTTCCCCCACATCGGCGATCGTTCTGGCCACTTTCAACAGACGCTGCCACGCACGGATAGAAAGACCAAACCGCGAAAGCGTCTCCTCCAGCCAGCCAGCATCTTCAGCAGTCAGATGGCAAAACTGGCGAATTTCAGCGTTATCAAGGCGTGCATTGAGTTTATTCTGGCGAGCATATTGTCGTGCCTGCGCGGTAATAACCCGGTCGCGTACTTCTGCTGTGCTCTCACCGTTCATACGGGTTTGTCTGAGCAGGCCTGGCGGCGGCAGAGGGATCTCAAGGGATAAATCGAAACGGTCAAGAAAAGGCCCTGAGAGCTTCCCCAGGTAGCGCAGCGTCTGCTCTGGTGTACAACGGTTATGATTACCCTGGTAGTGCCCTGTGGGACTAGGGTTCATTGCAGCAACGAGCTGAAACCGTGCCGGATAGCTAATTTTGGCTCGGGTGCGGGAAATATGAATCTCACCGGATTCAATGGGCTCCCTCAGTGCATCCAGAACGCGACGCTCAAACTCGGGCAGCTCATCGAGAAACAGAATGCCATTGTGTGCCAGAGAGATCTCGCCAGGCCCCGGCATTGACCCGCCCCCTACCATCGCTGTGAGTGAAGCACTGTGGTGTGGCGAGCGGAAGGGGCGACGCCGCCAGTGTTTTTGCAGCGACGTAGAACTGACCAGGCTTAAAATAGCGGCACTTTCCAGCGCTTCATGATTATTAAGTGGAGGAAGCAAACCACTTAATCTGCTCGCCAGCATGGTTTTACCCGTACCCGGCGGACCTATCAGTAAAAGATTATGCCCACCAGCAGCGGTAATCTCCAGCGCCCTTTTCCCCTGCTCCTGACCCATAATATCGCAGAGATCCTCCGGTGCATCCGGTAGCGCGTTGTCACTCTCTTCCGGTTCGGACAGCTCATGACGCCCCTCCAGAAACGCGCAAACCTCCTGTAAATGGCCCGCTATCAGGCACCCTTTTTCTGCTATGAGGCTCACTTCTGATGCGTTTTCATTGGCCAGAATGATTTGTCGGCCGGCGCGTATTGCTTCAAGTGCCCCCGATATTGCACCGGGAACGCCTCTTAACGAGCCTGTAAGCGCCAGTTCTCCGACGAACTCATACGAGCCTAACCTGGGCGTGTTGAGCTGCTCAGAGGCCGCGAGAAGCGCTATAGCGATAGGTAAATCATATCGCCCTCCCTCTTTGGGCAGGTCAGCAGGTGCAAGATTGATAGTGATCTTCTTCGCGGGGAAGGTATAACCGCTATTGATGATCGCGCTGCGAACCCGGTCTCTGGCCTCTTTTACCGTCGTTTCTGGTAAGCCGACAAGTGTGAGACCTGGAAGGCCATTACTCAGATGAACCTCAACAGAAATAAGCGGTGCCTTAACTCCGATAGCCGCGCGCGTATAAACAACTGACAGTGACATAAGCACCTCCTCAGGGGCTGACTATGCCAGCGTCATGTTTTCCTGTTTAGCATCGTTTTGCTGATTTACGATGCCAGTTCCTGATTTTTGGCGACATATCGCAAATGTTGCAACGCCGTGGAATCCCCCTCGCAGAAGCGGAAAATTGCCTGGTTTGAGGGTATAAGCGCATAACAAACAGTGAAAAAAATTCATTTTCTATTTTTTTCATATAAAACAATCGCTTTAAGGAAAACGCTTTGCAGGCTATATAAATCAGTCATAAATAAATCTTGTGTTTATTTAAATAACTGTGGTAACTCTTTAGGTATTCCTTCGAACAAGATGCAGAAAGAACTGAAAATGACAGCCCTTCTACGAGTGATTAGCCTGGTCGTGATTAGCGTGGTGGTGATTATTATCCCACCGTGCGGGGCTGCACTTGGACGAGGAAAGGCTTAGAAATCAAGCCTTAACGAACTAAGACCCCCGCACCGAAAGGTCCGGGGGTTTTTTTATGACTAAAAAACGCAAATGAGGAGCAGAGAATGACGACTAGCACAAAATTCTGTTTCTCCCGATTTATGACGGGGAACTAACTATGAATGGGGCACAGTGGGTAGTACATGCGTTGCGCGCGCAGGGAGTCGAGACAATATTCGGTTATCCGGGTGGCGCAATTATGCCGATTTACGATGCACTGTATGACGGCGGCGTGGAACACCTCTTGTGCCGACACGAGCAGGGCGCAGCAATGGCGGCCATTGGTTACGCGCGCGCCACCGGTAAAACCGGCGTCTGCATGGCAACGTCCGGTCCGGGCGCAACCAACCTGATCACCGGTCTGGCGGATGCGTTGCTCGATTCCGTTCCCGTTGTCGCCATCACCGGTCAGGTGGCTTCTCCGTTCATCGGAACCGACGCCTTCCAGGAGGTGGACGTACTCGGTTTGTCGCTGGCCTGTACCAAACACAGCTTCCTTGTTCAGTCTCTGGAAGAGCTGCCGCGCATTATGGCAGAAGCGTTCGACGTGGCTAATTCCGGTCGTCCTGGCCCGGTTCTGGTTGATATCCCGAAAGATATCCAGGTTGCTCTGGGCGATCTGGAGCCGCATTTTTCCACCGTTGAAAATAACGATGTCTTCCCGCATGCCGAAGTGGAAGAGGCCCGCCAGATGCTGGCGCAGGCGAAACAGCCGATGCTGTATGTCGGTGGTGGCGTTGGTATGGCGCAGGCCGTTCCTGCCCTGCGCGAATTTATCGCGGTAACGCAAATGCCCGCCACCTGCACGCTGAAAGGATTGGGCGCGGTCGACGCGGACTACCCATACTATTTGGGCATGTTAGGGATGCACGGCACCAAAGCGGCAAACCTGGCGGTGCAGGAGTGCGACCTGCTCATCGCCGTCGGTGCCCGTTTTGATGACCGCGTCACTGGCAAGCTGAATACCTTCGCGCCGAATGCCAAAGTGATCCATATGGATATCGACCCGGCGGAGATGAACAAACTGCGTCAGGCGCATGTTGCGCTGCAGGGCGATCTCAACGCGCTGTTACCGGCGTTACAGCAGCCGCTGGATATCAACGCATGGCGTCAACACACCGCAGACATGCGCGCTGAACACGCCTGGCGTTACGATCACCCCGGCGAGGCCATCTACGCACCGCTGCTGTTGAAACAGTTGTCCGACCGTAAACCGGCAGACAGCGTGGTGACGACGGATGTGGGCCAGCATCAGATGTGGTCAGCCCAGCACATGACCTATACCCGCCCGGAAAACTTCATCACCTCCAGTGGCTTAGGGACGATGGGCTTCGGCCTGCCTGCTGCCGTAGGCGCACAGGTTGCCCGACCGAACGATACCGTAATCTGTATCTCCGGTGACGGCTCCTTCATGATGAACGTTCAGGAGCTCGGCACCGTGAAGCGCAAGCAGTTACCGCTGAAGATCGTGTTGCTCGATAACCAGCGTTTAGGGATGGTTCGCCAGTGGCAACAGTTGTTCTTCCAGGAGCGTTACAGCGAAACCACCCTGACCGATAACCCCGATTTCCTCATGCTGGCCAGCGCCTTTGGTATCCCAGGCCAGCACATCACCCGTAAAGACCAGGTTGAAGCGGCACTCGACACCATGCTGTCAAGCGAAGGGCCCTACCTGCTTCATGTCTCAATCGACGAGCTTGAGAATGTCTGGCCGTTGGTACCGCCCGGTGCCAGTAACTCACAAATGCTGGAGAAATTATCATGATGCAACATCAGGTCGCCGTGCAGGCTCGCTTCAATCCAGAGACATTAGAACGCGTTTTGCGTGTGGTGCGTCACCGTGGTTTTCAGATTTGCTCTATGAATATGGAGACGGCCACCGACGCCCGGAACATCAATATCGAATTGACCGTTGCCAGCCCGCGGTCGGTCGACTTACTGTTTAGTCAGTTAACGAAACTGGTCGATGTGGCACACGTTGCCATCTGCCAGAGCACAACCACATCACAACAAATCCGCGCTTGAGCGTGACAGGAAGAAAAAATGACGACGAAAAAAGCTGATTACATTTGGTTCAATGGTGAGATGGTTCGCTGGGAGGACGCGAAAGTCCACGTCATGTCCCACGCGCTGCATTACGGTACGTCTGTGTTTGAAGGCATCCGTTGCTACGATTCTCACAAAGGGCCAGTGGTGTTCCGCCATTGCGAACACATGCAGCGTCTGCATGATTCAGCCAAAATTTATCGTTTCCCGGTCTCTCAGAGCGTGGATGAGCTGATGGAAGCCTGCCGCGACGTGATTCGTAAGAACAACCTGACCAGCGCCTACATTCGTCCGCTGGTATTCGTGGGTGACGTGGGGATGGGCGTTAACCCGCCAGCCGGATACACCACCGATGTGATCATTGCCGCGTTCCCGTGGGGTGCCTACCTGGGTGCAGAAGCGCTGGATCAGGGGATCGACGCAATGGTTTCTTCCTGGAACCGCGTGGCACCAAACACCATTCCGACTGCGGCAAAAGCAGGCGGTAACTACCTTTCCTCATTGCTGGTCGGTAGCGAAGCGCGTCGTCATGGTTATCAGGAAGGCATCGCGCTGGACGTGAATGGCTATATCTCTGAAGGTGCAGGCGAAAACCTGTTTGAAGTTAAAGACGGTATCCTGTTCACGCCGCCGTTTACCTCTTCCGCGCTGCCGGGGATCACCCGTGACGCCATTATCAAGCTGGCGAAAGATCTGGGCATTGAAGTGCGTGAGCAGGTTCTGTCCCGCGAGTCTCTGTACCTGGCGGATGAAGTGTTCATGTCCGGTACGGCTGCCGAAATCACGCCGGTTCGCAGTGTCGACGGAATCCAGGTAGGCGAAGGCCGCTGTGGTCCGGTGACTAAACGTATTCAGCAAGCCTTCTTTGGCCTCTTTACCGGTGAAACGGAAGATAAATACGGCTGGTTGGATCAGGTTAATCACTAAGAATAATTATGGGACGGCACGCACCGTCCCATTTAATAGTCAGACGGGAGTAAATAAAGCATGCCTAAGTATCGTTCTGCCACCACCACCCACGGCCGTAATATGGCGGGTGCCCGCGCGCTGTGGCGCGCCACCGGGATGACCGACGCCGATTTCGGCAAGCCCATTATCGCCGTGGTGAACTCTTTCACCCAGTTCGTGCCGGGCCACGTGCACCTGCGCGATCTCGGTAAACTGGTTGCCGAACAAATTGAAGCGTCCGGCGGTGTGGCGAAAGAGTTCAACACCATTGCGGTGGATGACGGTATCGCGATGGGTCACGGGGGCATGCTCTATTCACTGCCGTCGCGCGAGCTGATCGCCGACTCGGTGGAGTACATGGTGAACGCCCACTGTGCTGATGCGATGGTCTGTATCTCCAACTGCGACAAAATCACCCCAGGGATGCTGATGGCTTCCCTGCGCCTGAACATCCCGGTGATCTTCGTCTCCGGTGGCCCAATGGAAGCGGGTAAAACCAAACTATCCGACAAAATCATCAAGCTCGACCTCGTTGATGCGATGATTCAGGGGGCGGACCCGAAAGTCTCTGATGAGCAGAGCAACCAGGTGGAACGCTCCGCGTGCCCGACCTGCGGCTCCTGTTCCGGTATGTTCACCGCCAACTCCATGAACTGTCTGACCGAAGCGCTGGGCCTCTCTCAGCCCGGCAACGGTTCGCTGCTGGCGACCCATACCGATCGTAAAAAGCTGTTCCTCAATGCCGGTAAACGCATCGTTGAGCTGACCAAACGCTACTACGAGCAGGACGACGAAAGCGCGCTGCCGCGTAACATCGCCAGCAAGGCCGCGTTTGAAAATGCCATGACGCTGGACATCGCCATGGGCGGCTCCACCAACACCGTTCTGCACCTGCTGGCTGCCGCGCAGGAAGCGGAGATCGACTTCACCATGAGTGACATCGACAAGCTCTCCCGCAAGGTGCCACAGCTGTGCAAAGTCGCGCCGAGTACCCAGAAATATCACATGGAAGACGTACACCGCGCGGGTGGCGTGATCGGTATCCTCGGCGAGCTGGATCGTGCCGGGCTGCTGAACCGCGACGTGAAAAACGTGCTCGGTCTGACGCTGCCGCAGGCGCTGGAAAAATACGATGTCATGCTGACCAAAGACGATGCGGTGAAAAACATGTTCCGCGCCGGTCCGGCAGGGATTCGCACCACGCAGGCATTCTCGCAGGATTGCCGCTGGGACACCCTGGATGACGATCGCGCCGAAGGCTGTATCCGTTCTCTGGAATACGCTTACAGCAAAGACGGCGGCCTGGCCGTGCTGTACGGCAACTTTGCGGAAAACGGCTGTATCGTTAAAACGGCTGGCGTGGATGACAGCATCCTGAAATTCACCGGTCCGGCAAAAGTGTATGAAAGCCAGGACGAGGCGGTAGACGCCATTCTCGGCGGCAAAGTGGTGGAAGGCGATGTGGTGGTGATCCGCTACGAAGGGCCGAAAGGCGGGCCGGGTATGCAGGAGATGCTCTATCCAACCACCTTCCTGAAATCGATGGGACTCGGTAAAGCCTGTGCGCTGATCACCGACGGTCGTTTCTCCGGCGGCACCTCAGGCCTCTCCATCGGCCACGTTTCACCGGAAGCGGCAAGCGGCGGCAACATCGCGATCATCGAAGATGGCGATCTGATTGAAATCGACATTCCGAACCGCGGCATTCAGCTGAAGCTGAGCGATCAGGAAATTGCGGCGCGTCGTGAAGCGCAGGAAGCGCGCGGCGACAAAGCCTGGACGCCGAAAGACCGCCAGCGTGAAGTCTCCTTCGCCCTGCGTGCTTACGCGAGCCTTGCCACCAGTGCAGATAAAGGCGCGGTGCGCGACAAAACTAAACTTGGGGGCTAATGATGGCCGAGTCACAACCCTTATCCGCCGCCCCTGAGGGGGCGGAATATCTCCGGGCGGTGCTACGCGCACCGGTCTATGAAGCCGTGCAGGTTACGCCCCTGCAAAAAATGGAAAAAATCTCTTCGCGCCTCGACAACGTGATTCTGGTGAAGCGCGAAGACAGGCAGCCGGTGCACAGCTTTAAGCTGCGTGGAGCCTACGCGATGATGGCCGGGTTGACCGACGAACAAAAAGCGCGCGGTGTGATTACCGCGTCGGCGGGCAACCACGCACAGGGCGTGGCGTTCTCCTCGGCCCGTTTAGGGTTGAAAGCGCTGATCGTAATGCCGGTCGCCACGGCGGATATCAAAGTCGACGCGGTGCGTGGTTTTGGCGGTGAAGTGCTGCTCCACGGTGCGAACTTTGACGAAGCGAAAGCCAAAGCAATTGAGCTGGCGCAGCAGCAAGGTTTTACCTGGGTGCCGCCGTTCGACCACCCGATGGTGATTGCCGGACAAGGCACGCTGGCGCTGGAGCTGCTGCAGCAGGATGCCCATCTCGACCGTGTCTTTGTGCCGGTGGGTGGTGGCGGCCTCGCGGCAGGCGTGGCGGTGCTGATCAAACAGTTGATGCCGCAAATCAAGGTCATTGCCGTTGAAGCGGAAGACTCAGCCTGCCTGAAAGCGGCGCTGGATGCGGGTCATCCGGTGGATCTGCCGCGCGTCGGGCTGTTCGCCGAGGGCGTGGCGGTGAAGCGCATTGGCGACGAAACGTTCCGCCTCTGCCAGGAATATCTCGACGATATCGTCACCGTTGATAGCGATGCTATCTGCGCGGCGATGAAAGATCTGTTTGAGGATGTGCGTGCGGTGGCAGAGCCTTCCGGCGCGCTGGCGCTGGCGGGAATGAAGAAATACATCGCGCAGCACAACATTCGCGGCGAGCGTCTGGCGCACGTGCTTTCTGGTGCCAACGTAAACTTCCACGGCCTGCGCTATGTCTCCGAGCGCTGCGAGCTGGGTGAACAGCGTGAGGCCCTGCTGGCGGTGACCATTCCGGAAGAGAAGGGCAGCTTCCTCAAGTTCTGCCAACTGCTGGGCGGGCGCTCGGTGACGGAGTTCAACTACCGTTTCGCCGATGCCAAAGATGCCTGCATTTTTGTCGGCGTGCGTCTGAGCCGTGGGCTGGAGGAGCGCAAAGAGATCCTCAACCTGCTGCATGAAGGCGGCTACAGCGTGGTGGATCTCTCCGATGACGAAATGGCGAAGCTGCACGTGCGTTACATGGTTGGCGGGCGTCCGTCGAAGCCGCTCCAGGAACGCCTTTACAGCTTCGAGTTCCCGGAATCACCGGGCGCATTGTTGAAGTTCCTGCATACGCTGGGCACGCACTGGAACATCTCGCTGTTCCACTACCGCAGCCACGGTACCGATTACGGTCGTGTGCTGGCGGCATTCGAACTGGGTGAGCACGAGCCGGATTTCGAAACGCGGCTCAATGAACTGGGCTATGAGTGTCACGATGAAACCCATAACCCGGCGTTCCGTTTCTTCCTGGCGGGTTAGATTGTTCGAAAAAATGCCTGATGGCGCTGCGCTTATCAGGCCTACGTTCTTTCAAACCGTAGGCCGGATAAGGCGCTTGCGCCGCCATCCGGCTAGTGGTTGGGCAGAATCTTCCAGAACGCATCAATAAGCGGCTCATGCAGCCGCTTTTTTTGTGCACAGACGCCAAGCTCAAACGGCGTTTTCTCGTCACTGCGCTCTAAAATCATTACGCGGTTGCGCACCGGTTCAGGGCTGTTTTCCAGCACCACTTCCGGCAGCAGCGCCACGCCGCAGCCGAGCGCCACCATCGACACCATCGCCTCATGGCCGCCGACCGTGGCGTAAATCGATGGGTTACTGATTTTCTGACGGCGGAACCATAGCTCAATGCGGCGGCGCACGGGCCCCTGATCGGCCATGATAAACGGCACCGTTGACCAGTCTGGTTTTTCTACCGACACCTGGTTACGCACCGGGCAGGGGAGCGCCGGGGCGATCAGCACCACCGCCAGATTTTCCAGCATTGAGAACGCCACCGCCCCCGGCAGGGTTTCAGGTTTCCCGGCAATGGCGAGATCGGCTTCACCTGTGACCACTTTTTCCATGGCGTCGGCGGCATCGCCGGTAGTGAGTTTGATTTCGACCGACGGATGTTCCGCGCGGAAGCGGTCAAGGATCGGCGGCAAATGGCTGTAGGCTGCGGTGACGGAACAAAAAATATGAAGCTCACCGGAGAGCGACGGCCCTTGCTGGTCGATGGTGTGTCGCAACTGCTGATACTGCAACAAGGTTTGCTGGGCGAAGACGCGCAGCTCTTCCCCCGCTTCGGTAAGGGTGACGGTGCGGTTATCGCGCACGAACAGCGGCTGGCCGAGATCTTCCTCAAGCCGCTGGATCTGGCGTGACAGTGTGGAAGGGCTAACGTGCATCGCCCGTGCGCTACGGCCAAAGTGACGGCTTTCCGCCAGATGCAGGAACATTTTCAGATCGCGTAAATCCACCGATTCCACTCCCTCTGTTTACATTGCAATAATTGCAACGTGACGTTGTGAATATATCAATTTCCGCAATAAATTTCCTGTCATATAGTAAGTTCATTCTCGCAAAAGCGAACCGAACAATAAGACGCACAACATCACGAGGTATCACCCATGGCTAACTACTTTAATACACTGAACTTGCGCCAGCAGCTGGCGCAGCTGGGCAAATGCCGCTTCATGGCGCGCGATGAATTTGCCGATGGCGCGAGCTACCTTCAGGGTAAAAAAGTGGTCATCGTCGGCTGTGGCGCACAGGGTCTGAACCAGGGCCTGAACATGCGTGACTCCGGTCTGGATATCTCCTACGCCCTGCGTAAAGAAGCGATTGCTGAGAAGCGTGCTTCATGGCGTAAAGCGACCGAAAACGGCTTCAAAGTAGGCACCTACGAAGAGCTGATCCCACAGGCGGATCTGGTGGTTAACCTGACGCCAGATAAACAGCACTCTGACGTTGTGCGTTCCGTACAGCCACTGATGAAAGATGGCGCGGCGCTGGGTTACTCCCACGGCTTCAACATCGTGGAAGTGGGCGAACAGATCCGTAAAGACATCACCGTAGTGATGGTGGCACCGAAGTGTCCAGGCACTGAAGTACGTGAAGAGTACAAGCGTGGCTTCGGCGTACCGACCCTGATTGCGGTTCACCCGGAAAACGATCCGAAAGGCGAAGGCATGGCGATTGCAAAAGCCTGGGCAGCAGCGACCGGCGGCCATCGTGCGGGCGTGCTGGAATCCTCCTTCGTTGCCGAAGTGAAATCTGACCTGATGGGCGAGCAGACCATTCTGTGCGGTATGTTGCAGGCCGGTTCTCTGCTGTGCTTCGACAAGCTGGTGGAAGAGGGCACCGATCCGGCATACGCTGAAAAACTGATTCAGTTCGGCTGGGAAACCATCACCGAAGCGCTGAAGCAGGGCGGCATTACGCTGATGATGGACCGTCTGTCCAACCCGGCGAAACTGCGTGCATTCGCGCTGTCTGAGCAGCTGAAAACCATCATGGCTCCGCTGTTCCAGAAACATATGGACGACATCATCTCCGGCGAGTTCTCTTCCGGCATGATGGCGGACTGGGCGAATGACGATAAGAAACTGCTGACCTGGCGTGAAGAGACCGGCAAAACCGCGTTTGAAACCGCGCCACAGTTTGACGGCAAAATCAGCGAGCAGGAATATTTCGATAAAGGCGTACTGATGATCGCGATGGTGAAAGCGGGCGTTGAGCTGGCGTTTGAAACCATGGTGGATTCCGGCATCATCGAAGAGTCTGCGTACTATGAATCACTGCACGAGCTGCCGCTGATCGCGAACACCATCGCCCGTAAGCGCCTGTACGAAATGAACGTGGTTATCTCTGATACCGCCGAGTATGGTAACTACCTGTTCTCTTATGCATGCGTACCGCTGCTGAAAGAGTTCATGACCACCCTGCAGGCAGGCGATCTGGGCAAAGCGATTGCGGAAGGTGCCGTAGACAACGCACAACTGCGCGACTTGAACGAAGCCATTCGCAGCCATGAAATCGAGAAAGTGGGCCAGAAACTGCGTGGCTACATGACCGACATGAAACGTATCGCGGTAGCAGGTTAAGCGTAATCAATCGGGTGGCGCACGCCACCCGATGTTGTTCAGCGACGTAACACCGCGCCAGAATATCCCAACTGACGCCATGCTTCATACACCACGACCGACACCGCATTTGACAGGTTCATGCTGCGGCTGTCCGGCATCATCGGAATACGAATTTTTTGCTCAGCAGGTAAAGCATCAAGAATGGTCGCTGGCAGTCCGCGTGTTTCCGGGCCAAACAGCAAATAATCACCTTCCTGGTAGCTTACAGCGCTGTGTGCCGGCGTGCCTTTGGTGGTCAGAGCAAACATGCGCTGCGGTTTTTCGGTTTCCAGAAACGCGGCGTAATCGTGATGGCGAACCACGGCAGTAAATTCATGATAATCCAGCCCCGCGCGGCGCAGACGTTTGTCGTCCCATGTAAAGCCCATCGGCTCAATGATATGCAGACGAAACCCGGTATTGGCGCACAGGCGGATGATGTTGCCGGTATTAGGTGGAATTTCTGGTTCGAATAAAACGATGTTAAGCATACTGCCCCCTTAATTGCGGGGGCAGAATAGCATCCCCTCTCACCTTTGGGGAGAGGATGAGGGGATCAGATCGAATCCCTTAAGCCGCATTCCCCTGCGACAGCGGTGCCAGCGCCGCAGGCAATTTACTCAGCTCCTGCACCAGCGAATCCTTGCTGATTTCGCTAATCGACTTCGCACCGGTCAGCGTCATCGCCACCTTCATCTCTTTCTCGATCAGGTTCAGCAGGTTCGCCACGCCCGCCTGACCGCTGGTGGCCAGCGCGTACAGGTAAGCACGGCCCAGCAGCACGCTGTCTGCGCCAAGCGCAATCATCCGTACCACATCCAGCCCGTTACGAATGCCGCTGTCGGCGAGGATCGCGATATCGCCTTTCACCGCATCAGCAATGGCGGGCAACGCGCGTGCAGAAGAAAGCACGCCGTCGAGCTGGCGTCCGCCGTGGTTAGAGACCACGATCCCATCGGCACCGAAACGTACCGCGTCGCGCGCATCTTCCGGATCGAGGATACCCTTGATCACCATCGGGCCGTCCCAGAATTCGCGTATCCACTCCAGGTCTTTCCAGGAGATGGAGGGATCGAAGTTATTCGCCAGCCAGCCGATGTAATCTTCCAGCCCGGTCGGTTTACCGAGGTAGGCCGAGATATTCCCCAGATCGTGCGGACGGCCATTCACGCCGACATCCCATGCCCACTGCGGATGAGTCACCGCCTGCCAGTAGCGGCGCAGGGCGGCATTCGGGCCGCTCATGCCGGAGTGAGCATCACGATAGCGCGCACCGGGCGTTGGCATATCCACGGTAAAGACCAGCGTTGAGCAGCCCGCCGCTTTGGCGCGCTCCAGCGCGTTACGCATAAAACCGCGATCCCGCAGAACATACAGCTGGAACCACATCGGGCGCTTAATGGTCGGAGCGACTTCTTCAATCGGGCAGACCGAAACGGTGGAGAGGGTAAACGGAATACCTTTGGCGTCCGCCGCTGCAGCGGCCTGCACTTCGCCACGGCGGGCGTACATGCCGCATAAGCCGACAGGCGCAAGCGCCACCGGCATGGAGAGCGTCTCGTTAAACAGCTTCGTCTCGAGGCTCAGGTCAGACATATTCTTCAGCACGCGCTGGCGCAGGGCCACTTCCGAGAGATCTTCCACGTTGCGACGCAGGGTATATTCGGCATACGCCCCGCCGTCGATATAGTGGAACAGGAACGGCGGCAAAATGCGCTGCGCCGCGGCGCGATAGTCACTGGCTGCTGAAATAATCATGCGTTGTTCTCCCTGGAAATATCACTGTCGCCAGGCAGACGGGTAATACGCGCCTGTCGGGCCTGATCTTCATCAAATCGTTTAATGGTGGTATGCACGAAGCCGAGATGCGCCATCATCGCTTTGCGCGCGGCCTCGGCATCGCCCGCCAGAATGGCGTTGAGCACGGCTTCATGCTGTTCGGTGAGCTGGGCGAAAACCGGCGGGACCAGATACATGCGCTGGCGGCTCTGCTTCACGGAGGATTGCAGCAGGTCGAAGAACCCGCGCATGGTTTGCAGCAGCACCACGTTGTGCGACGCCTCGGCAATCGCCAGATGAAAACGCACATCCGCCTGCGAGGCGATATCCGGGTCGTTGCTTTGCGTTGCCTCGAAGCAGACTTTGAGCTTCTCTTTATCGGCCTCGGTTGCCCGCATTGCCGCGTGCCAGGCGGTACTGGTCTCGATGGCGTGACGCGCTTCAAGAATGTCGAAGCTGTAGTCCGGATCGTTTTCCATCAATGTTTTCAGCGGCTGGACGATGTTTTGCCCGGACCAGTCATCATGCTGCCAGCGCACAAACGTGCCGCCACCGCGACGGCTCAGCAGCACGCCTTCGTTAACCAGCGTCGCCAGCGCTTCGCGCAGGGAATTGCGCGACACGCCAAGCTGGGCGGCAAGCTGACGTTCAGCGGGCAATTTCATGCCCGCCTCCAGATGTTGTTCTTCAATCAGCGCCCGCACGCGAGTGGCAATCTCGTCGGACAGGCGTCTGGGCATCACTATCATGGAATCATCCAGGTTAAGACATAGGCCTGCAGCGTGGTAATAACGCCCACCATGCAGGTAAATATCAGGCTGTGTTTCACGGTAAAACGGAACAGATCCGACTCTTTGCCCACCAGTCCCACCGCCGCACAGGCTATGGCGATGGATTGCGGAGAGATCATCTTCCCTGTTACGCCGCCGGTGGTGTTAGCCGCCACGAGCAGCACGTCCGAGACGCCAATCTGCTGCGCCGCCGTTGCCTGCAGGGCGGCAAACAGCGCGTTAGAGGAGGTATCGGAACCGGTCAGGAACACCCCCAGCCAGCCGAGGAATGGCGAGAAGAAAGTAAACGCATGGCCGGTATGGGCCAGCGCCAGCGCCAGCGTCGACGACAGGCCGGAGTAGTTCGAGATAAACGCGAATGCCAGCACCATGCCGATGGAGTAGATCGGCAGCATCAGCTCTTTAATTGTCGCTGCAAAGGTCTGCACCGCGGCGGCAGGCTTCATGCGCAGCCACACCACAGAAAGGATAGCCGCAAACAGAATGGCCGTGCCGGTGGCGGAGAACCAGTCAAACTTAAATACCGCTGCATACGGCGTGGCGTCGTGCACCACCGGCGGCATACGGGCGACCATCTTGTCGAGGAACGGCACGGAGATGTTAATCACCATGTTATACAGCGCACCGCCAGGGGCGAACAGTGCTTTAAACGGTGGAATGCTCCACAGCGTCACGGTGGCGGTCAGGAACAGGAACGGTGACCACGCGCGGACGATTTGGCCTGTGGTATAGCCCGTGCGAGCCAGCGTCTGATCCACGTGCGACGCGCCCATATCGGCAAAGCGGAAGATGCGCACTGGCTGCCAGCGTTTCAGGAACAACGTCAGACAAACCAGCGACACCAGGGAAGAGATAATGTCCGGCAGTTCCGGGCCAAGGAAGTTGGAGCTCAGGTACTGGGCAATGGCGAAGGAACCGCCCGCTACCATTACCGCAGGCCAGGTCTCTTTCACCCCGCGCCAGCCGTCCATAATCGCCATGATCCAGAACAGCACGATGATGGTCAGGAACGGCAACTGACGGCCTACCATCTGGCCGATCTCAAAGCTGTCCAGCCCGGTCACCTGACCGGCCACCAGAATCGGAATGCCCATCGCGCCAAACGCGACCGGTGCGGTGTTGACGATCAGGCACAGGCCCGCGGCATACAGCGGGTTAAAGCCCAGCCCTACCAGCAGCGCAGCGGTGATCGCCACCGGCGCGCCGAACCCTGCTGCCCCTTCCAGGAACGCCCCGAAGGAGAAGCCGACAATCAGCATCTGTAAGCGCTGGTCCGGCGTAATAGAGAGGATCGACGAGCGAATAATGTCGAACTGCCCGGTTTTCACCGAGATTTTGTAGACAAAAACCGCGGCAATGATGATCCACGCAATCGGCCACAGGCCGTAGAAGAAGCCATAGACGACGGAGGCCAGCGCGCGATCGACCGGCATTTTATAGAAGAATAGCGCCACCAGCAGGGCGATAGCGACGGTGTATGTCGCCGCAAGGTATCCCTTCAGTTTGAGCTTAATCAGCGCAAAGAAGAAGAACAGGATCGGAAGCGATGCGATCAGGCTCGACAGCCAGATATTCCCGGCCGGATCGTAGTTTTGTTGCCAGAGGCTCATGCAGGTCTCCTGGGGACCACACAATCTGCTTTGCGGTGAGTCTGTGCTCATCTCTGCGTCACATGCTGTGTAAAAGTGGTCCTGCCAATGTTGTGATGTAGGGTTAATGACAACGAATGGTTAACCAAGTGTTATGGATGAGCAATGATTTTGTGAGCGGAAATAATGGAAATGTGAACCAGGGAAGGAATAGTTGGGGGATTGGTTGGGCCAATTTTGAGGGGGCTCCATCGTATGATAATGGGCCCCCATAAATGCCTTTATAGAATATCAGGCATTAAACAGCATTCTGAACAGAAGAGGTATCTCCGATAACAATCAAACCATCTTGCTGCTTTAGGCGGTTATCTTTAATTTCCTGCTCAATGACATCGGAGATCACTTTTCTCAGGAGACTACTAGTCGATTTAAAACCAAGCATCCTTGAGATGGATGTAATGATTTCATCTTCTGTTGCTCCAAGGCTTGCGCTAACGATGTCAAATACACCTGAAGCGATTTCTATAGGTGCGATCAGTTCTGGTTTACGTATACTTGCAGACAAGACGTTTTGTCTGTTGCGCAGTCGAATTGCTACTTCTTTGTGTATGAAAAATTCATGCTCCTTATAAATCTTACCTCTCCTGCAGGCAATTTGAGCAGCCTGGTTAACAACGCTTTCTATCCGCGCACCAGCCCGCTGCAATCCCCATGCTGAGCGAAGACGAGTTATCAATTCGCTCAAATGGATAGGCGATTCAGTGAAAACTATTTTTTCAACCATGTCAGCAAGTATGCCGGTTGGTGTTTCATGTAAAGCATAGGAAAGATTGGCTTCGGGTTGTGCTTCTTCATAAATGATAGACTGGTCATTAGCGGAATCAGTTCTATCAAGGCCAACCTCAACAACGTCTTCTCGTTCAACTGTGACAATATCAACAGGAACTGCTCGGGAACGTCCATATATATGTTCTGTTCTACTATTCAGTTCTCTTTTTGCATTCTCAATAGCATAAATAACTTTTTGCAGTTGTTCCTCAGGTCTTTGGAACCAATCCGTACTCCAGATTCGGTGTATGATCCAACCATGATCCTCCAGAACGGCCTGACGTAAACGATCACGCTCTCTGGCAGAACGAGAGGAATGATAAGCGCTGCCATCACATTCGATCCCGAGAAGATAACGCCCAGGTAATTCAGGATCGGCAATTGCCAGATCGATAAAGAAGCCAGCAATTCCGACTTGTGGGTGCACCTGATAACCTCGGTTTTGAAGTGCTGATGCGACTTGTTCTTCAAATACGCTATCCATCGGGCGCCCGGAAACTGTGGACATTGATAAACGTCCTGTGCGGGCATATTGAAGGAAGAGTTTGAAAGCCAATACGCCAACACCTTTAGTACGTCCAAGATCAATATCTTCATCAGTGATCGATGCAAAAACCTCACATCGCCGTTTTGCGCGGCTAATCAGCACATTAAGCCGCCGCTCACCACCTTGTGAACCCAGAGGGCCGAATCGCATTGCCAGATAGCCTTGTTTATTACGCGCATATCCTACAGAGATCATGATGACATCACGTTCGTCACCTTGAATGTTTTCCAGGTTTTTAATGAAGAATGGCTCGGCAGGGTGAGAATTAAAGAAATCTTCATATTGCGGATTTAAACGGCGGAGAATCTCTAATTCATCCTGAATCGCCTTACGTTGTGAAACAGAGAATGTTGCGACTCCGAGTGACATTTCAGGGTATTGTTGTGCATGCTCAAGAATAGCGGTAGCAATCCTTTTTGCCTCAATAGGATTGGCATTGCCCTCACCCGATTCGAAAACACCGTTTTCCACATAATGGAATCGTAAGCCCATACCAGCCTCTTCGGTAAATGGGCTTGGGACTATAAACAATTTGTTTTCGTAGAACTGACTATTAGAAACCGCAATAAGCGACTGGTGCCGACTTCGGTAATGCCAGCGAAGCATTCGTTGTGGCAAGCCTCTGGCAACAAACAATCCGAGTATACTTTCGATATCTGCTACTTGTGTTGAATCTTCATCCCCATCATCGTTACTGGCTTCAGTCATACGAGAGAAGAAACTGGTTGGCGGTAATTGTCTTTCGTCGCCGACAACAACAACTTGCTCACACCGCGCAATTGCACCTATGGCATCGACAGGCTGAATTTGGCTCGCTTCATCCATCACAAGCAAATCAAATTTTTGCTTACCTGGGATCAAAAATTGTGCGACAGAGAGTGGGCTCATCATCATGACCGGTTTGATTGCCTGTATTGCCGGGCCCGCTTTAAGCATCAATTGACGAATAGGCATATGACCTCTTTTCCTCGCCATTTCAGCGCGCAAAACTCCAACCGGACCTGCCGCTCCAATTTTGGAAGGAATACGGCGATGGTGTGCCCGAGCGACCTCAATACTTGAGCTCTTTATGCGGCGTAAATCCATTTCTGCAAAGTGCTGCACTTTTCGATTATGAAGATCACCGTCGAAGCGGGAAAGGGAAGGTGTCTCTTTAGCCATCAAACTGAACAGCGATTCATAATAGGTATATTCGACAGAGCTATAACAAATGGAGAATGGTAATCGCCCATCCTCAAGCCTTTCTACCACTTCTGACAGCCCCAGTTTGTTCGCCTGATTGCGTCGGTGTTGCCAGGCAACCCATTTGGACAATTGTTCGGCATTTGCAGTCCATAAGGTAAGTTTGTTCAGGACACTATCGATACGTAAATGCTGATTATCTAAATGGAAAAGTGTGTCGGTGGTCGATTCTAACTCGTTGGCCAGGTTTTCAAGTTCATCAATGATGGAGAAACGTGTTGCTGAAAGTTGATTGGCGGAATTCAGTAACTCACTACGATCTTTTATCGTCGCACAGATAAAGCGTAAGTCACCGTATTTTTCCATCCATACATAATCGCTAATAAGATTTTTCCAGTTTGACCGCGTGTTTAGCCACTCACTACCAAATGCAGCCCTTCCCAATTCGGATTGGGATTCAATGGTCTTTTTCTGATACTGTAATGCGATAATCTTCTTAACTGTCTCCAGGCGTTCACCTGGGTTATCCGCAGGATCTTTAAACACCTGATGTGATGTTGAATCTATACGACTGAGTTTTTGAGCTAATACCTCAATAAAACCTAATGGAACACGCTTAATTGAATAGTGATTATCAAACCAGGATTCGGGAGTTGTGCCAAAAGCCTTCCAAAGCTGTTTCAGTTCGATATCGGTTTGGGTTAGAAGCTGCTCAAGTTTCTGACTAAGGTTTCTCAGCGTTTCCCGATCCGACAGTTGACTCGCAAGTATACGTGCTTCTGAGCCAACATCTTTCAGCGTCGCCATCCATTCCACCAATGCTTTCAGATCACTACTGTTACTGCTTTCGCCACGCCAGTGCGAGCCAAATGCACTATTGCCAAATTCGCGACAGTTAGCGATATTTTTTCGTAGCGCTTGTGCCTGGATAACATTGTCCAAAAGTTCGATTTGCTGCTGAATAGGTTGGTTGGTATCTCGAATGAGAGAGCGAGCAAGTGCACGTGAACGGCGCCATTCACTATTCAAGACTTTGAATACACCCGTATGTATTGCAAGGTTATGACGAATTTGTGTAAGTTCAGTATCCCATATGGCGTCAGAAATGTGGGGATCGATATTCTGGCGCAAAGACTGTAAATCAGCGATCGCATTGACCAGCTCTCTGGCTTGTTCAACACCATGCTCCCATACGGAAGCGACAAAAGCCTGTGGGCTTGCATCAGGTGCATCAGCCACGCGTCCGCTGAGCTCAATCAGGTTTTTGATTTCCTGAGAAGAACGATACTGAGACTCAGTTCCTAACTCTCTCGTCAGGCTGGTCACTGTTATTTGAATTTGAGGTAACAGTTGTAGTAATGTCCTCGCGGCTGAGAAAGCACCCGACAAAAGTTTTTCCGGTACAGTTTTCAGCTCATCTCTAAATTCAAGAAGAGGGCTATCAAAATGTTCCTCATGAATCACATTTTTAATTTCCTCAAAATTCTTCTCATAAATTTCACCCTGTTCAATTAGATTTTTTATTTCGTAAAGAGAGTTAGACCAGACAGAGTTTACGAGTGCAACTTCTTCAAACTCAGGTGCCTGAGCTATGAGGCCAGTAATCTGAACAATTTTGTCCGCCTCGTTGAAAAGTACGGGTTCAGGTGTTACCCCTACTCGCACAGCCAAATCCATTATAGCCCTTTGAAAGTCATGCACTTTTTGCGACAACGCAGTGATTTTTGGTATCAAGCGATCGAGTTCACCCGGCAAAACGGATTCTCGTTTTACGCCATTCCAGGGATGATTATGGGGTAGCCCAATATCTTCAATCCGTTCAATAAGCTCTTTAACGAGATCCAGTCGTTTTAACAGATCGTTATTGCTCCATTCATCGAAGCCATGAAGATTAAAGTCCGTAGGTGTTTGCCCATTTTGGCGCAACCGTACCAATTGCCCAATTACCTGATAAGGGGTCAAACCCGAAGGTGTGTAGACTTTATGTAGACGTGCTGGGTGGGCATTCAGGGAATCGCGGGTTTCGGTTAAGTTCTCAATCAATTCATCAGGAAATTCACCGCGGGGTGAACCTAAATCCCATACCCGCTTCAATTCTTCGAGCAAAATTCGTTTATTGGCTTTATTGCTGTGAAGTTCTAAACAAGCATCACCTACCCCTGCTTGGTCTAAGCGTCGTTTGACCACTTCAAGAGCTGCCATTTTTTCTGCAACAAAGAGTACCGTTTTTCCATCCGCAATGGCCGATGCAATGATATTGGCTATCGTCTGCGACTTACCCGTCCCCGGCGGCCCTTGTATAACAAGGTTTCTAC
Organism: Enterobacter oligotrophicus; assembly: GCF_009176645.1. Lineage (NCBI taxonomy): Bacteria > Pseudomonadati > Pseudomonadota > Gammaproteobacteria > Enterobacterales > Enterobacteriaceae > Enterobacter > Enterobacter oligotrophicus. Next base: position 2,640,794 of record NZ_AP019007.1, read on the forward strand.
CTCTCCTTACTTCATGAATCGCGAGCGTCTGAGAGCTATCACTATCCATAATATGAAGCATATCTTTTGGCATGATAATGGGGTCTATAGGGCTATCTTCTGAAAGAAGTCCATCGCTTTCATCGAACCCTTCTTCCATGAGCGCACGAATAAGATATTTTGATGTAATAGCTTCATCATCTGGCCAGTTAGCAGGGTCAAGATCGCGATACATCAAAAATTTAGAAAAAGAGAACAAACCAAGAACAATATCGTTGGCCCTAACTTCCCAATCTGTTTTCAATGCTATTGATTTCTGTACAGCCTCAAAGTAACCACTTACGTTAATTTCATCATCATCAGATTGCATTACCGGTAGGGTGATCTGGTGTACGCGTTCAAGGAAGGCTTCCAGAGAGAGATTAGGGATGATGTCTTCTGAGCGCGCTTTTAGTTTAAATCTTTCTCCGGCGCTACCGCGTTCCAGACTGACTGGGACCAGTATCAAGGGAGCATAACGGACATTCTCTTTATTGGCGGGATCTACCCACTTCAATGTGCCCAGTGCCAGGAAAAGAATGTTTGCGCCTTGCTCCTCTTCTAGCGTTTTGGAGTCGTGGTACAAATCGAGTAATCGAGTCTGCAACCCTTTAGGTGTTAAACGAGTCTGCAGTTTGGTATCAAGATGCTGAGATTTTATATCAGTATCTTCTTCATCGAATTGATAAATAAACCTTTTTTCTTCTGAAAGACCATCTTCAATCTCTTGGTCGTCTTCTTTTCCTGATTTACCATGCAAAAATGTGAACGTCTTTTTTTCATTAAAGAGAAGGTTGTAAACCAACTCAGAACGCTCATCAATCACTTCCAGGAAACGTGTATTTTTCGATCGCGGAATGTTGAGTAAGCGGTTCCTTGCCCCTAAATCCAGAAGTTCAGCCCTGGCTTTTTCAAGTTTTTGTTCTAAAGAAAGGGCGCCGTTTTGAAAGGTTGAGGTCTCAGTAGAATTCATAAAATTTATAACCTAATGCAATGACATACCATCATGCCAATGAAAATATATTATATTTCAATGGCGTGCCGTGTGTATTAGTTAGATCGAAAGAAATGAATGTCCACTTTACTCTCAACAAAGAGAATTGTGAACCAACAGAGTTTACTATTACTTGTTTACATTTGCGGCCTGCAGACCGGTATTTTAGATAATAAAAAAACCCAATACATTCCCATGATGAATATATTGGGCTGGTTTGTATTTAACTTAACTTAAATTAAGTATCAGAAAGCCGTCTTACAAAAACCTGTCATCTCTTTCAGGCCCATTTCACGGCCAAGTTCTGTCATCGGGTGTACCACCACCAGACCACGGACGCTTTTTTTCAGCTTGCCCATATCGGCCTGCTCTTTTTTGGTGATCGCACGGCGATGCGGCATATTCATCAGCTTCTGCGCTTCTTTGCTCAGCTTCTGGCCTTTAACTTCACGCAGGCGGTCGATTTCGGCTTCCAGCTTAGCGGTCTCTTTCTCCAGCTCGGCATACTTCTCAGCGGAATCAACCAGTGACAGGCCCGCCATCTGGTGACGGATCAGATCCAGACGGTCGCTCAGGCGTTTAATTTCGTTCTTTTCGACTTCTTTCATGACAAATAACTCTAAATACGGGGGAATTTACAGCAAGGATACACCAATGTGCGCAGGCTTACTTCTGAAACGCTTTTTTTAAGCTGATTCGGGAAATCAGCTCAGTCAGGGAAAGAACCATGGTGGAGCGGACAACCTGCTGATAACGCAGCTTTTGCATTGCGTACAGTTCAGGATCGCTGTTATCAAAATGGGGAGCAGGGGGAAGGGCGCTGACGCAATGCAGCTCGCCGAACGGCCCCAGAATTTCATCATCGGTAAAGCTATATTCATTACCGTCATGATTTAACTCTTCGCGCAGCGCCATCAGCAGCTCAGCATCTTCATACTCTGGCCTGCTCAGCACGCCAAGACCATAAATCAGCTTCAGGCGCACCGATAAATCGCCCAGCGGTCCGTCTCCGTCCAGTAACGGTTCTACAGCATACTTTACCGCATAGTCGTCTTTGCGAAACACCTGAAGTACCAGAATGTTCACCGCTTCGGTTAACAGCTCAACCGCGGCAATCAGGAAACTTCGTACGGTTTTGCCAGCATTCAGACGCTCAAGCACACGATTTTCAAAGGCCTGGGTTTGTTCCATTATTGCCTGCATATCTGACAATCTGTAATTTGGGCGCAGGCTAACCTGCGCCGCACTCTGCATCATTTGGTTGCGTTGTATGCGTTAACCGCCTCCACAACCACGTCGCTGTTGGCATCCAGACCGGAAACCTGCGCCAGCGCAGCCTGTGCGCCTTTGCTGTCAATCAGCTCTGCCAGCTCAATCGCCTGTGGGTCCTGCTCGCTGCGGTAGTGCATCGCGGCGGCAATCCCTTTCACCAGGTTGGCATGTGGCAGGCCGTATTCCAGCGTGCCCAGTAGCGGCTTAATCAGACGATCGCCTGCGCTCAGTTTACGCAACGGCTGACGGCCCACGCGCTCAACGTCATCTTTCAGATACGGGTTTTCAAAACGACCGAGGATTTTCTGGATGTATGCTGCGTGTTTGTCAGCATCAAAACCGTAGCGTTTGATCAGCACCGCACCGCTCTCTTCCATCGCACCTTTTACCACAGCGCGGATGTTCTCATCGAGGATCGCGTCACGGATGGTCTGATGACCGGCCAATTTTCCGAGGTACGCGGTTATAGCATGCCCGGTGTTCAGCGTGAAGAGTTTACGTTCGACAAATGCCATCAGATTATCCGTTAATTCCATTCCCGGAATGGTCGGCAACGCACCCTTAAACTGAGTTTTATCGACGATCCACTCGCTGAAGGTTTCAACAGTCACTTCCAGCGGGTCGTTGGTGGCAGATTCTGACGGCGGGACGATACGGTCAACGGCGGAATCAACAAACCCGACATGTGCTTCAACCCAGGCTTTATCTTCATCCGCGACGGCAGCGAGAACGTGGCCTTTCAACTGCGTGGTGCCGCGCACCATGTTTTCACAGGCGATGATGTTCAGCGGCGCTTCAATGCCCTGCGCTTTACGCTTAGCCAGACCTTTTGCCACCGCAGGGGCAATGCGCTCAAGTACCACCGGACCCACCGCGGTGGTGACCAGATCAACGCTGGCAATCAGGTCGATAACGTCGTCGCCGATGCTGCTCACCGCGTTCACGCCAGACACCGTCTCGACCTGCTCATTTTCGCCTACCACGTGGACCTGATAGCTATGACGGGCATTCAGGGCGTCAAGCACCACCTGGTTCACATCGGCGAATGTCAGCGTAATACCCGCGTCTGCCAGCAGTTTGCCGATAAAACCACGACCAATATTACCTGCGCCAAAATGTAATGCTTTCATAGTATTAACCTTCATCAATGTTTTTACCCGAGAGGGCTGGGGTGAGGCTTTTCCCTCACCCTAGCCCTCTCCCCGGTGGGGAGAGGGAAGAGAACTTACTTGTTCAGCAGTGCCAGCACTTCTTCCACGCTGGTGGTATTGGCCAGACGTTCAATAACCGTTTCGTCATCCAGAGCATTGGTCAGGCTGGTAATCACCTGAATGTGCTCGTTGTTACGTGCGGCGATACCAATCACCAGACGGGCGATGTCGTCTTCTTCTTCACCGAAGCGCACGCCATCCGGATACTGACAGAACACCACGCCGGTTTTCAGCACGCGGTCTTTCGCTTCAACCGTACCGTGTGGAACCGCGATGGATTCGCCCAGGTAGGTTGGCGTCAGTTTTTCACGTTCCAGCATTGCGTCAACATATTCAGGCTGAACGTAGCCACCTTTCACCAGTTGCTCACCGGCAAAGCGAATCGCCTCTTCTTTGGTGCTTGCGGTACGGCCGAGGAAGATGTTCTCCGCACCCAGTTTAAACAGGTGGGCGTTGCTCTCGTCGAAGCTGTCCTGCAGGCTGCTACGTACTTTGACTTCATTGTCTTCGTGACGCTGCGCCGCGACCAGACGCTCAGTCAGGCTGGTGTACAGGCCGCTGTCGAGGAAGTTGGTCAGCGAAATGTGCTGTGCCTGTGGCACCTGACGCATGGCGCGTTCGGTCAGATCGCGGTGCGTAATGACCAGGTCAACATCCGGCGGCAGGCTGTTAATCGCGCTGTTGGTGACAGAGATGTTGGTCAGGCCCGCATCCTGCACTTTTTTACGCAGCACGCCCGCACCCATTGCACTGGAACCCATACCGGCGTCGCAGGCAACGATGATTTTACGCACGTGGCTCAGGTCGTTAGAGACATCGCCAGCCGCCAGCGGCGTTGCGCCTTTGGATTCAGCTTTCATGTCATGCATACGACGGGTTGCTGCTTCGATGTCGTCGTCTTCTTTCACTTTGCTGGTTTTCAGCAGAATAGACGCGACGACGAAGGAGACCGCCATTGCCGCACAGATTGCCGCGATGTTAGCGAAGTAAGCACCTTTCGGCGTCATCGCCAGAACAGCCAGGATGGAGCCTGGAGAGGCCGGGGAAACCAGGCCGCCGTTCAGCACGCTCAGGGTGAATACGCCAGTCATACCACCGAGGATAACGGCCAGGATCAGACGTGGGTTCATCAGCACGTATGGGAAGTAAATTTCGTGGATACCGCCCAGGAAGTGGATGATAGCCGCACCGCCCGCAGACTGCTTCGCGCTGCCGCGACCAAAGAACATATACGCCAGCAGAACGCCCATACCCGGACCAGGGTTGGCTTCAATCAGGAAGAAGATGGACTTGCCGAGGTCATGAGACTGCTGAATACCCAGCGGTGAGAAGATACCGTGGTTGATGGCGTTGTTAAGGAACAGGATTTTCGCCGGTTCAACAAAGATAGACGCCAGCGGCAGCATGTCGTGCGCAACCATGAAGTTAACGCCCGCAGCCAGAATTTTGGACAGCACTTCAACCGCAGGACCAATGCCGAGGAACGCCAGAATCGCGAGGATCATCCCGATGATGCCCGCAGAGAAGTTGTTCACCAGCATTTCGAAGCCGGATTTGATTTTACCATCAACCCAGACGTCGAATTTCTTAATCGCCCAGCCGCCCAGAGGACCGGCAATCATGGCACCGAGGAACATCGGCATATCCGCGCCGACGATCACACCCATCGTTGTGATGGCACCCACTACGCCACCACGGTCACCGCCCACCAGACGACCACCGGTATAACCGATGAGCAGAGGCAGCAGGTAGGTAATCATTGGGCCAACGAGCTTCGCCAGCGTTTCGTTAGGCAACCACCCTGTCGGAATGAACAATGCAGTGATAATACCCCACGCGATAAACGCGCCGATATTTGGCATCACCATGTTGCTGAGGAAACGACCAAAGCTTTGAACTTTGATCTTGAAATCGGATGACATAAAACACCCCTTCTTATGTTTACGCTTAGGCTTGCGGCCCGAGGTTTATCGTTAATGTGCGGCGGCAGAGGTAGCCGGGCCCTGTTCTGATGCTGTGAAATCTGGCACTGAATCGTTCAACTGTCCAGACACCGGAAATTTGTGTGATCTTAGTCACGTAAATGTAGGGGGTGGGGTGATTATTGATGTGATGTTGATCACATATCTGGTGCGTAAAAAAAATACAACGGTCAGAAATAAGCCAGAAAGCCCCTTGTTTTGTGATTAATGTCACATTTGAATGTCGTTGGTTTGTTTCTGGATTGTGACTGAATTCACAAAATATTTTGATGCAGAATTCTCCGGATGTGATCGCCAACAACTTCTGCTTTACGGTCAACGCAGAATGAAAGAAAGCAACACCGTTAACTTAACTAAAACATCTCTCTAATGTGGTATAGCGAAAAGCATAAACCTGCCTTTTTTCATCGCTTGATCCATACTGACCTCTTTGTGGACATCAAGGATAAGCAATGAAACTCATCGGCAGTTACACCAGTCCCTTCGTGCGTAAAATCTCGATCCTTCTGCTGGAGAAAGGGATTGAATTTGAATTCGTGAATGAACAGCCTTATAACGCAGAGAATGGCGTTGCGCAGTACAACCCGCTGGGGAAAGTGCCAGCGCTGGTGGCAGACGACGGTGAATACTGGTTTGATTCCCCCATCATTGCAGAGTATATCGAGCTTCTTGATATCGCTCCGGCTATGCTGCCGCAAGAGCCAAAAGCTGCGCTGGCGTTAAAGCAAATTGAAGCTCTGGCCGATGGCATTATGGATGCAGCGCTTGCCTCCGTGCGCGAGCAGGCCAGACCAGCAGCCCAGCAGTCGGAAACCGAGCTTCTGCGCCAGCGTGAGAAAATCAGCCGTAGCCTGGACAGGTGCGAACAATTAATCCGGGACGGCAACATCCAGAATGATGACGTGAACCTGGCGACGATTGCCATCGCCTGCGCCATCGGCTACCTCAATTTCCGTCGCGTCTCTCCTGGCTGGTGCGTTGAGCGCCCGTTGCTGGTGAAGCTGGCGGAGACGCTCTTCCAGCGCGAAAGTTTTGCCCGTACCGAACCGCCAAAGGCTTGATTCGGGTTATAACACTTCATGGCCGGAGGCTGTACAATCCCTCCTCATGTTGACTCCCTCTCCCGTCGGGAGGGGGGATGATATTTACTCGCCAGGCGCTTTCATGACTACTCATCACTCGCTCTACAGCCAAATTCCTGCTACCGATCGCCTTCTTCGTGAGCCTGACTTCCTTACCGTGCTGGCGCGCTTTGGTCATACCGCCACGGTCGACGTGCTGCGCCAGTTGCAGGACGAAGCCCGCCTGCATATCCAGACAGAAAACGCGCTGCCGGGCTGGTGTGCAGGCTGGGGGCAAGAGGCGGAACGGCGGCTGTCTGCGAACGCGCAAGGTGCCCTGCGTCCGGTGATCAATCTGACGGGGACGGTGTTACATACCAACCTGGGACGGGCGCAGCAGGCCGAAGAGGCAGTGGCTGCGGTGACACAGGCCATGCGCTCACCGGTTACGCTGGAGTACGATCTCGACGGTGCCGGACGCGGCCATCGTGACAGGGCGCTGGCAGATATACTCTGTCAACTGACCGGTGCAGAAGACGCCTGCATTGTGAATAACAACGCCGCAGCAGTGCTGCTGATGCTGGCTGCCACGGCGGGTGGTAAAGAGGTCGTCGTTTCACGTGGTGAGCTGGTGGAGATTGGCGGTGCGTTTCGCATCCCGGACGTTATGCGCCAGGCGGGCTGCACGCTGCACGAAGTGGGCACCACCAACCGTACCCATGCGAAAGATTATCGCGCCGCGGTGAACGAAAACACCGCGTTGCTGATGAAGGTACACACCAGCAACTACCACATCGAAGGCTTTACCAAAGCGGTGGAAGAGGCTGAACTGGCCGCGATCGGGCATGAACTGAATGTGCCGGTGATTGCCGATCTCGGCAGCGGTTCGCTGGTGGATTTAAGCCAGTACGGTCTGCCGAAAGAGCCAATGGTGCAGGAGATGATTGCCGCTGGTGTGAGCCTGGTGAGTTTTTCCGGCGACAAACTGCTGGGTGGGCCGCAGGCGGGGATTATTGTCGGTAAGCGAGATCTGATTGCCCAGCTACAACAGCATCCGCTGAAACGCGCCCTGCGTGCCGATAAAATGACGCTCGCCGCACTGGAAGCGACCCTGAGACTTTATCTCCACCCGGAGAAGCTGGCGGAACGCCTGCCAACGCTGCGTCTGTTAACGCGTGATGCCGCCTCGATTCGCGCGCAGGGCGAATTATTGCTGCCGCAGGTCACGCCGCATTACCCAGATTTTGACGTTCGCGTGGAACCCTGCCAGTCACAGATTGGTAGCGGCTCGCTGCCGGTGGACAGGCTGCCGAGCGAAGCGCTAACGTTTACGCCGCGCGATGGACGTGGCAGCCAGCTTGAGGCGCTGTCGGCCCGCTGGCGGGCATTGCCGACGCCCGTTATCGGTCGTATTTACGATGGTCGCATGTGGCTGGATTTGCGCTGCCTTGAAGATGAAAAGCAGTTTCTGGAGATGCTGTCGAAATGATTATTGCCACCGCCGGTCACGTTGACCACGGAAAAACCACCTTATTGCAGGCCATTACGGGCGTGAATGCCGATCGCCTGCCGGAAGAGAAAAAACGCGGCATGACCATCGACCTGGGTTATGCCTACTGGCCGCAACCCGATGGCCGCGTGCTGGGCTTTATCGACGTGCCCGGCCACGAAAAATTTCTTTCCAATATGCTGGCGGGCGTGGGCGGTATTGATCACGCGCTGTTGGTGGTGGCGTGTGATGACGGTGTGATGGCGCAAACGCGTGAACATCTGGCGATCCTGCAACTAACGGGCAATCCGCAACTGACCGTCGCGCTTACCAAAGCTGACCGCGTGGATGAGGCGCGCATTAACGCGGTGTGCGAAATGGTGCAGGCGACTTTGCGGGAATATGGTTTTGCCGATGCGCCGCTTTTTGTCACCGTAGCAACGGAAGGGCGCGGGATTGATGCACTTCGCGACCATTTACAGCACCTCACATCGCGTGAACATGCCAGCCATCACAGCTTCCGCCTGGCGATCGACAGGGCGTTTACCGTCAAAGGTGCTGGCCTGGTTGTAACTGGCACGGCACTGAGCGGTGAAGTGCACGTGGGCGATACGCTATGGCTGACGGGCGTCAACAAACCGATGCGCGTGCGTGGTCTCCATGCACAGAACCAGCCGGTGGAGCAGGCTCACGCCGGGCAACGTATCGCGCTCAATATTGCAGGCGATGCCGAAAAAGAGAGGCTCAGCCGTGGCGACTGGCTGCTGGCTGACGCACCGCCAGAGCCATCTGAGCGGGTCATCGTCTCCCTGCAGACGCATATCCCTCTGACCCAATGGCAGCCGCTGCATATTCACCACGCAGCCAGCCATATCACCGGGCGCGTGTCGCTGCTGGAAAACGATCTTGCTGAACTGGTGTTCGATTCTCCGCTCTGGCTTGCGGATAACGATCGTCTGGTGCTGCGCGATATCTCGGCGCGGGAAACGCTGGCCGGGGCACGCGTGGTGACGCTCAATCCGCCACGCCGTGGCAAGCGCAAGCCTGAATATTTGCAGTGGCTGGCGGCGCTGGCCCAGGCCAGCGATGATAAGGCCGCGTTGCGGGTCCATCTTGAGCGTGGTGCCGTGAATCTCGCTGATTTTGCATGGGCGCGCCAGCTGAGCGGCGATGGGCTACGTCTTCTGACTCAGGAGCCTGGTTTTATCCAGGCCGGGTACAGCCTGCTGAATGCGCCCGTTGCGGCACGCTGGCAGTGCAAAGTGCTGGACACGCTTGCTACATACCACGAGCAGCATCAGGATGAACCAGGCCCAGGGCGCGAACGCCTGCGGCGCATGGCATTACCGATGGAAGACGACGCGCTGGTGTTGTTGCTCATCGAAAACATGCGTGAAAGCGGCGTGATTCAAAGTCATCACGGCTGGCTGCATCTGCCGGATCACAAAGCTGGTTTTACGGATGAACAAGAGGCGGTCTGGCAAAAAGCGTCGTCGCTCTTTAACGATGAACCCTGGTGGGTTCGCGATCTTGCGCGTGAAACCGGAACCGAAGAGCAGGTGATGCGCCAGGTTTTACGCCACGCGGCACAGCAGGGGCTGATTGTGGCGATCGTGAAAGATCGCTATTACCGTAACGATCGGATCGTCGCATTTGCCAACATGATCCGCGAACTCGATCAGGCGCGAGGCTCCACCTGTGCGGCAGATTTTCGCGATCGGCTGAATGTCGGACGCAAGCTGGCCATTCAGATCCTGGAATATTTCAACCGTATCGGGTTCACGCGCCGCCGGGGCAATGACCATGTGCTCCGCGACGCGCAACTGTTCCCCTAAGCGCGACGCGCGAGTTTTTGCTTCGCCAGCCAGACCGCACCCAGCCTTCCCGCCTGGTTGCCCAGTTCGCAGGGGAGAATAGGCACCCTGAGCGCCTCCCACTCCTCGAACCGCTGTAAATATTTATCGAGCAGGAGATAGATTTTCTCCTGCTCGCTAATGCCGCCGCCAATCAGTACCGCCTGCGGGTCAAACATGGAAATCACGCTGTAGACGCCGCGCGACAGAAAATTCGCCCACTCCTCAATGGCTTCGCGCAGATGTACGTCGCTTTCCATCCGTTTAAACAGTTCCTCGCCGTGGGGCATTTCATCCTCCGACAGTGCCAGTGCGCGGCTGCAGGCTTTCATCAGGCCGCTGGCAGAGGCAACCTCATGCATTGGTTCGCCCTTGTCCCCCACGGGCAGCACGCCAAATTCGCCAGCACGGTAATGCGACCCGCGATAGAGATCGCCTTCCATCACGATCCCACCGCCGATGCCCGTACCGATGGTGATGCAGACGAAATTTTCGAAATCTCTGCCCGCGCCGCGCCAGCGTTCACCCAGTGCTGCGCAGTTAGCATCGTTTTCCGCGGTCACCGGAAGATCGGTCAGCCCGGCAAAAAGCGCGCACAGGTTTTTACCGTCAAGATAATCGAGTGCGCCCGCTTTTGCCGCTTCGCCAGTATGGTGGTTAATATGGCCGGGAAAACTCACGCCGATGCCGACAATGTTATGTTCTTTCCGGTACGCTTCCACCACGGCTTTCCACTTCTGTTTGAAGGTATTTTCATCGTCAGGCGTGTCGAATTCTTCGGACGTTAATTCCTTGCCGTTTTCATCAATCACACCGTGTTTGATATGGGTTCCACCCACGTCAAAGCCGATAAATAGCTGCATAGCGTCGTTCCTCGTGAGCCTTTTAGCAGTTAAGTATGGCTCAGCAACAGAAACGAAACGTAAAGTACGGTAATCCGTGATACGGCTCGTAAAGCCGTCACCCACTGGCGAGAAAATCGCCAGCCGGAACTACCCTTGTTGTACACCAACAGCAAGGAGATGGTCATGACAAACAATCCTCCCTCATCGCGCATTCAGCCTGGCGAGTATGGTTTTCCCCTCAAGCTAAAACCGCGTTATGACAACTTTATTGGCGGCGACTGGGTGCCGCCCGTCGACGGTGAATACTATTCCAATCTGACGCCCGTTACCGGTCAGCCGCTGTGTGAGATAGCCAGCTCAGGCAAGCGTGATATCGATCTGGCGCTGGATGCCGCACACAAAGTCAAAGATCAGTGGGGGCGCACCTCCGTTCAGGACCGGGCCGCCATATTGTTCAAAATCGCCGATCGGATGGAGCAGAATCTGGAGCTGCTGGCGACGGCAGAAACCTGGGACAACGGTAAACCGATCCGTGAAACCATGGCGGCGGATGTCCCGCTGGCGATTGACCACTTCCGCTATTTTGCCTCCTGCATCCGTGCGCAGGAGGGCGGTATAAGCGAGGTCGACAGTGACACCGTGGCATACCATTTCCACGAGCCGTTGGGCGTGGTAGGGCAAATTATTCCGTGGAACTTCCCGCTGCTGATGGCGAGCTGGAAAATGGCCCCCGCGCTGGCTGCGGGTAATTGTGTCGTGCTTAAACCCGCGCGCTTAACGCCGCTGTCGGTGCTGCTGCTGATGGAGGTGATTGGCGACCTGCTGCCCGCGGGCGTGATTAACGTAGTTAACGGTGCCGGGGGCGAGATTGGGGAATATCTGGCAACCTCAAAGCGCATCGCCAAAGTGGCCTTTACCGGCTCGACGGAAGTGGGCCAGCAGATCATGCAGTACGCGACCCAGAACATTATTCCGGTAACGCTGGAGCTGGGCGGCAAATCGCCGAACATCTTCTTTGCGGATGTGATGGATGAAGAGGACGCTTTCTTTGATAAGGCGCTGGAAGGTTTTGCCCTGTTTGCTTTTAACCAGGGTGAAGTCTGTACCTGCCCAAGCCGCGCGCTGGTGCAGGAGTCCATTTACGAACGCTTTATGGAGCGGGCGATCCGTCGCGTGGAAACGATTCGCAGTGGTAACCCGCTTGATAGCGTGACGCAAATGGGCGCGCAGGTATCACACGGACAGCTGGAAACCATCCTTAACTACATTGATATCGGTAAGAAAGAAGGGGCTGATGTCCTGACCGGTGGCCGACGTAAAGTGCTGGGCGGCGATCTGCAGGAAGGGTATTACCTTGAACCGACGATCCTGTCTGGCAAGAACAATATGCGCGTCTTCCAGGAGGAGATCTTTGGTCCGGTGCTGGCCGTGACAACCTTTAAAACGATGGAAGAAGCGCTGGAGATCGCCAACGATACTCAGTATGGCCTGGGCGCGGGCGTCTGGAGCCGTAACGGTAATCTGGCCTATAAGATGGGACGCGGCATTCAGGCCGGACGCGTCTGGACCAACTGCTATCACGCTTATCCGGCACATGCGGCGTTTGGCGGCTACAAGCAGTCCGGCATCGGGCGTGAAACGCATAAAATGATGCTGGAGCATTATCAGCAAACTAAATGCCTGCTGGTCAGCTATTCCGATAAACCGTTGGGACTGTTTTAATTCTCCTGTTAAGGCCGTCTGGCGACGGCCTGCCTGATACGCTGGCGCAGGCTGTTGAGTACGCCATCAAGCACATATTGCACACGCCAGGGTTGGTATTCCCGCTTACGGAAAATAGCCATTAAATCCAGCCACCATTCCTCCTGATGAGAAAAACAAGGAACCAACGTCCCTTCTTCAATCTCTTTTTGCAGGCTTTCCTTTGGCGCGAAAACAATTCCAAGATGATTGCGGGCCAGCTCCAGAGCCGTTTGTGTATTATCACAAATATAATTCCCGCTAACTTTATAGTCCCGAACATCTTCACTATTGTGCATACGAAAACGCCAGATATTAGAATCATCTACCAGTATTGACTCCAGGAGAATGCAGGAGTGGTTGCTTAAATCTTCCGGGCTATTTACAGGATGCTTTTTTATATATTCAGGCGTGGCAAAGGCGGTAACGGAGTATTGAGTAAGCAGGCAGGCCACCAGATTTTCATCTTTGGGTGGCGCATAGGTAATTAAAATATCGCAATCATCCGGGAAAGAAACGCCTTCAATAAGTTCGTAACGATCGGGATTATACGTTTTCAGGCAAATACGAATATCGCCGATTTCTGCGATCTCATGTATGACATGGCGCGCCAGATAAGTGACGATGCCTGTTGGGCCGTAGATCGTAACGCGCCCCCGTTTTTCATGCTTATAATCTGCTATGAAATTAATGAGTTGGCTATTTTTATCCAGCGAGTCGTTGATATAAGGTAACAGGGCCTCACCAAATTGGGTAAGCGCCAGTTGGCGGGTAGTACGTTCAAAAACCTTGAGGCCCACGCGCGTTTCAAAATCAGAAAGATATTTGCTCACATTGGCCTGCGCCATCCCAAGCAGAGCGGCTGCATCCCCAATGCTGCGAGTGTCGGCGATGACAGAAATAATTTTTAATTCACGCGGCTTCAATTGTAGCTTATTCATCATGCGCACTCATCTATATGATTTTATATATAATATTATATAAACTGTGTCGTTGCATTGGTAAATTTGTAACCATTATTATGCGCCTCGCTTGTTCGGCGTTTTAATGGAATGCATACAATGATTATCAAAAATAATTTACTCATCGCTGCTGCGTTATTTGCATCCTCATCCGCAATGGCCAGTGACTTTTCAATTGGGGCTGGTGCATTATTTAATGAGTCGCCTTACAAAGGGTATAACGAAAATACTATCGCAGTACCTTTAATTAGCTACGAAGGCGACAATTTCTATCTGCGTCAAACCACGGGTGGGTGGGTATTGTGGAAGGACAGCAAAAATGAAATCAGCCTGACCGCATCCTGGATGCCGCTGTATTTTGACCCGGATGACAATGACGATCCTCAGATGAAGCGCCTGGATGAACGTAAGGCCTCCGCATTCCTGGGTGGCGCGTATTACCGTCACGAAAGCTGGGGGAGCCTGAAATTTGCCGTTTCCGGCGATGCAATGGATGAAAGCGGCGGTATGATGGGTGAAATTTCTTACTTCCATCCCATTCGGCTGGCGCGCCTGACGCTGATCCCGTCTGCGGGCGTTTTCTATAGCGATGAAAGCTATAACGACTATTACTACGGCGTGTCCGGCAGCGAGTCTCGCCGTTCTGGCCTGGACGAATACACTGCTGGTGATAGCTGGACGCCATACGTTGGCCTTGTGGCGAAATATCAACTGACGCAGAGCCTGTTCCTGAATGCCAGCGCGATGTATACCGTATTGCCTGACGACGTGAAAAACAGCCCGATGATCGACCGCGACGACAGCTTCGCGCTAATGACAGGCCTGACCTGGCGTTTTTGAGGGTATAAAAACCGGGAGGCGGCTTAGCCTGACCCGGCGTATTTTTAACGCCTTCTCCCGTGGGAGAAGGCTGGTGCAAGGGCAACAGGCCGAAAACCGCTATGCCTCATCCACCCATATCCGCATCTCCCCCTCGCCCCGGTTAGCCCAACTGAACCACGGAATGAACGTCAACGTTTGGGACTGACGCTGCACCGGTGAGCGGTCGTACTGCCAGAGCGCCGCGGCTTCCGCCTCTGAGGAGCGACGAGCAACGCCCTCAGCCTGAATCAGCACCTTGTGCGCAAAAATCCCTTTCCCTTCAAACATCCGAAATTCGCTGTCAGCGGGCAGGGCGAGGTTATGTAAGTCCGCACCGTTGTCAGCCTCTTCCAGGCAGTAAACCAGCGGGCCGCGCTGTAGTGCGACCTTGCCCGCCTGCTGGCGCACCTGCGGATTGCCATACACGCGGCGAACCGGCATGGGTAGTGTCAGCGTTAATGTATCTCCTTCCTGCCAGTTGCGCGTGAGACAGAGATAACCGCGCGATACCTCGCCCGTTACGGCTTCACCATTTAATGTCACTTCAGGGTTTGCACACCAGTCAGGAAGCCGCAGGGCCAACGTATGAGTCACAGGAACAGGTGACGTGATTTCGATTTTCACCTGTTCATGCCACGGATAGTTGCCGCTAATACGCAGTTGCAGCGTCTGGTTTCCAACCGGGATAGCGATGTCGTTCCCCACGTAGAGGTTGATAAACAGCGCATCCGGGCGGACGGTATAGATGTAATGGCCCAGCGACGTCAGGACGCGAGCGATATTTGGCGGGCAGCAGGCACAGCCAAACCAGCGCTGGCGAACGGGTTTCACGTGATCGTAAATGTGATTAAATGCCAGCGTCTTAGGATGCACTTCAAGCGGGTTGACGTAGAAAAAATGTTTACCATCCAGCGCCATACCGCCCAGTACCGTGTTGTAAAGCGCACGTTCCATTACGTCGGCATAGTGGCTGTCTGCCTCCATCTCCAGCATCCGCCGGGCAAACATCATCAGACCAATTGAGGCGCAGCTTTCAGCGTAAACCGTATCATTGGGCAGATCGTAATCACTGCTGAAGGCTTCTCCGCTGCTCTGGGAGCCAATCCCGCCGGTGATATATAGCTGGCGCTGAGCCATGTTATTCCACAAGCGAAGGCAGTCCTGGCGTTTTCCTTCGTCATTGCTCAGGCGCGCCAGGTGTGCCATGCCCGTCATCAGATAGACGAAACGTACAGCGTGGCCGATGGCCGTTTGCTGTTCGGAAAGCGGCTGATGCGCCTGGCTGTAGGCTTTGTCTTTGACCATCCACGCCGGACCATAGTTATGCCAGTGCGAGGTTTTGCCGCGTTTTTCGTACTCGATATCGTAGAAGTGAGGCTGTACGCCACGTTCTTCGATAAAATATTTCACCAGGTTCAGGTAACGCGGTTCCTGCGTCACGTCGTAAAGCCGCATGAGCGCCAGTTCAATTTCCGGGTGACCCGGATAACCATGCAACTGGTGCTCGCCAGGGCCAAACACACTGTCGATATGATCCGCCAGCCTGCATACCACCTCCAGCAGTCGGCGCTTCCCGGTTCCCTGGAAATACGCCACGCCAGCTTCAATCATATGCCCGGCGCAGTATAACTCGTGGCACTCGGCCAGATTCGTCCAGCGCTCTGCGGGTGCCTTTACCGTGAAGTACGTATTGAGATAACCATCTTCACACTGCGCCGCCGCAACCAGCTCAATCACCTCGTCGGCGGTTTTTTCCAGCGCCGTATCGGGCTTCTGGCACAACGACCACGCTACAGCTTCCAGCCATTTCGCCACGTCGCTGTCCTGGAACACCATACCGTAGAACTCGCCCTGTTCCAGACCCGCCGCAATGCGGAAGTTGGTAATCGCGTGGCTCGGTTCGGCTTCCGTCACGCGATCGTTCAGCGCATCCCACTGATAGGGGATCACCACATCACGTACCAGCTGTTGATACTGGCCAAGAAACGGGTCGTTGATTTTCAGTTTGTGCAGGTCGGCTTCCATTATGGACATAACATTCTCCTCAGGACTGTACGTGACGCTGGCGCAGGTCGGTGGCAATGCGCGACATCATGGGATTGTTGAGTCTGCACCAGCGGATAGAGACGGCCAGCAGCAGATGGAAAAGGGCAGGGAGCAGCGTCTCCATGGCGGTGATGCCCTGCAAAGACGCAGGCGTCTGGTTGCCTGCTCCTGGCTGATAGGCCACGACGATAAATACCAGGCTGATAATTCCGGCGCTGGAGGCCCACGCGAGCTTGATGAAAAACAGATTGAAGGCGAAGTTCATGCCCGATGAACGCACACCGTTTTTCCATTCCCCGTAGTCGTCGGCAAAGGCCATCAGCGAGAAGTGCAGCGGCAGCGTGAAGCCCAGAATGACGCCGTTACTTAAAATGACTACCAGCCACAGCGTCTGATACGCAGGGCCACCGGGCAGGAACCACATTCCCGCAGCGAGCGCGGCCAGCACCAGATTGGTGTAGTAGTAGAGTTTGACGGTATCGAATCGGCGGGACAGCGGGTTGACGATCACCGCGCCCAGGATGGCCGCAAAGGTGACCATGGTAAAAAACAACGAGGTGTAGGCGGTGCTGCCCTGCAGCACGTAGGTAATGAAGTACATATACCCGCCACCGCGAATGTTGAAGACGTTAATCAGCAGGAACGACATCACCAGCATCAGCAACAGCTGATCATTCTTACGCAGACCCGCCAGATGCTCGCGCAGGGTGAATTTTCCCATTAGCGCCAGCGGCACGCGCTCACGCACCCAGAAGAAGCAACACAGGAACATGGCTACGGCGACAACGCACAGTACGCCAACGCCAAGCTGATAGCCTTTCGCGGCATTGCCCTGACCCAGCGCTGCAACCAGCCACGGTAGCCCAACGGAGACTAAAAAACCTGCCACACCGCACAGCACAAAGCGCCAGGACTGGCAGGAGATAACCTCGCTATGGCGGGTGGTCATGGTGTTGATGAGCGCGCAGTAAGGCACATTGATAGCGGTATAGCCCACAGACAGCAGTAAATAGGTGCCAAACGCCCAGGCTATTTTCACGCCCATACTGGCTTCAGGTACGGTGAAGGTCAGCACACCGATAATCCCGATGGGGAATGCCACCCACAACTGCCACGGGCGAAAACGGCCCCAGCGGCTCTGCGTGCGGTCTGCGATCACGCCCATTACCGGATCGGATATGGCATCAAACACGCGCAGGGCGATAAACAGCGTGCCAACGAGTGCCGGTGTCAGGCCAAAAATATCGGTATAGAAAAAGGTAAGGAAATTCATGATCAGGCAGGTTATTACCGTACCGCCCGCGTCACCCAGGCCGTAGCCAATTTTTTCGCGGACCGACAAACGGTCATCAATAGCCCGTTTTGCTATTTCTGCATCTGTAATCGGTGTGGAAGTCATGAGGTAACTCCTCGGTTATCGATTTTTATCGTATTTATGCAAGGTACGTCATTTATTCTGCACTGAACGGGCAGGCCAACAAGGGAAGGGAAAAGTATAAAAAGGTGACGATTCCGACCTGATGATAAAAATGTGAGTTTGATCGAGCTGAGTTTCTGTTATTTATTAATAATCAATGGATAAACGCAATTATCACAGCGATAAAAGTGGAATGGTGAATATTAATGCTTGAATTATCCATAGCGCTTCCGGTTAAAGTACAAAATGGCGGGTTATTTATTTCCCGTGGTGTGGGCCGCCATCCAGCGCGTAAACTCACATCGTGGGAGATTATATTTGTCGAAAAAGGGACATTAACGATTCAGGAAGAAAATACGGTGTTTGAGGTCAACGAGGGAGAGAGTTTACTGCTGTGGCCCAATCGGCGGCATGTGGGTATTGAAGACTTTCCGGCGGATCTCAAATTTTATTGGCTACATTTTGAGAGGGAAAATAACCAACCCGATTTGCCCGATGCCTCTCTACTGGCAATAGAACAACACTGCAGCGTGCGGGACCCGCAATATGTGATCGCATTATTTCGTCAGTTTTTAAGCGAGCAGGAAAAATTACAGCGAAGCCTGGCGCTGGAAATTATTCTGTTACTGATTTTGCAGCAAGTTTCTCTCTCTCCAGGATATGAAGACAAAGCCGACGACGCGGGAGCGGCCATGGCGTGGAAGGCAAAACAGCTTATTCGCACGCAATTCCATTTGCCAATATCCACCTCGCAGCTGGCAAAGGAGCTGCACTGTAATGCGGATTATCTGGGGCGGGTATTTCGCCGGACATTTCATTTAACCCTGACCGAAGCGATCCACCGCCAGCGCGTCAGGGCGGCTGAAAAACTGTTGCTGAACGATGCCGCCTCATTAACCGAAGTGGCAAACCGCTGCGGTTTTAATGACGTCGGCTATTTTCGGCAGATATTTTCAAAGCATACGGGGCTTACACCCGCCGTCTGGAAACGGCGGTACTGTAAGGAACATATCAATTCCGGGTAATCATTGCCCGTAATAAGCATTTGCGCCGTGCTTGCGCAGGTAATGTTTGTCCAGCAGCTCTTGCTGCATTACGGGCAGTTGCGGTGCGAGCTGACGTGAGAACAGGCCCATACAGGCGCACTCCTCCAGCACCACGGCGTTATGTACCGCATCGGCCGCGTCTTTGCCCCAGGCGAACGGGCCGTGGGAGTGAACCAGCACCGCAGGGATCTGCATCGGGTTTACGTCGCGCTCCTCAAAGGTTTTGATGATCACTTCCCCCGTCTGGTACTCATATTCCCCTGCAATTTCTGCAGGGGTCATCAGGCGCGTACAGGGGATCGCGCCGTAGAAATAGTCCGCGTGCGTCGTGCCCCAGGCCGGTAAATCCAGCCCCGCCTGCGACCAGATGGTGGCGTAGCGGGAATGGGTATGCACGATGCCGCCAATCTCCGGGTAACGACGATACAGCGCGAGGTGGGTCGGCGTATCGGAAGAGGGCTTTTTACTGCCCTCCACGATCTGGCCGGTCGCGATATTGACCACCACCATATCTTCAGCCGTCATCACGTCGTACTCCACGCCGGAGGGTTTGATCACCATTAACCCGCGTTCGCGATCGACCGCGCTGACGTTGCCCCAGGTAAAGGTCACCAGCTGGTGGGCGGGAAGCGCCAGGTTTGCCGCCAGCACGTCCGCTTTGAGTTGTTCTAACATGTCATGCCTCCTTCCTGCATACGGGCTTCAATCCAGCGGCGCGCCTGGATAATCTCCAGCACCGGCTCTTTGGCTTTTTCGGTCCACATTTCAATCAGAAACGCGCCGCGATAGTTCAGTTTATTCAGGGTGTTAAAGACGCCAACGAAATCAACGCAACCGTCGCCAAACGGCACATCACGGAACTGTCCGGGGCTGTGTTCGGTCACGGGTTGGGTATCTTTCAGGTGAATTGCGGCGATGCGGTCAATGCCCAGCGTCAGCTCGGCGGTGACGTCGTTGCCCCACGCGCTCAGGTTGCCGACATCCGGGTAAACGCTGAACCACGGTGACGCGAGCATCTCGTCCCACTTTTTCCATTTGCTGATGGAGTTCATAAACGCGGTATCCATGATCTCCACCGCCACCATCACCTGTGCGGCAGCGGCCTGCTCAATGGCCCATGCCAGCCCGTCGGCGAAGCGTTGCTGCGTCCCTTCGTCATGCTCTTCGTAATAGACGTCATAACCCGCAAGCTGGATGGTGCGAATGCCTAAATCGCGTGCCAGCTTAATGGCTTTGGTCATGATCTCGCGGGCGCGTTCGCGCACGGTTTCATCCCGGCTGCCAAACGGGAAGCGGCGGTGGGCGGATAAACACATCGACGGGATCGCCACACCGGTCTCCAGCATCGCTTCAACCAGCGACGCGCGCTGCGTGGTGCTCCACTCAAGACGGGATAACCGCTCGTCCGTTTCATCAACGGACATCTCAACAAAATCGAACCCGCAGCTTTTTGCCAGCACCAGGCGCTCTGGCCAGGTGAGATCTTTCGGTAGCGCTTTTTCGTAAATACCTAACGGATGCTGACGCATGGTTACGCTCCCCAGATGTCGCGAATTTGCGAGTGGAATGCCTGTGCCACCTGCGGTGGATTCACCGCACCCGCCAGCGCACGACCGGCAATAAAGGCTTTAACATTGATCTGCTTAAACAGCGGCAGATCGGCGGGCGTGATGCCGCCGGTTATCGAGAGCTGTAAACCGATGTCAGAGAGGGCTTTCATTTTAGCGAGATCGGCTTCCCCCCACTGCTGTCCGCTGGCCTGCGCATCGCGCCCGCGATGGTAGATCGCCTGTTTCACACCGACGCGATGCCACGCGCGCGCGTCGTCCAGCGTCCAGTGACCAAACAGTTCCATCTGGATCTCGCCACCACAGCGCAGTGCCACGTCGTGACCTTTTTCGACGGTCGCCAGCGGGGCGGCGCAGATGATGGTCATCCAGTTTGCTCCTGCCCCAAACGCCTGCTCAGCCAGCGTTTCCCCGGCGTCGGCTACTTTCCAGTCTGCCACGATGATCTTCTCCGGGCACTGTTCGCGCAGGGCGCGCACGGCGTTCAGCCCTTCGGTCAGGCATAAAATGGTGCCTGCTTCGACGATATTGACGTGATCCAAAAGCAAAGCGACATCGCGCTGTGCAGCCGGAAGTGAGGTATGGTCGAGCGCCAGCTGCAGTAATGGTCGGCTCATAGGTCGTGCTCCTTAACGCGGGCGTGATAACCCTGTAGTGCTGAAATCAGTAACTGGTAACGGTGATATTTGTGCTGGTAGGCCCCATGGGCGCGCATGTCGGGCTCAATGACCCGGATGTCATGTTTGAGGGCACGCTGAGCGGCGTGGAAATCGGGATAAACGCTGGTGCCAACCAGCGCCGCCAGCGCTGCGCCGGAACAGCCGGTCTCTTCCACCTGCGGAAGTTCAATCGCCAGGCCGCTGACGTCCGCGAGCATTTGCATCCACACATCCGAATGGGTTGGGCCGCCCGTAACACGCAGCGCCTTCACATGGGTAAAGCGTTCGAGCATGCGGTTAAGATGGGTCATATGGCTGAACACCACGCCCTCGTAGACCGCCTGTAACAGGTGCGCGCGGGTGTGTAGCGCCTGCATGCCGTAGAGACCGCTGGTCATCTCCAGCCCGGCGTTGCTGCCATAGAGAAACGGCAGGAAAAACACCTCGCTTTCTGCTTTTGGCAGGCTAGCGACAGCCTGGTTGATCTCGCTGAACGAGATATCTCCCCACTGTGCCGCCAGCCACTCAAGGTTGCCGGAAGACGTGGGGCTGGCTTCGTGGACGATAAACTGCTCTGGATGAACGTAGCGGCCATAGACGTAAGAGTACGGCTCGTTGTCACGAAGCGCATTGGCGATCCCGCTGGTGACGGCCCAGGTACCCATCACGGCGTTAAGCGTATTTTCGTCGTGCAGCCCGGCGCAGATCGCGGTGGAAACCACATCAAACAGTCCACCAACGACGGGCGTACCCGCCGCGAGACCGGTCAGTGCGGCTGCCTGAGCGGTGATTTCCCCGCAAATTTCTGCTGAACCGACAATGGGCGGCAGTGCACCGTCGATTTCACCGATACCGAGCCAGCGTGTGAGCTGCGGGTCGTACTGGCCGGTGTTCATGTTGTAGAGGTTAGATTCCGAGATGTTGCTCTCTTCGCAACCTTTTACCCCCGTAAGGCACCAGCGCAGATAATCATGTGCCATCATCACGCAGCCAATCTGCTGATAACGCAGCGGCTCGTTCTCTTTCACCCAGCGTAAAAGCGAGGCCGGATGGCCCGTCCACAGCGTCTGGCGTGTATGCGGGTAAAGTTTTTCGGGGATGCCGTCCTGCTGCCAGCGCTGCACAATCTCCAGCGCACGGCGATCGGAGGAGAGCATGGCGTTACCCAGGGGCTGGTCATGTTTATCAAGAAGAAACAGACCTTTTCCCTGAGCAGAGATGCCGACACCTTTGATCTGTTCGCCGTCAACGCCTGAATTGTTGAGCAGTAAGGCGACGGTAGCGTGGCAGTGCTGCCACAATTGGTGCATATCCCGTTCGGCGTAGCCTGCGCGCGGGCTGAGCGTGGCAACCGAGCGGCGTTCAATGCTGATTTCCTTGCCCTGGCTGTTATATAAACCGGCTTTCAGATAAGTACCGCCACAATCGATACCCAGCCAGAGGGGCTCTTTTTCACTCATCTTCTTCTCGCTTAATTGCCGGGTGGCACTTCGCTTACCCGGCCTACGGTTTGGTTTAGTGGGTCAGGTGAGGGCATCAGGCTGCACGCTTGTGCGGGTTCACCGTAGGATTAGGTTCCGATCCGGCATCGCATTTCGCCGGTAACAGCAGGGCCAGCAGCGACGCCAGCGCCAGGGAAACGGCCAGGCAGTAAACGCCCGCATCCTTGCTGTACAGGGTGATCAGCACGCCTACTGCATACGGCCCGCAGAAGCCACCGAGGTTGCCCAGGGCGTTAATTACGCCGCGCGCACCGCCTGCCATCTCGGCACTGAACAGCCGCGCCGGAATGGTCCAGAACACGCCAGCAGCCGACTGCAGGAAGAAGCCACAGCCCACCAGTGCGGCATAAGCCAGCCAGGTGTTCTCTTTTAACGCCACGGAGAGGAACATGCAGAGCGCGAATCCAATCAATGGCAGGGAGACAAACAGCTTGCGCTTGCCGGTGCGGTCAGAGAGTGAAGAGAACAGGAACATACCCGCAATGGCACCGATGTAAGGCAGGATGGCGAGCATCCCCACCTGACCGATGCTGGTATGCGTCAGCTCTTTCAGGATGGTTGGCAGCCAGAGGGTGTAACCGTAAATCCCGGTCTGATAAAAGAAATTCAGGGCGATCAGCTGCCACATGGTTTTGTCTGACAAAACCGCGCTGAGCGAAGCGTTTTTCACCTCTTTTCCGGCAATCGCCTGCTGCTCAGCGGCCAGCGTGTGGACCAGATAGTTTTTCTCGGCCTCGGAAATCCAGCGCGCTTCCTGCGGGCGGTCATAGACCGTAAAGGCCCAGAGTACCAGCACAACGACGGACATCAGCCCTTCAATGATGAACAGCCAGCGCCAGTCGAGCGCAGTGATGATCCACCCGGACAGCGGGGCCGTGATGATCCCGGCAATCGGCACAAACATGATCACAATCGCGTTAGCACGGCCGCGTTCAGCATCCGGGAACCAGTTGCTGATCATGGTGAGCACGACGGGCAGCATTCCACCTTCCGCCACGCCGAGTAAAAAGCGCAGCCCCAGCAGTTGATACTGGTTGGTCACAAGCCCGGTCAGAACCGAGATCACCGCCCAGGCGACCAGAGACCAGCCGATAAACTTCTTACCGCTGCCATGAACGGCAATCTTGCCGCCGGGAACCTGCAGGAACAGATAGCCGATAAAGAAGATCCCACCCGCCAGGCCCGCCATCGTGGCAGAAATACCTAACTCTTCATCCATACCGCCCGGCATCGCAAACGCAATATTCACGCGGTCCATATAGGAAATAATGCAGGCAATAAGAATCGGCGGAATGATTCTTAACCAGCGCTGGCGCGGAATATCCGCATGTAGAGCATGAGAAGACGTATTCATATTTTATGTCTCAGTCAATGTAACCGGAATAAGGATTTTTTTATTGTTATTGCGTTGCTTTATTCATGGCGCTAATGCCGTCGCGCAAAATAGCAATGCGATGGTTGACGTTAGCATTAGCATTTATTTCCAGTAACTTAATACCGGAGAATTTCAATGTTGCGGCGCTCGCCGCAGTAAATAGTGCTTTTGCATGTTCAATAGTCATTAAACTTTCGGTGCAGCACGAAGAAAACGGTGCGTGTAAATCCTGCCATTCCCCGTATTCTCCGCAGGTGGCGGTGCCGGAGAACATCAGCGCCCCCAGTTTTCCTGCCCGGAGCGCGGCCTGTACGTGCTCAACCGGAAGAGTGGTGTTACGCCCTTCAATGGCCGACCGCGCCCAGTTGATGCACACGCTGATATCCGTTCCTTTCACCACGTCCAGCACCTGCTGTAAGGGTAAGAACCCTTTGCGTGGCGCGGGGCCGGTCATGGAATCACAGTGTTCGAGTAGCAGATCGCAGGCCCAGTCCCATTGCGCGATTTCACGAATGGAGCGGGAGAAAGCCTCGGTGGCTTGTTCGACAGACGCATTACCCGCCTGCGGTGCCGCCTGCATTTCAAGGGCAATGACTTTGCCTGGAAAGCGGGTATTCACGGCCTCAATCTTGTGATGCAGATGACGGTAATACTCAACGCTGGCTTTGCGCTGTGCTTCGTCAGCAGACGCCAGACCAAACGCGCCGTTGGTGCCACGGCGGCGCATGGTTTCCATTACCGCCGTTACGACAATTTGCCACTCCCCCGGCGTGTGGCGAAACAGCCATTCATCACCAAATGGGTGAAGATTTTCAAGACAAGGTTGTTCCAGCCCACGGATATACGGTGTGTCGGCAAGTTCCCGCCAGAAGGCCTGCTCTTCGTGTTCCCCTTTCTGGTGAAACGAGGGTGCGCAGGGGTACGCACCAATAATAAAACCGGTGTTGGTCATTTCGCTTTCCTGTATCTTTCAGAAAATTAATCTAATTCGCTGAGTGCCACTTTCACCACAATTTTACGAATTGCAGTTTCGTTGTTTTTAATACAGGCAGGACGATGAACATCCTGCGGGAAAAATATGGCGTAGCTGCCGGGTATCATTTCGATAAATGATTCATTTTCACTGTCGCGATAAAAAATAATATCCCGCTGTTCCAGCAATGACTCACTTATTTCGTTATTACCGGTATCAATAGCGATACCGATTTTTTCCTCCCCCCAGGCCAGGAACTGAATATCAAGATAGCGGCGGTGGATCTCCGGGCGATTCTCATGCGGCTCTCTGGTGGTCAGGTCGAGCACCTGAGCAAAGATGTTACGCCCGTCAATTTCCACCACGCCCGGCTCCAGCGTGGTGAAATCCGTGGTGCGCAGAAAATTAAGTGCTTTTTCAATCGCCTGCGGCAGGCGACACGGATTTGGCTGCGAAATATGTCCGAATAGCATGGCCCACTCCTTACAGAGACTGGATTTTTGCCCATACGCTGTCGTCAACGGTGATGCCGCTGCGGCGGTTTTCTTCCAGCAGGCGCGTAAACTCATGCCCCGGCAGACGGACAGCGACGTTTTCGTCGGACCGTTCCGCAGTGGTGATGAAATCCATGATGCGCTGCAGTTTGGCATCGCGGGTTGGCCCGTCGATCAGGCGATCCACTTCGATGGCAATAAAGATCTGCGACACGCCGTACTCATCGCTGTTGTCCTGAGTCACTTCCGCCACGGAAGAGCCATTGGAGAGCAGGGTGGCGATCATATCGAGCACGATGGATAAACCAGAACCTTTCCAGTAGCCCATCGGCAGAATGCGGCGGTTTTTCTCAATCACACCCGGCTCTTTAGTGAGGTTGCCTGCGTCATCAAAGCCGCCATCCACCGGCAGTTCACGCCCAGCCAGACGATTCACCTCCAGCATGCCGTAGGAGAACATCGACATCGACATATCCACCATAGTGATTGGGCTGGATGGGATCGCGACGATCAGCGGGTTGGTGCCAATACGGCACTCTTTTGATCCCCACGGCGGCATCACGGCGATGGAGTTGGTCCAGCAAATTCCGATATAGCCTTTCTCCGCCGCCTGCCAGCCGTAGCTGCCACCGCGCATCCAGTGGTTCGCGTTACGCAGCGCCACCAGGCCAATACCGTGATCGGAAGCCAGCTCGGTGGCGCGATCCATCATTTTCTTCGCCGTCAGGTTGCCGATGGAACGCCGGGCATCCCACTGTTCGATGGCCCCCAGCGTGGTAATACGTTCTGGCAGGGCGTCCGGGATGATGTCGCCAGCATCAAGCTGCTGAATAAAACGCGGGAAACGGTTCACGCCGTGTGAGTAGACGCCGGATTCCGTGGTGCGGGCAAACATCTCGGCGCACGCATCCGCGGTATCTGCTTTCACGCCACGTTCGAGCAGAACCCGGTTGAATGCCGCTTTCAACTCATCAAAGGTCACTTTCATCCCTGTTCTCCTGTTTTTAGGGGCAAGTGTGAGTGCTTTTTTATCTCTAAATTTCACTATGCGAAATCTGATTTCAAATATAACGATCAAATTTTGACAGATCAACGACATTCATGATTTTCAAAATCGATTAAAATCAAACGGTTGTGTTTTTTCTGTTGAGATCGTGAACTGAACCACACTTTGCGCTACCATCAGGGCGCGACAAAAAGGAGCCATTTGATGAGCATGAAAGAGAGCGAAATGACGCAAGAAAAAGAGAGGCCCGCAGGTAGCCAGAGCTTGTTTCGCGGCCTGATGCTGATTGAGATCCTCAGTAACTATCCGAACGGGTGCCCACTGGCGCATTTGTCAGAACTTGCAGGGCTGAATAAGAGCACCGTGCACCGGTTATTGCAGGGGCTGCAGTCTTGCGGCTACGTGACGCCAGCGCCTGCGGCGGGCAGCTATCGCCTGACCACCAAATTCATTGCCGTTGGGCAAAAGGCCCTGTCATCGCTGAATATCATCCACGTGGCGGCACCGCATCTTGAGACGCTGAATATCGCGACCGGAGAAACGGTGAACTTCTCCAGCCGTGAAGACGATCACGCCATCCTGATTTACAAACTGGAGCCGACGACCGGCATGCTGCGCACGCGTGCTTATATCGGCCAGCATATGCCGCTCTATTGTTCGGCAATGGGTAAGATCTACATGGCGTTTGGCCATCAGGATTACGTGGCGAGTTACTGGGAAAGCCACCAGGAACAGATCCAGCCGTTGACCCGCAACACCATCACCGAACTGAGCGCCATGTATGATGAGCTGGCGGAAATCCGTGAGCACAGCATGGCGATGGACAAAGAAGAGAACGAGCTGGGTGTCTCCTGTATTGCCGTACCGGTGTTTGATATTCATGGCCGCGTGCCGTATGCGATTTCCATTTCACTGTCGACTTCCCGCATGAAGCAGATTGGCGAGAAAAATCTGCTCAAACCATTGCGTGAAACGGCAGAAGCGATCTCAAAAGAACTGGGTTTTAACGTACGCGAGGCGTAACAGATGAACCGATTTATCGTGGCAGATTCGACAAAATGCATCGGGTGCCGCACCTGTGAAGTGGCCTGCGTGGTGTCGCATCAGGAAACCGAGGACTGTGCTTCCGTCTCCCCGAAAGCCTTCACATCCCGTATTCAGGTGGTTAAGGGCGGTTCGTTCACCACGGCTGTCGGTTGCCATCAGTGCGAAGATGCCCCTTGTGCCAATGTCTGCCCGACAAATGCCATCCGCCGCGCGGCAGGGTTCTGGCGGGTGGAGCAGGCGCGTTGTATTGGGTGTAAAAGTTGTATGGTGGCCTGTCCGTTTGGGGCAATGCAGGTTCGGTGGGTGGGAAATAATACCCAGGCGTTGAAATGTGATTTATGCGCGCATCGCGAGAGCGGACCTGCCTGCGTTGAAGCATGTCCGACTCACGCGTTACGCTGTGTTGATCCCGCCAGATTACGCGCCGAACGGCTGCATCACCTGGTGTGAGTGCTTACTGACTTTCTTCTTGCCAGGCGTTCTCAATCTCTTCGGCGAGAATTTTAACACCCGCTTCGATTTTCTCCGGGTCGGGAACGTAGTTCATGCGCATACACTGGTGCGTGTGCGGCCACGGCTTATCCAGCCCTGGGAAGAAATAATCGCCCGGCACCATCAGTACGCCGCGTTTTTTCAGACGCTGGTAAAGCAGTTCAGTGGTGATCGGCAGATCTTTAAACCACAGCCACAGGAAAATTGCCCCTTCAGGTTTGTGGATCAGGCAGCGTTCTTCCGGTAAGTAGCGGCGAATGATCGCGATAGTCTCCTGAACACGCTGATAATAGAACGGCTTAATGACCTCATTCGACAGGCGCAGCAGATCGTTGCGTTTAATCATCTCGCACATCATCGCCGGACCAATACCGCCAGGTGAAAGGCTGATAATGCCGTTCATATTGGTAATGGCGGAGATGATTTTTTCATTGGCGATAATGATGCCGCATCGGCTGCCTGGCAGGCCCAGTTTGGAGAGGCTCATGCACAGGATGATGTTCGGATTCCACAGCGGACGTGCTTCGCTGAAGATAATCCCAGGGAACGGCACGCCATAGGCGTTATCGATAACCAGAGGGATGCCGTGCTGATTTGCCAGCGCATCCAGCTTCATCAGCTCGTCATCGGTAATCACGTTGCCGGTCGGGTTGGTGGGACGTGACACGCAGATCATCCCAGTCTCTTCACCGATATGCAGATGCTCAAAATCGACGTGATATTTGAACTGGCCTTCCGGCAGCAGTTCGATGTTCGGACGCGCTGAGACAAACAGGTCTTCTTCAAGGCCGGAATCGGCATAGCCGATATACTCTGGTGCCAGCGGGAACAGCACTTTTCTGGTGGTGCCGTCGGCACGTCGTCCTGCAAACAGGTTGAACAAGTAGAAAAATGCGCTCTGGCTGCCATTAGTCAGAGCAATATTCTGTGGTTCGATATCCCAACCCAGCTCTTCACGCAGCATGTCGGCGAGGAGTTTCAGTAGCTCGGTTTTACCCTGAGGGCCGTCGTAGTTGCAAAGCGCATCGGTCGCTTTACCGTTTTCCAGCATCTGCGCCAGCAGTGTCTGGAAATAGGCATTCATCTCCGGGATTTGAGCCGGGTTTCCGCCGCCGAGCATGATTGCGCCCGGTGTGCGCAGCCCATCGTTGAGATCCTCCATCAGGCGGGTAATGCCTGAATGGCGGGTAAATTTGTCGCCGAAAAGTGAAAAGGTCATAGCAGGTGATCTGTCGGGCTTATTATGAAAGTGGGTAACCATAACGCTAGCATCGAGCGGGTGCAAATCAGGAGGTGCGGTGTGGTTTGTTGTTTTGTGTGGTGGGTTTGAATTTGTGTAGTGAATTGTTCTGGTGGTGTTTCCCTCTCTTCTGCGGGAAGAGAGGGAAAGTAAAGGCTACTGATTCCCTGCCCACACCACCATGGCTTTATCGCCCTTATGTTCACGCACAAAGCCATAACCTTCTTTCAGCGGAAGCGTGGTTTGCTTGCCCTCGCCAATCGCCGGATGACGGGCGCGGAACTGGCCTAAAATCTGCCAATGGGCGACGGCTAACGCCTGCTTGCCCGTTACGTCCTGCCAGTTCATATCTGAGCGCGTTCCCTGCAGCGGGTCGGAGCCTGTCGGCCCGAATGGACGTTCTGATTCATCTCCGTAATAGATTTGCACGCTTCCCGGTGCCAGCAGGAGCAGCTCTGCGGCGCGTTGCCCGCCTTCGCGGAACAGTCGCGTATCGTGTGAAGAGAGATAGCTCAGTACGTTAAAACTCTGCAGTTTCTCCGCCATCTGCTGCCAGAGGAGGTCCATATTGGCCAGACAATCTACCGCTTTTGCCGCCTGTTCCTGGTAGTCAAAGTTGATCATCGCATCGAAACCGTGGCGGTAATACTCACTTTGCATGACGCCGTGTCCCCAGGATTCACCGGTCATCCAGAACGGGGCATTATCGAGCTTTTTATCCGGGTTGGCGGCTTTCCACGCGGCCAGCGCCTGGCTTGCCTGATCTTTCAGTTGCTGCCACGCGTCGAGTTCAACGTGTTTTGCGGTATCGACCCGGAAGCCGTCGATACCGTAGTCACGTACCCACTGGCTGAGCCAGTGAGTCAGATAATCACGCGGGGTGTAGCCTGGAATCGCTTTAGCATGGGTATCTGGCTTGTGTTGATAAAATTCAGGTAAACCGGAAGGCGTTGTGGATTCGGTTTTCACGTCCGGCAGGAATGCCAACGACATGGTCAAATCATCGAAGCCGGGATTGTCATAATCACCAATATCGGTGCGGACCCACTTTTTGCCCCACCATTTTTCCCATGCGGCTTTATCGCTGAAATTAATGTAATCATTAAAGCTATGCCAGCTTTGACCAGCGCCTGGCTTCCAGTCGGTCCAGCGTTCGCCCAGCGTTTTTTTCAGCTCATCACCCTGAAGGTACAAAGCACCAAACTGAAATTCCTGCATATCCGCCAGCGTAGCGTAGCCCGTATGGTTCATCACGATGTCGAACAGAATACGGATACCGCGCTTGTGCGCTTCGTCGATAAGGTGGCGTAAGTCATCTTCGGTGCCCATGTTCGCATCGAGCGTTGTCCAGTCCTGCGTGTAGTAACCGTGATAGGCGTAGTGGGGGAAATCACCTTTTGTACCGCCGCCCACCCAGCCGTGGATCTGCTCCAGCGGAGAACTGATCCAGAGCGCATTGACGCCCAGTTGCTGTAAATAGTCGAGCTTGCTGGCAAGCCCTTTAAGATCGCCGCCGTGGAAGGTGCCAATCTCCTGCATACCGTCTTTATGTCGGCCGTAGCTGTTGTCATTCGTTGTGTCACCATTAACAAAGCGATCGGTCAGCACGAAATAGACGGTGGCGTTTTGCCAGCTAAACGGTGCCGGTTTGTCAGTTTCGGCACGCTCAAGCAGAAGCAGGCCGTTGCTGTTGGCGGCAGGCTGGAGGGTGATTTGGCCGTTCTGGACTGTCGCGGTCTGTTTGCTGTAGAAATCGCGCACGACGGTTCCTTCCGGGAAAGTGTGGCTAACGTTCAGCGTCAGCGGTTTACCGTCCCATTTTGGGCACTGACGCATGACGCTGGCGACGGGGTGTTCTGCCGCGCTTTGAACCGTTAACATCAGCGTGGGCGTGCCTGACCGCGTATCAATGCGCATCTGGTACTCACCATCGCGGAACAATCGCCACTGCGGTGGCGTACCTTCGCACGGTTTGAGCGAAAGCATCTCGTTGAGTTTTATGGCGTCTGTTGGCTGCCAGCACGCGTTGTCAAAACGTAACGTCAGGGGACGCGTACCCTTCGTCAGCTTTGCCTGGCTGGTGAAAACCCCGGTGCCTTCGGCGTTAAACGCGCTAAATCCAGGTGATGACCACTCTGCCTGTGCCAGTGCGGGTAGTAGCAGAAAAGCGATTGCGGTGCGTTTCATTCCATTTTCCTGTCGCGGCATTTTTAACCAGTGTGCCATCGGGTGCAGATGAAAAACTCCTCCCCTGGCGCTTTCTGCCAGGAGGACGCGAAAGGATGAGTGATCGCGCGCAAAATTAAGCAGTTATCTGCGATATCGCGCACATTTTTTCAGAAATGATGTTTTAGTGAGCCGCTTTCAGGTGACATAGTTTCGGAATTGGACTATTTCTATACGTGCTCTTGAAGTCTATTTTTGCTATGATTTGAGATTCCGCTCTCAAATTTGTGAAAAAAATAAGGTGTTGGAATGTTTATATCCGACCAGGAGACCTAATGATATCGACTCCCATTCGACGATATGGGGCCGCGATACTCATGTTACTCACCATGGCATTTTCGGGTGAGGTGCTTGCGAAGACGCACACGGATACAACGAGTAAGAAAGCCCACGTTATAAAGACGACAAGTAGTAAGGTTAGCAGTAAACAAGAGTATTCTCGCAATAGTGCAAAGAGTAGTTCACTTCCTGATTTGCGAAAATACCCTTCCGGAACACCAAGGAAAAAAGCGTTTCTCCGGACGGTAATGCCTTACATCACAAGTCAAAATGCCGCGATTACGGCGGATCGTAACTGGCTGATCGCCAAACAGTACGATAGCCGCTGGTCGCCGTCTGAACGCTCGCGCCTGAAAGAAATTACCAAACGCTATAAAGTGAAATGGAGCGGCAACACGCGTCGCGTGCCGTGGAACTCGCTTTTAGAGCGCGTGGATATCATTCCTGGCAGCATGGTAGCGACGATGGCTGCAGCCGAAAGCGGCTGGGGAACCTCGAAACTTGCGCGTAACAACAACAACCTCTTCGGCATGAAATGTGCGAAAGGACGTTGCGCCAATGCGCCAGGCAAAGTGAAGGGGTATTCGCAGTTTGCGTCTGTAAAAGATTCCGTGAATGCCTATGTGGTGAACCTGAACACGCACCCTGCTTACGCTTCGTTCCGTAAATCACGCGCTCAGTTGCGTAAGGCGGATCAGGAAGTGACGGCAAGTACGATGATCCACAAGCTGAAAGGGTATTCCACGCAGGGGCAGCGCTATAACAACTATTTGTTCGCGATGTACCAGGATAACCAGCGCTTAATCGCCGCGCATATGTAACTCAAAAAACGCCTTCCACTGGAAGGCGTTTTTGTTTCTATATCAACACTTCGCTGTGCCGTTCCCGATACTCTTTCGGCGTGGTGTCATACTCCTTTCTGAATACCGAATAAAAATACTGTAATGACGGATAGCCACACATCTGCGAGATTTCATTGATGGAAAGCGAGGTGGAGATCAACAGGCTGCGCGCTTTCTCCAGCTTTTCGGCATGAATGACCGCGTGGATGGTTTCACCCACTTCCTCTTTAAAACGTTTCTCCAGATTCGAACGAGAAATACCGACAGAATCCAGTACCTGATCAACCTTGATGCCTTTGCAGGCGTGATTACGAATATAGTGCATGGCCTGAATCACGGCCGGATCGTTTAACGAGCGATAGTCAGTGGAGCGTCGTTCCACTACGCGCACAGGGGGAACCAGCAGGCGCTGAAGCGGCAACGCTTCGTTATCCAGCAAACGATGAAGCAACTTAGCGGCCTGGTAGCCCATCTGACGTGTGCCTTGTGCCACCGAGGACAATGCCACGCGTGACAGGTATCGCGTCAGTTCTTCGTTATCGATACCAATGACGCACAGCTTTTCAGGTACTGGAATATGTAAATGCTCACAAACCTGCAGTACATGACGGGCACGGGCATCTGTTACGGCAATAATTCCTGTTTGCGGCGGTAACGTTTGCAGCCAGTCCGCCAGGCGGTTTTGCGCGTGCTGCCAGTTTTCCGGTGCGGTTTCCAGCCCCTGGTACACCACACCCCGATACTTCTCCTGGGCTACCAGCTGGCAAAATGCGTGCTCACGCTCTACCGCCCAGCGCTTACCGCTTGAGGCCGGTAAACCGTAAAAAGCAAAGCGATGTACGCCTTTCTCTTTTAGATGCAGAAATGCGCTTTCAACGAGCGCGTGGTTGTCGGTGGCAATGTAATGCACGGGCGGGTAGTGCTCAGGCGTGTGATAAGAGCCGCCGACGCCCACAATGGGGACGTCGACGCCACTCAGCAATTGCTCGATCACGGGATCGTCATAGTCCGCGATTACGCCATCGCCCAGCCAGTCTTTGATGTTCTCAAGACGGGTGCGAAAATCTTCTTCAATGAAAATATCCCACTCGGATTGCGACGCCTGCAAATATTCCCCAACCCCTTCAACCACCTGGCGATCGTAGGCTTTGTTGGCATTGAATAACAACGTAATGCGGTGACGCTTTTCAAACATGGCTTACTTTCCCAAATAAGTAACAATACTGTTCTCAGGCACGCCGCTTGGTGGCAGAGTCCATCCAGACTGCCAGCAAAAGAATGGCACCCTTGACGATATACTGCCAAAACGTCGGGACGTCCATCATACTCATCCCGTTATCCAGCGAAGCCATAATAAATGCGCCCATCACCGCACCGGCTACGCTGCCCACACCGCCTGCGAGACTGGTGCCGCCGATAACGCAGGCAGCGATAGCATCCAGCTCTGCAATATTACCGGCTGAGGGTGAACCCGCCCCCAGACGCGAGCTGAGGATCAACCCCGCAATGGCTACCATCAGGCCGTTGATGGCAAAGACGGCGAGTTTCGTTCGCTCCACGTTGATGCCTGACAGACGCGCCGCCTCAAGGTTACCGCCGATGGCATAAATACGGCGTCCAAACGCGGTGCGCGTCGCCATAAACATGCCGCCCAGAAGCAAAAGTGCCAGCAGCAGTACGGGCGTCGGGACGCCGCGGTAGTCGTTCAGAAGCCAGATAGCACCCAGCACAATCACCGCGGTGAGTGCCTGACGTCCCACCACGGACGTTGATGCCGGAGAGGCCAGACCTAGTGCCTGACGGCGCATTCGTCCCCGCCACTGCCATGCCACAAATGCTATCAGACCCACAACACCCAGCGTAAAGCCGACGCCATCTGAGAGGTAACTCTGCCCAATCTGCGACATCGCGGCACTGGTTGGTGAGACGGTCGTGCCGTTGGTAATGCCAATCAAAATCCCACGGAAGGCCAGCATCCCGGCGAGGGTGACGATAAACGACGGCACTTTACGGTACGCCACCCACCAGCCGTTCCAGGCTCCGAGCAACAGACCGAGCACCAGCGTGACGGCAATTGTCAGCGGCAGCGGCCAGCCAAGCCAGACGTCAAAAATTGCCGCCACGCCGCCGAGCAGACCCATCATCGACCCCACCGACAGGTCAATTTCCGCAGAGATAATGACAAAGACCATCCCTACGGCCAGAATGCCGGTGATGGCGGT
The DNA here is from genome assembly GCF_009176645.1 of Enterobacter oligotrophicus. Lineage (NCBI taxonomy): Bacteria > Pseudomonadati > Pseudomonadota > Gammaproteobacteria > Enterobacterales > Enterobacteriaceae > Enterobacter > Enterobacter oligotrophicus. The sequence goes on from NZ_AP019007.1 coordinate 2,675,516, forward strand.
CTGGCGCAGCAGGTTTGAGACGTTACGCGCGCTTAAGTACGAGCCATCAGTCATCCAGGTAAAGAACAACATAATGGCAATAATCGCGGCGATCATCACAAAAACCTGCATGTTAAGCGCTTTTAGCCCCGCGAAAGCGCCGGGCGTCGGAACAGCGACTTTGATATCAGACGGGTTGCTTTTCGACATGGCGTTCGCTCCTTAAGGCGGCTTCCATCACCTGCTCTTGTGTCAGGTTCTGGTTAATCAGGTTGGCTTTCAGTTTCCCTTCATGCATGACCAGCACGCGGTCGCTCAGGCCGAGCACTTCGGGGAGTTCAGACGAAATGACGATGACGGCAATCCCTTGTTGCACAAGCTGATTAATCAGTTTGTAGATTTCATATTTCGCACCGATATCAATCCCGCGAGTGGGTTCATCGAGGATCAAAATGCGCGGATTCAGGAGCAGGCAACGTGCCAGAATCGCCTTCTGCTGGTTGCCTCCGCTCAGGCGTCCAATGGCCAGATCCGGGGAGGAGGTTTTCACCTTAAGTCTCGTGAGTGACTGGAGAATACACTGCTGCTCGGCAGCGTCATCCAGGCTGCTCAGCGCACCGGAAAACTGACTGAGGGCCGCCAGCGTGATGTTTTTACCGACAGCCATGACTGGCACGATGCCATCTTTTTTGCGGTCTTCTGGCACCATGGCAATACCACGGGCAATCGCCTGCTGGCAGTTTTCAATCTTTACATGCTGGCCGTCGATATAAATAGTGCCTTCCCAGCGTCCAGGCCAGACACCAAACAGGCATTGCACGGCCTCGGTACGCCCTGCACCAACCAGTCCGGCAATACCGAGGATCTCTCCCCGGTGCAGCGAGAAGGAGATATTATTTACGCGCTTGATGTGACGGTTAACGGGATGCCACGCGGTCAGATTTTCCACCCGTAGCACTTCCTCGCCAACAGTATGAGGTTCGTTCGGGTACAGCGCAGTCAGCTCGCGCCCTACCATCATGGTGATGATGTCATCTTCACTCATACCTGCCGCTTCGCGCGTGCCGATATGCTGGCCGTCGCGGATCACGCAGATGGTGTCTGAAATGGCTTTTACTTCATTGAGTTTGTGCGAAATATAGATGCAGGCGATGCCGTGGTTTTGCAGATCGCGGATGATGTCGAGCAGGACGGCCGTTTCCTGTTCGGTGAGCGAGGCCGTCGGCTCGTCAAGGATTAACAGCCTGACCTGTTTGTTCAGTGCCTTGGCGATTTCAACCAGTTGTTGCTGGCCCAGACCTAAGTCGCCCACGCGGGTGTCCGGTGAGATGGCAAGGCTCACTTGCGCCAGCAGTTTTTCGCAGCGCAGCGTCATGGTGTCGTAATCCAGCACACCGTGGCGTGAAAGTTCGGCTCCGAGGAAAATGTTCTCCAGCACAGTGAGGTGCTTCACCAGCGCCAGTTCCTGGTGAATGATAGCGATGCCTTTTCGTTCGGTATCGCGAATATGTGTGGCCTGAATGACTTCACCGGCAAAGACGATTTCGCCGTCATAGCTGCCGTAAGGGTAGATGCCGCACAGCACTTTCATCAGCGTTGATTTGCCGGAACCATTTTCACCGCACAATGACACCACTTCGCCAGGGTTCAGCCGCAGGCTGACATTGTCGACCGCCTTCACTGCGCCAAAGGCTTTGGTGATGCTTTTCATTTCAAGTAAATAAGGCATAACTGCTCCACATGGCCCGAAGGAAGAACAGTACAAATCGATGCGCCCCCGCCAGGCAGGGGCAGCGCTGAATTACAATTCACTCTTTTTGTGGAAACCGTCTTTAATCACCGTGGCGTCAATGTTCTCTTTATTGACTTCAATTGGCGTAAGCAGGCGAGACGGGACGTCCTTCAGCCCGTTGTTCAGAGAAGCGTCGGCTTTCGGCTGCTGACCATTTCCCAGCTCAACGGCAATTTCTGCGGCCGTATTTGCAAGCTCGGTGATGGGCTTATAAACCGTCATGGTTTGGGTGCCTGCAATAATGCGTTTCACGCCAGCAAGGTCGGCATCCTGGCCCGAAATAGCGACTTTCCCGGCCAGACCCTGTGCGCTGAGTGCCTGAATCGCACCGCCAGCCGTTGCATCGTTAGAGGCTACAACGGCGTCGATTTTGTTGTTATTCGCCGTTAATGCATTTTCCATAATTTTCAGCGCATTTTCTGGCAGCCAGCCATCAGCCCATTGATCGCCGACGATTTTAATTTTGCCGTCGTCAATATATGGCTTAAGGACTTTCATTTGTCCTTCACGGAACAGTTTGGCGTTGTTATCAACCGGTGAGCCACCCATCAGGAAATAATTCCCCTGAGGCACTTTATCGACCAGACTTTTTGCCTGTAATTCACCGACTTTTTCATTATCGAATGAAATATAGAAATCAATGTCCGCATTATTAATCATGCGGTCATATGCCAGAACTTTTATGCCTTCCTGTTTGGCTTCTTTAACGACGTTACTTAATACCTGGCCGTTGTACGGGATAATGACCAGCACGTCGACGCCACGGTTGATCATATTTTCAATTTGCGACATTTGCGTTTCTTCGTTGCCGTTAGCCGACTGAACGAATACCTCTGCGCCAAGAGATTCTGCTTTTTTAACAAAAATATCGCGATCTTTTTGCCAGCGCTCCAGGCGCAGGTCGTCAATCGCCATGCCGATTTTGACCTCTTTCGCATGTCCGGCAAAGCTGGCAAGCAGGAGAGTAGTGCAGAGAGTCAGGTACAGGTTCTTTATCTTCATAATTATTGGGCCTTTTTGTAGGAGTACGTTGCTGTTGAGATAAAAGAAACATTCACTGCTGAGACGCAGCAAATTTTTAACGTGGAAAGGCGGTCTGGCAATTACAGATTTTTATCTTCTCGTTACGATATTTGGTTTATTTCTGAATTTATGACCGCGATCGGATTTTAAAATGCGTAACCTATTAATTACATTTGATTCTGGAATACGCGCCGAAAAATAGTTTGTCTGCACATTATTTTGCGAGCCAGCGCACAGTTGTGCATTCTCTCAATAGCAGTGTGAAATAACGTAATTGAGCAAGCCGGAATGTGTATTCACTATTACTTACGTCATTACACCTCGCCGCATACCCTGATTATGGAGCTCAATATGCAAGCCTATTTCGACCAACTCGATCGCGTTCGTTACGAAGGCACGAAAACCACCAATCCTTTAGCATTTCGTCACTACAACCCGGATGAGCTGGTGCTGGGTAAGCGCATGGAAGACCATCTGCGCTTTGCCGCCTGTTACTGGCATACCTTCTGCTGGAACGGTGCCGACATGTTCGGTGTTGGCTCTTTTGACCGACCATGGCAACAACCTGGCGAAGCCATCGAACTGGCGAAACGTAAAGCGGATGTCGCGTTTGAATTCTTCCACAAGCTGAACGTACCGTACTACTGCTTCCATGATGTGGATGTCTCCCCGGAAGGCGCGTCACTGAAAGAGTATTTGAATAACTTCGCGCAGATGGTGGATGTGCTGGCGGCAAAACAGCAACAAAGCGGCGTGAAACTGTTGTGGGGGACGGCGAACTGCTTCACCAATCCACGCTATGGCGCAGGCGCAGCAACTAACCCGGACCCGGAAGTGTTTAGCTGGGCAGCCACTCAGGTTGTGACCGCGATGAATGCCACGCATCAACTGGGTGGCGAGAACTATGTCCTGTGGGGCGGCCGCGAAGGTTATGAATCCCTGCTGAACACCGATCTGCGCCAGGAGCGTGAACAAATTGGCCGCTTTATGCAGATGGTCGTTGAGCACAAACACAAAATCGGTTTCCGCGGTACGCTGCTGATAGAACCGAAGCCGCAGGAGCCAACGAAGCACCAGTACGATTATGACGTTGCCACGGTGTACGGCTTCCTGAAGCAGTTTGGTCTGGAAAAAGAGATCAAAGTCAACATTGAGGCTAACCACGCCACGCTTGCGGGCCACTCTTTCCACCACGAAATTGCCTCTGCGATTGCGCTGGGTATCTTTGGCTCTGTGGATGCTAACCGTGGCGACCCGCAACTGGGCTGGGACACTGACCAGTTCCCGAACAGCGTGGAAGAGAATGCGCTGGTGATGTACGAAATCATCAAAGCGGGCGGTTTCACCACCGGTGGCCTTAACTTCGATGCCAAAGTGCGTCGTCAGAGCACTGACAAATACGATCTGTTCTACGGCCATATCGGCGCAATGGATACCATGGCGCTGGCGCTGAAAGTGGCGGCTCGTATGATTGAAGATGGCGAGCTGGATAAACGTGTGGCGAAACGCTATAGCGGCTGGAACAGTGAGCTGGGCCAGCAAATTTTGAAAGGTCAGTTATCGCTTGCTGAGATCGCGCAGTACGCTGAACAGCATCACCTGGCACCGCAGCACCAGAGCGGGCATCAGGAACTGCTGGAAAACCTGGTGAATCACTATCTGTTTGATAAGTAATAACGTAGGCCCGGTCAGCGTAGCGCCACCGGGCATTTCAGTTAAAGGAGTCACCGAATGTATATCGGGATTGATCTTGGCACATCGGGTGTGAAAGCCATTCTGTTAAGTGAGCAGGGCGACGTACTGGCAACACAGACTGAAAAGCTGCAGGTTTCACGTCCACATCCGCTATGGTCGGAGCAGGACCCGGAACAGTGGTGGCAAGCGACGGACCGCGCAATTAAAGCCCTGGGTGAACAACACAGCCTGCGCGAGGTTAATGCGCTGGGCATTGCCGGACAAATGCACGGCGCGACGCTGTTGGACAGCCAGCATCGGGTGCTGCGGCCGGCCATCCTCTGGAATGATGGCCGGTGCGCGGAAGAGTGCGCAATCCTCGAAGAGAGCGTGCCTGCGTCCCGTGAAATCACGGGCAACCTGATGATGCCAGGGTTTACGGCACCAAAACTTTTGTGGGTGCAGCGCCATGAGCCGGAAATTTTCCGTCAGGTGGCGAAGGTGCTGCTGCCAAAAGATTATCTGCGTTTTCGCATGACGGGCGATTTCGCCAGCGACATGTCTGACGCAGCGGGCACCCTGTGGCTCGATGTGGCGAAACGGGACTGGAGCGAGGCGATGCTCGACGCCTGCCATCTGACCCGTGACCATATGCCAGCCCTTTTTGAGGGCAGCGAAATGACGGGCACCCTGCAACCTTCTGTTGCGGAACGCTGGAATATGCCTGCAGTACCGGTTGTGGCCGGTGGTGGAGATAACGCAGCGGGAGCCGTTGGCGTGGGGATGGTCGAAGCAGGGCAGGCCATGCTCTCGCTCGGCACCTCCGGCGTCTATTTTGCCGTCAGCGACGGTTATCGCAGTAACCCTGAGAGTGCAGTTCACAGTTTTTGCCATGCGCTGCCGGGGAAATGGCATCTGATGTCGGTCATGCTGAGTGCCGCATCCTGTCTTGACTGGGCGGCGACGCTTACCGGAATGCCAGATGTCCCGGCGCTGATCGCAGCAGCGCAGCAGGCGGATGACAACGCAGGTGCGCTCTGGTTTTTACCGTATTTGTCCGGTGAGCGAACGCCTCATAATAACCCGGAAGCAAAAGGCGTGTTCTTTGGCTTAACCCATCAACATGGCCCGGCAGAACTGGCGCGGGCCGTGCTGGAAGGCGTGGGCTATGCGCTGGCAGACGGGATGGACGTGGTGCATGACTGTGGCTTGAAACCCTCAAGTATTACGCTGATTGGTGGCGGGGCGCGCAGTAATTACTGGCGGCAGATGTTGTGCGATATTAGCGGGTTAACGCTGGATTACCGTACCGGTGGTGATGTCGGGCCTGCGCTCGGCGCGGCGCGGCTGGCGCAGATAGCGGTGAACCCTGAGAAGCCTTTGGCTGAGCTGTTGCCGCAATTACCGCTTGAACAACAGCATCTTCCCGATGCGAAAAATCACGCCCGCTATGCAGAGCGACGTGAAACTTTCCGCAAAATTTATGAACAACTTGTACCGCTGATGTCATAAACATCGCTGCCAGGCTAACTGACATACCTGCGTGTATCGACCCGCTGCAACAGCATCGACAGCAGCAGGCTTACAACCAGCGTGGCGGCGAAAATCCAGACTATGTCCAGCAGCGGCCAGTTTTTAAATTCCACGCCTCGCGTGCGCAGGGCGTGGATCACCAGTGCGTGAAAACCGTAGATCCCCAGCGAGTGGCGCGAGATAAACCCCAGTACAGGAAACGGGCGTTCGTTCAGCGTGTTTTTGACGAGCGTCAGGAGGGATATTGCGCAGATGAAAACCACCGGACCGCAGTACACATACCAGGTGTCAGCGAAGTTGCCGCGCCATTGCAGCTCATGTAACGTCCCGCGTGAAATCACAATTACGCCAAGGATAAACAGCGCGCCACACAGCCAGTTTATACCGCGTTTGTGCGTATCCATCATCCCGATGGCGCGCCCCAGCATGCCGTACAGCACGTAGTAAAAGGTATCGCCGTTGATGTAGAGGTTGACCGGTAGCCATTCGAAACCGTCGATTTTCTGCGAGACGGTATTTGGGTTTGCCACTATGCCAATCACGACCATCAGCGCCAGCAGCATTTTGCCGCTGACGTTTTTTACCTGAATCAGCGGTGAAACCAGGTAAATCACGATAATGGCGAAGAAAAACCACAGATGGTAGAAAACCGGTTTTTGCAGCAAATACTTAAGCGAAAGCCCGGCGCTAATCGAGGTAAACAGGGAGATATAGAGCAGTGCGACGGCGCTGTAAAACAGCAGGCACGATGCAATGCGGATAAAATGCCTCGGTTGCGCACTCCGCTCGCCAAAAAAGAGAAAGCCGGAAATCATAAAAAACAGCGGCACGCTTACGCGAGATGCCGAGTTAAGAATATTGGCGATATCCCAGTTAACGGGGCTGATACTGTGCGCATTCGTGACGTACCAGGTCGTCGTGTGGATCATCACCACCATCAGACACGCTATTCCTCGCAGGTTATCAATCCAGTTAATTTTTGACTGCATCAGTTCCTCTGTTTTCCTGGTAAAAAGAGTGTGACTGCCATTGCGTAAAAGTCTTCCCTTGGAAAATTCTGAGTTTAATCAGGCGAACTTGTATGAAGCTCGTGAGATTCGCAGAATGACCAACCATAATCTATAAAGGCTTTGATACTAAAAATAACAGCCACAGACCAGGGCGGTAATAAAAATGATGATGAAGCGCATCGCGTCACTCTTTCTGCTGTTTTTACTGGCAGGTTGCAGTGCTTCGCAAGAAGCGCCTGTGCAAAAAGCGCAGCAGAGCAAAATTAGTCCGGCACGCTCCCTGAATATGGAACAGCTCTGTAAAGACCAGGCTGCTCGCCGCTATAATTCCGAGGTAGAGAAAATTGATGTCACCGGGTTTGAGCGTTTTCAGGGCAGCTATGAGCTGAAGGGACATACTGCGCGTAAAGAGGGCTTTATCTGTTCTTTTGATGCGGACGGCCAGTTTTTGCACCTCTCAATGCGTTAACGTGCTCGTATATTCAGCAGCCAGAGCGCTCAGGTGTTCTGGCTAAAAGGCTTATTTCCCAATTTTCCCTAAACAACCCCGTTTCGTACTGTATATCTTGCAGCCAGCGGGTATACTGATCCCTTCCATTTAAAACCACACGTATCCAGCACGAAATACTATGCAAAAGTTTGATACCAAGACCTTCCAGGGCCTGATCCTGACCTTACAGGATTACTGGGCTCGTCAGGGCTGCACCATTGTTCAACCTTTGGACATGGAAGTCGGCGCAGGCACTTCACACCCGATGACCAGCTTACGCGCGTTGGGGCCAGAGCCAATGGCGACTGCCTATGTGCAGCCATCCCGCCGTCCTACCGATGGCCGTTACGGCGAAAACCCGAACCGTCTGCAGCACTACTATCAGTTCCAGGTGGTGATTAAGCCATCACCCGACAACATTCAGGAACTGTATCTCGGGTCACTGAAAGAGCTGGGTATGGACCCGACCATCCACGACATTCGTTTCGTGGAAGATAACTGGGAAAACCCAACGCTGGGTGCCTGGGGTCTGGGCTGGGAAGTGTGGCTGAACGGTATGGAAGTGACGCAGTTCACTTACTTCCAGCAGGTTGGTGGTCTGGAATGTAAACCGATTACCGGCGAAATCACCTACGGTCTGGAACGTCTGGCGATGTATATTCAGGGCGTAGACAGCGTTTACGACCTGGTCTGGAGCGACGGCCCGCTGGGTAAAACCACCTACGGCGACGTGTTCCATCAGAATGAAGTGGAGCAATCCACCTATAACTTCGAATACGCAGACGTGGACTTCCTGTTCACCTGCTTCGAGCAGTACGAGAAAGAAGCGCAGCAACTGCTGGCGCTGGAAACTCCGCTGCCGCTGCCTGCTTACGAGCGTATTCTGAAGGCCGCCCACAGCTTCAACCTGCTGGACGCCCGCAAAGCCATCTCCGTGACTGAACGTCAGCGCTACATTCTGCGTATTCGTACCCTGACCAAAGCCGTTGCTGAAGCCTACTACGCGTCCCGTGAAGCCCTTGGCTTCCCGATGTGCAACCGAAACAAATAAGAGGCGGCCATGTCTGAGAAAACTTTCCTGGTGGAAATTGGCACCGAAGAGCTGCCACCAAAAGCCCTGCGCAGCCTGGCTGAATCTTTTGCTGCGAACGTGACTGCTGAGCTGGATAACGCTGGCCTGGCACACGGTAAAATTGAGTGGTTTGCTGCACCGCGCCGTCTGGCGCTGAAAGTGGCAAACCTGGCGGCGTCTCAGCCGGATCGTGAAGTGGAAAAACGTGGCCCGGCGATTGCTCAGGCGTTCGACGCGGAAGGCAAGCCGAGTAAAGCGGCAGAAGGCTGGGCGCGCGGCTGCGGGATCACCGTTGACCAGGCCGAACGTCTGACCACCGATAAAGGCGAATGGTTGCTGTATCGTGCCCATGTCAAAGGCGAAAGCGCAGAAGCGCTGCTGCCGGATATGATCGCAACCTCACTGGCTAAGCTGCCGATTCCTAAACTGATGCGCTGGGGCGCGTCTGACGTCCACTTCGTGCGTCCGGTGCACACCGTGACCTTGCTGCTGGGTGATACCGTTATTCCTGCCACCATCCTGGGCGTGGCGTCCGATCGCGTGATCCGCGGCCACCGCTTTATGGGCGAGCCGGAGTTCACCATCGACAATGCTGACCAGTATCCGCAGATCCTGCTGGAGCGCGGTAAAGTAATTGCCGACTACGAGCAGCGTAAAGCCAAAATCAAAGCAGATGCAGAAGAAGCGGCACGCAAAATTGGCGGTAACGCCGATCTGAGCGACAGCCTGCTGGAAGAAGTGACCTCGCTGGTGGAATGGCCGGTAGTGCTGACCGCGAAGTTCGAAGAGAAATTCCTGGCTGTTCCGGCAGAAGCGCTGGTGTACACCATGAAGGGTGACCAGAAGTACTTCCCGGTCTATGCTAACGACGGCAAGCTGCTGCCAAACTTCATCTTCGTGGCGAATATCGAATCGAAAGATCCGAGCCAGATTATCTCCGGTAACGAGAAAGTGGTGCGCCCGCGTCTGGCGGATGCGGAGTTCTTCTTCAATACCGACCGTAAAAAGCGTCTGGAAGATAACCTGCCGCGCCTGCAGACCGTGCTGTTCCAGCAGCAGCTGGGCACGCTGCGCGACAAGACCGACCGCATCGCGGAACTGTCCGGCTGGATCGCTCGCGAAATCGGTGCGGACGTTAACCACGCGACTCGCGCGGGCCTGCTCTCCAAGTGTGACCTGATGACCAACATGGTGTTTGAATTTACCGACACCCAGGGCGTTATGGGCATGCACTACGCACGTCATGATGGTGAAGCGGAAGACGTGGCGGTTGCTCTGAACGAGCAGTATCAGCCGCGCTTTGCAGGTGACGATCTGCCGTCCAACCCGGTTGCGTGCGCCGTCGCGATTGCCGATAAGATGGACACCCTGGCGGGTATCTTCGGTATCGGTCAACATCCGAAAGGCGATAAAGACCCGTTCGCGCTGCGTCGTGCTGCGCTCGGCGTGCTGCGTATCATCGTTGAGAAGAACCTGAACCTCGATCTGCAAACGCTGACCGAAGAAGCAGTGCGTCTGTACGGCGACAAGCTGACCAACGCGAAAGTCGTGGATGACGTGATCGACTTCATGCTCGGCCGCTTCCGCGCCTGGTATCAGGATGAAGGCTACACCGTTGACACCATTCAGGCGGTGCTGGCGCGTCGTCCGACCCGTCCGGCTGACTTTGATGCGCGTATGAAAGCGGTGTCCCACTTCCGCACGCTGGACGCGGCGTCTGCCCTGGCTGCGGCTAACAAGCGTGTATCCAACATTCTGGCGAAATCCGACGAGACGCTGAACGAGCGTGTGAACGCCGCGACGCTGAAAGAGCCGGAAGAGATCGCGCTGGCGATGCAGGTTGTTGTGCTGCGCGACAAGCTGGAGCCGTTCTTCGCGGAAGGCCGCTACCAGGAAGCGCTGGTGGAGCTGGCTGAACTGCGTGACGTTATCGACGCCTTCTTCGATAAAGTGATGGTAAACGTGGACGACAAAGAGCTGCGTATTAACCGCCTGACTATGCTTGAGAAACTGCGCGAACTGTTCCTGCGCGTGGCGGATATTTCGCTGCTGCAGTAAGGCACTCGTTGTTACAAATGCTAAAAACCCGCTTCGGCGGGTTTTTTTATGGGGCTTTTGTAGGCCGGATAAGCGCAGCGTCATCCGGCAGGTTTAGCCGATCGCGACTGTGCCTTCGTCCGTCTGCAGCCAGCGCGGTGCCTTCAGCGTATCGGCAAAGTAGCTGACCAGTTCGCACAGCAAATCTTCCATCACGATTTCAGATTGTCGCGGCAGTGAGCCGTTCATCAGCAACTGCGTAATCTCCTGACAGTAGCGCCCCAGCTGATCGCATTCGGGTTCGAAAGCCGGAAGACGCGACGGGAGTTCCTTAACGGTCAGGCTGGCTTTTAAAGAATCCGGAACAGGATCCAGAAGCGAGGGTTGCAGAAGATTCAGACAGGCATAAAGTCTGCCGTAAAGCGCCATTTTTGGGGCGGGTTCTTCGCAATCTACCAGTGCGTCGATAAAACGTTCGCAGTTATCCGCCAGTTCGGTGAAGTCGGTGGCGTGGTTGAAGGGCAGGGTGAATAAAGAGTCAGTCATTGACATAAAATAACCTCAGTGAGTGGTATATCTTCCGCCACGGGAGGTTCCAGGCTCGCTGGTGGCGGAACCGAACAAGGTTGGAACGACTGGCCTCACTGACACCAGCGCGCTTTGCAGCGCCCCTGTCCGGCCCGCCATTGAGATGCAACAGGCCGTACGACACAGAGCCTGTGTCGCCAGTGAAGTGATTCAGGGTTCCAATCCCGGCACCTGATTTTGCAGGTGCAAAGAGAACTTACTGCTCATCAAAACAGGCGGCAACAGTTTTGAGCTATGTCGCTGAGCATATTACCATTTCTGGAAAGAGGCTCGCAAAATTACCGTCTGTTTCCCCTCACCCTAACCCTCTCCCCAAAGGGGCGAGGGGATTGTTCACTGCTCGCATTAATTTGTGGGGATTCCTCAACCCAAAGGGAGAAGGAGTATAAATCGTCCAAAATTTAACCTTGAAATGGTCAACACATTACCGCTATCCTTATCCCCGTTAACTTTCTCGCTCTGGAGCGCCCCCCAAAAATGAACAAACACGACTGATGAATTTCGATCCTTGCTAAACGCCACCGCGTCGGCAGGGGATGTTTTGATTTCATTCAGGAGTGCTTATGGCTCATTTTGCGCAGTCCCCTTCTTTTATTTTGCATCAGGTCACCTGTCAGTTTGCGACGGGCGATACCCTTTTTGGTCCACTGAATCTTTCCCTGGAGCCGTCTCTGTGTGCGCTGGTTGGCCGCAACGGCAGCGGGAAAACGCGTCTGCTGCGTCTGCTGGCGGGGCTGGATGAACCTGCCAGCGGCCATATTGAACGCTTTGGCTCACATGCCTGGGTGGCGCAACAGCACGATATTACTCCGCAGACCACGCTTGCCGAACTGCTCGGGTATGACGCGATTTTTACGGCGCGCAAGCGCATCGACAGCGGCGATTACCAGCCTGACGATCTGGAGGTGCTTGACGGCTACTGGGATTTAGCCGAGCGTCTGAGCGAGGCGTTTACCAATGCGAAGCTCCCACCGTTTGACCCGGATAAACTCACCGGTGAACTCAGCGGCGGCGAGCGCATTCGCGCCCTGCTGTGCGGGGTGTTTACGTCTGAAGCGGATTTCCTGCTGCTGGACGAACCCACTAACCATCTGGATCGACACGGACGGGCGTGGTTCTACGACCAGCTTAGTCGTTACCACGGGGGCGTGCTTGTCGCCTCTCATGACCGGGAACTTCTGGAACAGGTGCCGCGTATTCTTGAACTGAGTGGCTCCGGCCTGCGCAGCTACGGCGGTAATTATGCGGATTATCAAACCCAGCGCGATGCTGAACAGCAGGCGGCTCGCGCGGCGCTGGAGCACGCGGCGACGGAGCGCAAACGCACCCGCGCACGCATGCAAAAAGAGCACGATGACAGCCAGCGGCGTTCGGCAAAGACATTACGCACCGTCGATACCCTCAATATCGCCTCGTTTGAACGCGTTAAATACAAAGGCGCGGCAAAGGAACGTATCGGTTCCTGGAAAAAGCAGCATAGCGAGCAAAATGAAGCTCTGAACGCCGCGGTGAATAAGGCACGTGAGCGGGTTGAAGAAGATACGCCCGTGATGTTCACTCTGCCGGGGAGTCAGGTCCCGGAGGGGAAACAGGTGCTGGTTCTGGAGGATCTTGTGCTGCCGCATGTGTCCGTTCCCCCGCTCAACTGGCGGATGGACGGGCCGATGCGCGTGGCGCTAAAGGGACCGAACGGCTGCGGAAAATCGACGCTGCTGAAAGCGATACTCGGCGACATTAGTTCACATTCAGGAACCTGTAAGGTGTCTGTCAGCTGCGCTTACCTCGATCAGCATCTGTCCCGGCTCGATCTCTCGCAGTCGGTCATGACGCATCTCAACCTGGGCAATACGCCCCTGGAGGAGGGCGTATTGCGAACCCGTTTAGCCCAGCTTCAGTTGGGGGCCGACAAAGCCAAGCTCCCGCTGGCGGAACTGAGCGGCGGTGAGCGTCTTAAGGCTGCGCTGGCCTGCGTGTTATGGCGCGCTGAAGCGACGCAGCTCCTGTTGCTGGACGAGCCGACCAACCATCTGGATCTGGCATCGCTCCAGGCAATTGAAGCGGCGCTGGCCGGTTTCCCCGGCGCACTGTTGGTGGTGTCACACGATGACGCGTTTTTAAGAGGGTTAAGGTTGTCGCACGAGTTGGTGTGGGAAGAGACGGGCTGGCGTTGCGTAAGCCTTTAAACACAAGCCCCCGCAGAGGCGGGGGCGTTCAAACTTCACTACGCTATCTGTTTGCTGAGTGCAGGGTTGGCCTGAATCAGGCTCATCAGCTTCAACTCGGTTGGCGTGGGTTTTTCACGTTTTGACTCCCACTCCAGCACCATCGCCACGCTGACTCCCATTGCTCTTGCGAATTCGTCCGTTTTAAGTCCTGTCCCTTTGCGCAATCGCTCAAATTCTGTAAAGGGATTGGATTTTTGTTGCAGAGTAATCGTCTGCGGTACATCTTTAAAAATAATCTGTTCCAGGCTGCTCAGCAGCTCAAACTCAGGATCTTTATATTCCATTGAGAACTCCTCATAAATCTCACAGCGGGATCATGAACATCAGAGAGCCAATTAAGAATAGTCCCTAATAGACGGGAAGGATCGTCACGGCAGTGATTAATCGTGCGGTAACCATCGCTTTACGCGTTTCAGCGCGATGGATAGTTATGCTAATTACCTGATTAATCATATGTAGGCTTCGGCTGGTATTTATTTGTAAATGGTAAGAAATAAAACGGCAATAGCCGATTTGCGTGAAAAGGGTATCTTGCGAGGCTGACCTGGACTATCCTTGTCAGCGTCGGGCACGCGTGTGCCGGTGTGCGCTTTTTTGGGTGAAAGGAGTAATAAAAATGGCGACAGGAAAGTCCTGCTCTCGCTGGTTTGCGCCTATTGCGGCGTTGTTAATGGTGGTTAGCCTGAGTGGGTGTTTCGATAAGGAAGGCGATCAACGCAAAGCGTTTATCGATTTCCTACAGAATACGGTGATGCGCAGCGGCGAGCGTTTGCCAACGCTGACTGCGGATCAGAAAAAACAGTTTGGCCCCTTCGTGTCCGATTACGCCATTCTTTATGGTTATTCACAGCAGGTGAGCCAGGCAATGGACTCTGGTCTTCGTCCGGTACTGGATAGCGTGAACGCCATCCGCGTGCCGCAGGATTATATGACCCAGCGTGAACCGCTGCGCCAGTCCAACGGTGCGCTCGGCGTGCTGAGCCAGCAGTTGCAGAATGCCAAAATGCAGGCAGACGCGTCGCGTTCCGCGTTGAAACAGGGCGAAGATCTCAAGCCGGTGTTTGACAAGGTGTATGAGAAAGTGGTGACGAAACCGTCTGAAGCCCTGCAACCTCTGATTCCGGCCGCGCAGATCTTTACGCAGCAGCTGGTGCAGGTAGGCGATTATATTAATGAGCAGGGTACGCAGGTGAGCTTCGTCTCTAATGGTATCCAGTTCCCGACCTCCCAGCAGGCGAGCCAGTATAATACGCTGATTGGGCCGCTGGCCTCCCAGCACCAGGCTTTTAGCCAGGCGTGGAGTGCGGCAGTCGCCGCCACAGAATAAGACGAATACCCCGCTTCAGGCGGGGTTTTTTATCTCTGTTCAAAATAACGCTTGTCATTCCTCTACCACATCGGTATAACTATGTACGTCGGTTTGTTACACAGACCTAAAGCAGTTTAGTAAAGCAGTCCAGATTGTTATCCATAGATACCCTTCGTAGTGACCCTTCCTTCATCGCTTAAATTCTGTAATGCAACCCATCGCGCCGGAAGGCACAACAAATTTAAATAAGGTAATTTCTATGTCTGGTAAAATGACTGGTCTGGTAAAATGGTTCAACGCTGATAAAGGTTTCGGCTTCATCACTCCTGACGATGGCTCTAAAGACGTGTTCGTACACTTCTCTGCTATCCAGAACGATGGCTACAAATCTCTGGACGAAGGTCAGAAAGTTTCCTTCACCATCGAAAGCGGCGCTAAAGGCCCAGCAGCTGGTAACGTTGTAAGCCTGTAAGGTTTCAACCCAGTAGCACAAAATTCAAAAACCCGCCTTCTGGCGGGTTTTTTCGTTTCTACTGCTGTACTTGCGGGTTAACGCAGTTCTTTTCTACTTTTCCGCTTAGTGCGGTAATCAGGTTATCCACGGCGGTAGCCGCCATGTTGTAGCGCGTTTCATGGGTTGCCGAGCCGATGTGGGGCAGGGCGACGACGTTTGGCAGTTTTAACAGCGGGGAATCCACCGGCAGCGGCTCCTGCTCAAATACGTCCAGACCGGCGGCGTGGATCTCGCCGTTTTGCAGGGCTTCAATCAGCGCTTTTTCATCCACGACCGGGCCACGACCGGCATTAATGAAAATGGCTGATTTCTTCATCTTCTCAAACGCGGCTTTGCCAATCAGGTGATGGGTTTCATCCGTCAGCGGCAGGATCAGGCAAACGTAATCCGCTTCGTGCAGCAGCGTATCCAGCTCGCAGTAGCGCGCGCTGAAACGTTCTTCAGCTTCAGGGTGATGACGACGCGCGTTATACAAAATCGGCATGTTAAAACCAAAATGCGCGCGCTGCGCCAGCGCCAGACCGATACGCCCCATACCAACGATACCCAGCGTTTTGCCGTGGACATCCACGCCAAACCAGTCCGGCCCAATGCTTTTTGTCCATTCGCCAGCTTTGACGCGTTCGGCCACTTCCACCACGCGACGGGCCGTGCTGAGCACCAGCGCCATCAGCGTGTCGGCCACGGTTTCCGTCAGAGCATGCGGCGTGTGCATCAGCAGAATTTTGCGCTCGTTGAGCGCATCCACGTCGAAGTTATCGTAACCCACTGAAATGGTTGATGTCGCACGAAGATTCGGCATTTTCTCCAGCAAGGCGACATCCACTTTTTCGCTTGAACCCAGCAGACCTTCGGCGCTGGCGAATGCATCCGCGTGCTGCGCCACGGTGTCCGGGCTGAGGTTCTTCACCTGGGTGACGGTGAAGTGTTCTTCCAGGCGTTTTTGCAGATCTTCAGGCAGTGCTTTGTACAAAATGACGGACGGCTTCATGCTAATCTCCGTTGATTTTAAGGGTCAGGCGTGGCGTGCGCCGACGGGAAGTTGTTGATTATTAGCAGGCTTAACAACCAGAGTAAGCCACACTGAGGCGAAAAGCGCCACCCCCATAAAGATGTACGAGGCCGACGGGCTGCCGGTCGCGCCGTTCAGGTAGCCCACAAACCACGAGCCGAAGAACGAGCCAAGCGCGCCCATACTGTTGATTAATGCCATCGCGCCACCCGCGACGTTACGCGGCAGCATTTCCGGAATAATGGCGAAGAACGGACCATACGGGGCATACATGGCTGCGCCCGCAATCACCAGCAGGGTGTAAGAGGCCCAGAAATGGTTAGCCCCGACAGCCCAGGAGCCAATAAAAGCAAAAGCAGCGATCAGCAGCAGCGGCCAGACGAAGAGTTTGCGGTTTTGCAGCTTGTCCGATGCCCACGAGGCGACAATCATGGCGATGGTCGCCGCCAGATAAGGCACGGAAGACAGCCAGCCCACTTCCACCATGCCGAGATTTTCGCCACCGCTACGGATAATCGACGGCAGCCACAGCACGAAGCCATACACGCCGATGCTCCAGGTGAAATACTGCATGCACAGTAAAATGACATTACGGGAGCGGAAGGCTTCGCCGTAATTACGTACCGCTTTCAGCCCTTGCTGTTCTTTGTCCAGCTGCGCCTGCAGCGCGGCTTTTTCATCTTCGGAAAGCCATTTCGCCTGTGAAGGTTTATCTTTCACCAGCACCCACCAGCAGAATGCCCAGATTACCGCCGGAACCCCTTCGATAATGAACATCTCACGCCAGCCGAAGGACTGGATCAGGTAGCCGGAAACCACCGACATCCACAGTACCGTTACCGGGTTACCGAGGATCAGGAAGGTGTTAGCACGCGAGCGTTCGGATTTGGTAAACCAGTTGCTGATATAGATAAGCATCGCGGGCATCACTGCGGCTTCAACCACGCCGAGGATAAAGCGGATGGCAGCCAGGGCAGGGATGTTGTTCACCACGCCGGTGAGTGACGCGCAGCCGCCCCACAGGATCAGGCAGACGAAGATCAGTTTACGCACGCTGCGGCGTTCCGCGTAGATCGCGCCAGGGATCTGGAAGAAGAAATAGCCCAGGAAGAAAAGGGCACCCAACAGCGATGAGATGCCTTTGGTGATACCGAGATCTTCGGTGATCCCGGCGGCGGACGCGAAACTGAAGTTGGCACGATCAAGGTACGCCAGGCTGTACGTGATAAACACGATGGGCATGATGTACCACCAGCGTTTTACTGCATTGGTCGAACTGTTCATAGGCTTGCCTCTGTTGTTGAGGTGAGTACCGCCGTTGTCTGTAGGGTACACGGTGGCTTAATAATGTGGTGTGGCCTGTAGCCCTCACCCTGGCCCTCTCCCCGTGGGAGAGGGAAATCAGACTCCGAGCTGCGCGCGCGTTGGCAGGCCTTCGCTGTCGCCCTGCACCTGAATCGCCAGCGAACCGATTTTGTTGCCCCTGGCAACGGCCTGCTGCAGTGGTTTTCCTTCCAGCAGCGCGCTAATGACCCCGACAGCAAAGCCATCGCCAGCGCCCACGGTGTCGACCACGTTCTCGACTTTAACGGCAGCGACCGCGCCCTGCTCACCACTGGCGGTTTTAAACCATGCGCCATCGGCACCGGTTTTCAGCACCACGGCTTTAACTCCTTTGTTCAGGTAAAAATCGGCGATGCCCTCCGGTGTGTTTTCGCCGGTAAGGATCATTCCCTCTTTGACGCCAGGCAGAACCCAGTCCGCGCTGAATGCCAGACGGTTCAGCTTTTCGACCATTTCCGCTTCGCTGTTCCACAGCACCGGACGCAGGTTCGGGTCGAAGGAGATCGTTTTACCTTGCGCTTTCATTGCTGTTGAGGCGTGTTCCAGCAGTTGATAAGAGCTGGCAGAAAGCGCCGCTGCTACGCCGCTAAGATGAAGATGACGCGCGGAAGAGAAATACGGGGCGTGATAGTCATCCACCGAAAGATGACTTGCCGCTGATCCTTTGCGGAAATATTCCACGATGGGATCGGTTCCATTTTCGACTTTAGATTTAAGCTGAAAACCCGTGGCGAAGCGTCCGTCGAGCGTGACGCCTGCCGCATCAATGCCCTCTTTTTTCAGCACATCGAGAACGAAATGGCCAAAGCTGTCGTCACCCACGCGGCTAACCCAGCCGACGTTCAGGCCCAGGCGCGCCAGGCCGGTAGCAACGTTCAGCTCTGCACCTGCCACGCGCTTCATGAAGTGTTCAACCGCGCTTAGCTCGCCCGTTTCGGTGGCGACAAACATCGCCATCGCTTCGCCAATCGTGATCACATCCAGTGTCTTGTGCATGGTTTACTCCTCACGCAGCAGGTTAACGTAATGGCGGGTAACGGCGGTTAAGTCCGTCCCTTCCAGCGGGAACTCGATACCGCGCGGGGCATCGGCAGGCAGCTGATTGAGCAGATCCAGCCAGCGCGTATCGGCACGATCCGGCGCGATGGCGCGGAAGTTTTCGTTATGCGGGACGGCGGCTTTAACGTGGATATAGCTCACAGCGGGAGCCAGATGACGCGCGGCCTCTTCCGGAGAATCGCCAACCCACAGCCAGTTGCCCATATCGAACGTCAGCGTGACCGGCAGTGCCATCACCCGGCAGGCCGCTTTGAAGCGTTGCATCGGTGCGAGCTGACCGCAGTCGGTCTGGTCGTTTTCCACCACCAGCGCCATACCGCTTTCATTCAGCAGAGCACGCAGGGATTCAAGCGGTTGTTTGTCGCTGAAATGGCCCAGTGAGACCTTTAGCCACAGCGCATTCAGCGTGTTGGCTTCGGCCAGATAACGTGGCAGATCCGGGTTGAGCGTGCCATCAGGCATAAACAGGGCGGCGGGAGCCGAGTAACACGCCAGCAGGCCCAGCAGCTCGATGGACTCGGCCAGCGCAGGCAGCGCCAGCAACTCTTCGCTGCTGAACAGTTCGCGGCGGATCTCTACACCATCCGCTCCTGCCCCAGCAATGACGGGAAGCATCGCCCGTTGACCGCCTGCCTGTCGCACCTGGTCCGCACCATATGCGGCGGTGACCACTATTATTTTCCTGCCCATTGCCTGACTCCATCGCGTAATCGATAGTATTACGCTAGATGGAACCGGTTCCAAAGAAAAGATCGGGATGTTGAATTTATGATCGCTGTCACGAAGGGAGATTTAACGGGCGGTAGAGCCGCGAACGATCAGCTCGCCGGAAAAAACCTGCTCGCGCACGGCGTCACTGACGCCTTCAATGCGGCGAACCACTTGTTCAACAGCGGCATAGCCGATTTGCCAGGTGGGTTGTTTCAGGGTGGTGATGCCCACGCCCGCCAGCTCGGCCCATTCCAGTTCATCAAAACCCAGCAGACCAATATCGCTGCCCCAGTGCAGGCCAATGCGTTTCAGCGAACGGGCGACCTGAAGCGTGAGAGCACCGTTGGCGGAGATCACCGCTTTGCGCATGCCGCGGTGGCGGGTATGGAACTGACGCAGGGTGTTATCAAGCTGGTCGGCTTCGTGGAGGGGTGTTTCGGCATTTTCGGCGATCACGCCGGGATAACGCTCCAGCGTGGCACGAAATGCGCTCAGGCGCTCGCGACGGGTGTTGACCGTGCCCAGCGGTTCGCTGAGGAACAGTATGGCTTCGAAACCCTGTTCGATAAGGTGTTCAGTGGCGGTGGTAGCCGCCTGGGTATTATCCAGCCCGACGACATCGCAGGCAAATTCCGGGATTTTGCGGTCGATAAGCACCATCGGCAGGGAGGATTGTTGCAGGCGGTTCAGGCCTTCTTCGCGCATACCTACAGCATTAACCACGATCCCTTCTACCTGGTAGCTACGCAGCAGATCCAGATAATGAAGCTCCTGATCGACTTCGTTGTTGGTGTTACAGACCAGCGGCGTAAAACCCTTCTCGCGACAGGCGGCTTCAATACCGCTCAGCACGTTGACGGAGTAGGGATTGGTGATATCAGCGATAATCAGGCCGATTAAGCGGGTTCTGCCCCGCTTAAGGCCACGGGCCATAATGCTGGGACGGTAGTCGAGATCGGCAATAGCCTGTTCAATACGAGCCAGTAGCGCGTCGGAAAGCAGGTGTTTCTCGCCGTTAAGATAGCGCGAAATGCTTGTTTTTCCGGTTTTTGCGGCTTTCGCCACGTCGCTGATGGTGGCCCGTGTTGATTTGCTCATCGATGATTTCCCTGAAGTGAGTGAGAACACCTTAGCGGGAAAATCTGCTGAATCAAGTAATTTGCCCGGTGGCGCTGCGCTTACCGGAGGTTGCGGTCTGATGCCCTCACCCCAACCCTCTCCCACGGGAGAGGGCGCAAACACTAAAAACGGCAACGGGGTTGCCGTTTTGCTTTTACCTACTGCACAGGGCTTAACGTAATTTCAACGCGGCGGTTCTGCGCTTTGCCTTCCGCCGTGCTGTTGCTGGCGATTGGATTGGCCGGGCCCATCCCGCTGGTGCGGATTCGGTTTGCCGCAACGCCCTGAGTGATGAGCGAGCTGGCCACGGAATCGGCGCGCTGTTGAGACAGGCGCATGTTCAGATCCTGGCTGCCGGTGCTGTCGGTGTAGCCAATCACATTCACGGCGGTTTTGTTGTACTCTTTCAGCACCATTGCCACGCCAGTCAGGGTATTTGCGCCTGCGGGTTTCAGCGTTGCGCTGCTGCTGTCGAAGGTGACGTTATTTGGCATATTGAGGATGATGTTGTCGCCACTGCGCGTGACGCTCACGCCTGTTCCCTGCATTTTGTCGCGCAGTTTCGCTTCCTGCACATCCATGTAATACCCGACGCCGCCGCCCAGTGCTGCGCCTGCCGCTGCGCCAATCAGTGCACCTTTGCCGCGATCTTTCTTAGACGAGGAGAGGACACCAACGCCTGCCCCTACCAGCGAGCCGATGCCCGCGCCGATGCCGGATTTACCCGCTTCACGTTCACCGGTGTAAGGGTTTGTTGTGCAGCCAGAAACAGCCAGGGTTCCGCTCACCAGAGCGGCAATAACAAGTACACGTTTTTTCATCTTATTTCCTTAATCCTTTTTATTCTTTGCCACGACGCGCGTGGCAGTTGATTATGACGTCCGGATACGGAGAAAATTCCGGGTATAACTCTGAAATTTGTGACAAACCATAAACCGCCTCAACAGAAGGCTGTACCACCTGCACGCAACCAGGAGCGCACGCTTTGAGCACCTCAACAAAAACGATTCTGACCGCCGCCCACTGGGGGCCGATGCTGGTCGAAACTGACGGCGAAAATGTGCTGTCGTCCCGCGGGGCGTTGCCGACGCAACATCCCAACTCTTTACAGACCGTCGTTCGCGATCAGGTGCACAGTAAAACCCGCGTGCGCTGGCCGATGGTGCGTAAAGGTTTTCTGACCTCGCCAGATAAACCGCAGGGCATTCGCGGGCAGGATGAGTTTGTTCGCGTAAGCTGGGATGATGCGCTGGCATTGATTCACGCGCAGCATAAACGTATCCGCGACAGCTATGGCCCGTCGTCGATTTTTGCGGGCTCTTATGGCTGGCGCTCTAACGGCGTGCTGCATAAAGCCTCAACGCTGCTTCAGCGCTATATGAGTCTGGCCGGGGGCTATACCGGACATCTGGGGGATTACTCTACCGGCGCGGCGCAGGCGATCATGCCGTATGTGGTTGGCGGTAATGAGGTTTATCAGCAGCAGACCAGCTGGCCGCTGGTACTGAAGCACACCGACGTGGTGGTGTTGTGGAGCGCCAATCCGCTCAATACGCTGAAAATTGCCTGGAATGCCAGCGACGAGCAGGGCATTGCTTATTTCGATGCGCTGCGTAAAAGCGGCAAGCGCATTATTTGTATTGACCCGATGCGTTCTGAAACCATGGAGTTCCTCGGTGACAGTGCCGAGTGGCTTGCCCCGCACATGGGCACCGACGTGGCGTTGATGCTCGGCATCGCCCATACGCTGGTGGAAAATGGCTGGCAGGATACTGATTTTCTCGCGCGTTGTACCACCGGGTATGACAAATTTGCCGACTACCTGACGGGTAAAACGGACGGTATTGCCAAAACGGCGGCGTGGGCGGCTGAGATTTGCGGCATTGATGCCGATAAAATCCGCGAGCTGGCGGAAGTGTTCCATAACAATATCACCATGCTGATGTCCGGCTGGGGAATGCAGCGCCAGCAATTTGGCGAGCAAAAACACTGGATGCTGGTGACCCTGGCCGCAATGCTTGGGCAGATTGGCACGCCGGGCGGCGGTTTTGGTCTCTCTTATCATTTCGCGAATGGCGGCAACCCGACGCGTAAAGCCGCGGTACTGGCTTCCATGCAGGGCTCAGTGCAGGGCGGCGTGGATGCCGTGGATAAAATCCCGGTAGCGCGCATTGTTGAAGCGCTGGAAAATCCAGGCGGATTTTATCAGCACAACGGCCTGGATCGTCACTTCCCGGATATCCGTTTCGTCTGGTGGGCCGGTGGCGCGAACTTCACTCATCATCAGGACACCAATCGGCTGATCCGCGCCTGGCAGAAGCCGGAGCTGGTGGTGATCTCTGAGTGTTTCTGGACCGCCTCGGCCAAACATGCCGACATCGTTCTGCCTGCTACCACCTCGTTTGAGCGCAACGATCTCACCATGACGGGCGACTACAGCAACCAGCATATGGTGCCGATGAAGCGCGTCGTGGCCCCCCGTGATGAAGCGCGTGATGATTTAGACGTCTTTGCCGACCTGAGCGAACTCTGGGAGCCGGGCGGTCGTGAGCGCTTCACCGAGGGCAAAACGGATCTGGAGTGGCTGGAAACGTTTTACGAGATTGCCGGCCAGCGCGGTGCTGCGCAGGGTGTAACGTTGCCGCCATTTGCCCAATTCTGGGAAGCGAATGAGATTTTCGAAATGCCGGAAAGCGAGCAGAACGCGCAGTTTGTCCGGTTTGCTGATTTCCGCCGCGACCCGCAAGCCCATCCGCTGAAAACCGAGAGCGGGAAAATTGAGATTTACAGCCAGCGCATCGCCAGCTTTGGCTATGTCGATTGTCCGCCACATCCAAAATGGCTGGAGCCGGACGAATGGCATGGCAATGCGCAGCCGGAGCAGCTACAGGTGCTGTCTGCCCACCCGGCACATCGTCTGCACAGCCAGCTCAACTATTCGTCGCTGCGTGAGCAATATGCCGTTGCCGGACGTGAGCCGATTATCCTGAATACCGAGGATGCAAAAGCGCGTGGGATTGTCGACGGAGACGTGGTGCGCGTCTGGAACCCGCGTGGACAAGTGCTGGCGGGGGCAGTGGTAAGCGATGGAATTCGGCCCGGCGTGCTCTGCATTCACCAGGGGGCATGGCCGGATCTGGAACTGAGCGAAGGCGGGATTTGTAAAAACGGGGCGGTGAACGTGCTGACCAAAGATCTCCCCAGCTCGAAGCTGGGGAATGGCTGCGCCGGAAACACCGCGCTGGCATGGGTTGAGAAGTATAAGGGGCCAGAGCTTAAGTTAACGGCGTTTGATCCGCCTGCCAGCTCATGATCCACGTCGGGTGTTGAGTATCATCCTGCCAGGCGCTGTCTTCGATGCGAAAGCCCTGTGCATGATAGAAATTCACCGCCCGAACGTTTTTCTGATACACCTCCAGGCTTAAATACGGGTAGTGCTGCTGTACATGGTTCAGCAGCGCACCCCCGATCCCCTTCCCGATGAACGCCGGAGCGACAAACAGCGCGCCGACAAACTGGGAGTGCATCACGCTGATAAATCCGCACGGTTTTCCAGCCTCGTCCCAGACCCAGGTTTCAGCCGAAGGCAGGTATACGTCCCGCACCATCGCTTCGTTCTCTTTCCAGTAGCTGGCATCAATAAACGGATGTGCTTCCGTGGTGCTTTCAAGCCACAGACTTAGCAGCGGAGCGGTATTCTCACTTTGCCATTTGCGGATCATGGTGGCCCCCAGGATGACAGAAGCAACCTGTGATGTGGTCATTTACCAGACCACAGGCCTGCATAAAGGAGTAACAGATGGTGCTGCCAACAAACTTAAAGCCGCGCTTTTTCAGGGCTTTCGAGAGCGCATCAGAGGCGGGAGTTGACGTTGGGATCTCCGCAAGCGTGGCGGCTTGTGTTACTTTCGGGTCGTTATCGACAAAGGACCAGACAAATTCTGAAAAGGGCTCGCCGTTTTGTTCCATCGCCAGGTATGCGCGCGCGTTACCGATAATCGCCTGAATTTTTCCGCGATGGCGGATGATTCCGGCATTCAGGAGTAGCTTTTCAACGTCTTCGTCGGTCATCGCGGCGACCGCGACGGGATCAAACTGCCGGAAGGCTGCGCGGTAGTTCTCCCGCTTTTTCAGAACAGTAATCCACGACAGCCCGGCCTGCTGCCCTTCCAGGCAGATCATCTCAAAGAGTTTTTTGCCGTCAGTTTCTGGCACGCCCCATTCCCGATCGTGATAGTCGATATAGAGCTGATCCTGGCTTACCCAGCCGCAACGTTGCATAGGTTATCTCCCTTATTGATCCTGAAACCGCAAAATTTTCAATCTGCCTGGCTTGACGTGTCTGCTAAAGAGACAATAGTTAATACAGGGCTATATGCCCTCATCTCTCTTCCTTAACAATGACAAATGTCGCCGAATTCGGCTCTTTCTGGAGTCGCGTTGATGATGATAAAAAAGTTCAGTGGTCGCCACGCTGTTTTTGGCCTGGTGGGTATTTCAGCCTGCGTGCTTTTTTCTAACACAGCTTCTGCCTGGCAACAGGAATATATCGTTTCAGACGCACAAAGTAATATGGCGGAACGTTATACATGGGACGCCGATCACCAACCGCGTTATGAGGATATTCTGGCAGAGCGTATTAACAGCTCACAGAATACGGTGGGATTCGCCCTGAATGTTCCCTCCGGGTTGGCTGAGGATGCCTCCGGTGCCCTGAGTGTGGGCTGGAATTTCCCCGTGCTGCGTCATACCACGACCGGACCGGTGATGGCATGGCGTTACGATGGTACCACGCCATCAATGATGAACGAATTTGGCGATACGGTGACCACGCAGTCGCTGACCGACCCTCTCTGGCATGCCAGCGTCAGCTCACTCGGCTGGCGTGTCGATACCCGGTATGGCGAACTTCGTCCGTGGGCGCAGATTAGCTATAACCAGCAATTTGGTGAAAACCAGTGGAAATCCCAGTATGGGATGCCGCAGACGCCCGCGCTCGTGCAGAACGGGAACTGGATGGATGTCACCGTTGGAACGGATATACCGTTTACTCCTCATATGGCGGCTTATGCGTCATTTGCTCAAGGTGAGAATGCTGTTTCGGGCGAAGGGGTAATGTATACCCTGGGGGTGAGTGCGAATTTTTAACGTTACGCCAACATCTTGAATACAATAGCCGTGGGAGCTGTAGCGATAGTATCCACTAACCTCTGATCGCTTCATTCCCCGGCAAGGTCATTCATTCCCGATTTCAGGCATTTCATTCCGTCTCTCCTGCATTTCATGCCGTTTTACCCCAGGCGTATTAAGGTTTTGTTTATCGTTGTCCTCAGCGAATTCCCTTAATTTTTCTTGCAGGACAACTGCCATGAACACATCAACTTATAACCGTACGCGTTGGCTGACGCTATTTGGCACCATCGTTACCCAGTTCGCACTGGGTTCGGTCTATACCTGGAGCCTGTTTAACAGTGCGCTTTCCGATAAGCTCGGTGCACCGGTCAGCCAGGTGGCGTTTTCCTTCGGCTTGCTGAGCCTGGGTTTAGCGTTGTCTTCTTCTGTTGCCGGTAAACTGCAGGAGCGGTTCGGCGTGAAGCGCGTGACCATGGCTTCTGGCATTTTGTTAGGCGTGGGCTTTTTCCTGACGGCGCATTCAAACAACCTGCTGATGCTGTGGCTGAGTGCAGGCGTGCTGGTGGGGCTGGCAGACGGTGCCGGTTACCTGCTGACGCTGTCAAACTGTGTGAAGTGGTTCCCGGAACGTAAAGGTTTGATCTCCGCGTTTGCGATTGGCTCTTATGGCCTGGGCAGCCTCGGGTTCAAATTTATCGATTCCCAACTGCTGGCCTCGGTGGGTCTTGAGAAAACATTCATGATCTGGGGCGTTATTGTTCTGGTGATGATTCTGTTTGGCGCAGCCCTGATGAAAGATGCGCCGCAGCAGGAAGTGAAATCCGTTAACGGCGTGGTGGAAAATGATTTCACTCTTGCGCAGTCCATGCGTAAACCACAGTACTGGATGCTGGCAGTGATGTTCCTGACCGCCTGCATGAGCGGCCTGTATGTGATTGGCGTGGCGAAAGATATTGCTCAGGGGATGGTGAAACTGGATGCGCTCACGGCGGCCAATGCGGTCACCGTCATCTCCATCGCCAACCTCTCTGGCCGCCTGGTGCTGGGTATTCTGTCTGATAAAATCGCCCGTATTCGCGTCATTACGCTGGGGCAGGTGGTGTCACTGGTGGGCATGGCGGCGCTGCTGTTTGCCCCACTGAACGAGGCAACATTCTTTGCCGCGATCGCCTGTGTGGCCTTTAACTTCGGTGGCACAATTACCGTCTTCCCGTCGCTGGTGAGTGAATTCTTCGGCCTGAATAATCTGGCGAAAAACTACGGTGTGATTTACCTGGGCTTTGGCATCGGCAGCATCTGCGGTTCGCTTATTGCCTCCTTATTCGGTGGGTTCTACGTAACGTTCTGCGTGATATTTGCTCTGTTGATTCTTTCTCTGGCGCTGTCGACCACCATTCGCCAGCCGCAGCGGGATGTGTTTAATGAAGCGCATGCGTAATTAGCAGTGAAAAAGGCCGGGTTACCGGCCTTTTTATTGTCTGGAAAACCGCTACTTAACCAAAATTGTCGGCTTACGGATTTGCTTTTTTGTAAATAACTGTTCCGATCACACTCTCTGCTGCCACTTTTTCTCTTCGCTGTGGTCTACTTACCACGCTTGTAGACGTTTCTTATAACGATCCCCTGAGCGAATATCTAATCTGTTCACTTCTTAGAGAGGTGGACGGCGGTACTGTCCCTTTTTCCGGGTAGCTTGCATGAAATACATTAAATCGATGGCGCAACAAAAGCTCTGCTTTTTGCTGGCGTTGTACATCGGCCTGTTTATGAATGGCGCAGTTTTTTTCCGTCGGTTTGACGGTTACGCGCAAGATTTTACCGTCTGGAAAGGAATTGCAGCGGTTGTCGAACTGGTCGCTGCGGTACTGGTCACCTTCTTCTTACTCCGACTTCTCACTCTGTTTGGCCGCCGCGTATGGCGGGTGCTGGCCTCGTTGATTGTCCTGTGTTCGGCAGGTGCCAGCTATTATATGACCTTTATGAACGTGGTGATTGGCTATGGCATTATTGCCTCGGTGATGACCACGGATATCGACCTCTCCAAAGAGGTGGTTGGCCTGCATTTTGTTCTCTGGCTGGTGGCTGTCAGCGCACTGCCGTTACTGCTTATCTGGAGCAATCGCTGCCGGTATACCCTGGTACACCAAATCCGCACGCCAGGGAAACGCTTCCGTAGCGTCGCGCTGGTGCTGCTGGCGGGGTTGATGGTCTGGGGGCCGATTCGTCTGCTGGAAGTGAAGCAAAAGTACGACGAACGAACCTCAGGCGTGGATATGCCAAGCTATGGCGGCGTGGTTGCCAACTCGTATCTGCCGTCTAACTGGATCTCCGCGCTGGGGTTATATGCGTGGGCGCAGGTAGATGAATCCTCTGACAACAAATCGCTGATGAACCCGGCGAAGAAGTTTACCTATGAAGCGCCGAAGGATATCGACGACACCTACGTGGTCTTTATTATCGGTGAAACTACCCGCTGGGATCATATGGGGCTTCTGGGCTATGACCGCGACACCACGCCAAAGCTGGCGCAGGAGAAAAACCTGGTTGCCTATCGCGGCTACTCCTGTGATACCGCCACAAAGCTCTCCTTACGCTGTATGTTCGTGCGCGAGGGCGGGGCGAGCGATAACCCGCAGCGTACATTGAAAGAGCAGAACGTTTTCTCGGTGCTCCATCAGCTCGGATTTACCTCTGACCTGTATGCGATGCAAAGCGAGATGTGGTTCTACAGCAATACCATGGCGAAAAACATCGCCTACCGCGAGCAGATTGGCGCTGAGCCGCGCAACCGCGGTAAAAGCGTGGATGACATGCTGCTGATCGACGAGATGAAAAATTCGCTGAACGGCAACCCGGAGGGTAAGCACATGATTATCCTGCACACTAAAGGGTCGCACTTTAATTACACCCAGCGGTATCCGCGCAGCTTCGCCAAATGGACGCCGGAGTGTGTTGGCGTGGATAAAGACTGCACCAAAGAGCAGTTGATTAACTCCTACGATAACTCCGTGATGTATGTCGATCACTTTATCGATTCGGTGATTGACCAGGTGCGTGATAAGAAAGCGATTGTGTTCTACGCCGCCGATCACGGTGAGTCTATTAATGAATACGAGCACCTGCACGGCACGCCACGCAAGATGGCACCGCCAGAGCAGTTCCGCGTACCGATGATGGTGTGGATGTCTGATAAGTACCTGGAAGACCCGGAGAAAGCGAAGATGTTTGCGCACCTGAAGAAAGAGGCGGATATGAAGGTGCCACGTCGTCACGTTGAACTGTACGACACCATTTTAGGCTGCCTGGGTTATACCTCACCAGACGGTGGGATTAACGAAAATAACAACTGGTGTAAGCTCCCTGATAACGCCGCGAAAGCCGCGCAGTAGCGCGTCTGGCGAGATTATCGCCAGTTGAATGGCTTTTTTAAATTAAGGGATTGACGGGGGCGCACCTCAGCAGTAAGATGCGCTCCGCATTCGGCGAGTAGCGCAGCTTGGTAGCGCAACTGGTTTGGGACCAGTGGGTCGGAGGTTCGAATCCTCTCTCGCCGACCACATTCAGAAAAGGGCTAGCCGAAAGGTTAGCCCTTTTTGCATTAAACATTTACCCGCCCCGATTCACCAAAATACCCTTTAGCCTTGCTTCACCCTGCCTGTTAACGATTTTGTGACATAATCCATTGTATTTTTTTATATATAGATTGATCTTTTTTCGCGTTGCTTATGGATAACCTCAGCATTTTTCGCTGTGCGTTTTAACGTTCGCGGAATTTAGTGCTCAGATAATCACCATTCTGCAAGAAAATTTACCCAATCTGAATAAAAGTTAATCACTGATTGTTGCGAAATATGAAGAGAGTTGTGCTGCAACATAGCGAGTAGCATAAATTTCCCTGCTGAAAACTGGCATCAAAGGTTTTTTTAATCTTTGTTTGCGGTTTCTCACACTCAGCGTAAATCCCCGTCACCTGTATTGACGTTTTCACATTCTGTTGACAGATTGTAGGGCACGAGGGGCATTTCAGGGACGATCTGCGCTGCAACTCTAACGCTCTTCTGAAAGGATTCTCCATCCCTTTAACGCCTTCGGGCATCACCGACCGGACCGGGTAAAAAATAAATAAAGGTCAGGCGGCGTAACACAACAAAGCAAAACATCACATTGGAGCAGAATAATGAGTATTTCCTTGAAGAAGTCAGGGATGCTGAAACTTGGTCTGAGCCTGGTGGCTATGACCGTCGCAGCAAGCGTACAGGCAAAAACCCTGGTTTACTGTTCTGAAGGCTCGCCGGAAGGCTTTAACCCACAGCTCTTTACCTCTGGTACAACGTACGACGCAAGCTCTGTACCTATTTATAACCGTCTGGTTGAATTCAAAATCGGTACTACGGAAGTGATTCCGGGTCTGGCGGAGAAATGGGAGGTCAGCGAAGACGGTAAAACCTATACCTTCCACCTGCGCCAGGGCGTGAAGTGGCAGGACAGCAAAGAATTTAAACCTACGCGTGACTTTAACGCCGACGACGTGGTGTTCTCCTTCGATCGTCAGAAAAACGCGCAAAACCCGTACCACAAAGTGTCTGGCGGCAGCTATGAATACTTCGAAGGGATGGGTCTGCCGGACCTGATCTCCGAAGTGAAAAAAGTGGACGATAAAACCGTTCAGTTCGTGCTGACGCGCCCGGAAGCGCCATTCCTGGCTGACCTGGCCATGGACTTCGCTTCTATTCTCTCTAAAGAGTATGCGGATAACATGCTGAAAGCGGGCACGCCGGAAAAAGTGGACCTGAACCCAATCGGGACTGGCCCGTTCCAGCTGCTGCAATACCAGAAAGATTCCCGCATTCTGTACAAAGCATTTGACGGTTTCTGGGGCACCAAGCCGCAGATCGACCGTCTGGTATTCTCTATCACACCTGACGCATCAGTACGTTACGCAAAACTGCAGAAAAACGAATGCCAGGTTATGCCATACCCGAACCCGGCTGACATCGCGCGTATGAAGCAGGATAAGAACATCAACCTGCTGGAGCAGGCGGGCCTGAACGTGGGCTACCTCTCCTTCAACACCGAGAAGAAACCGTTTGATGACGTGAAAGTGCGTCAGGCGCTGACTTATGCGGTGAACAAAGACGCGATCATCAAAGCGGTTTACCAGGGTGCAGGCATCGCTGCTAAGAACCTGATCCCACCAACCATGTGGGGCTATAACGACGACGTTAAAGACTACACCTACGATCCTGAGAAAGCGAAAGCGCTGCTGAAAGAAGCAGGCCAGGACAAAGGCTTTACCGTTGAGCTGTGGGCGATGCCAGTACAGCGTCCGTACAACCCGAACGCACGCCGCATGGCGGAAATGGTTCAGGCTGACTGGGCGAAGATTGGCGTTCAGGCCAAGATCGTGACCTACGAGTGGGGCGAATATCTGAAACGCGCCAAAGCGGGTGAACACCAGGCGGTGATGATGGGCTGGACCGGCGACAACGGGGACCCGGACAACTTCTTCGCAACGCTGTTCAGCTGTGCGGCTGCGAAAGACGGTTCCAACTACTCTCGCTGGTGCTACAAGCCGTTTGAAGACCTGATCCAGCCGGCGCGTGCGACCGACGATCACAACAAACGTATTGAACTGTACAAGCAGGCTCAGGTTGTTATGCACGATCAGGCTCCGGCGCTGATTGTTGCTCACTCCACCGTGTACGAACCAGTGCGCAAAGAAGTGAAAGGCTACGTGGTTGATCCGCTGGGCAAACACCACTTCGAAAACGTATCGGTTGAATAATTAAAAGCAACGCCAGGCGGCGCTGCGCTTGCACTGGCCTACGGTATGTAGGCCGGGTAAGCGTAGCGCCACCCGGCAGCAGTGCTTTATTCCCTCTCTGAAAGGGGAGGGAATAAGATTTGTGAGCAATACAGACGTCACGCCATTGTCGTGCGTCATCAGAGAGAATCCGGGTTATGTTGCAGTTCATCCTCCGACGTCTGGGACTTGTCATCCCCACGTTTATCGGTATCACCCTTCTCACTTTTGCCTTCGTCCATATGATCCCCGGCGACCCGGTAATGATTATGGCGGGCGAGCGTGGTATCTCCCCTGAACGCCATGCGCAACTGCTGGCTGAACTCGGCCTGGATAAGCCGATGTGGCAGCAGTACCTCCATTATATTTGGGGCGTTATGCACGGCGACTTAGGGCTTTCACTGAAAAGCCGTCTTCCGGTGTGGGACGAGTTCGTGCCGCGTTTTAAAGCGACGCTGGAACTGGGCATCTGCGCCATGATTTTTGCGACCGCGGTGGGTATTCCCGTTGGCGTACTGGCCGCCGTTAAGCGCGGTTCTATTTTCGACCACACGGCCGTTGGCCTGGCGCTGACCGGTTACTCCATGCCTATCTTCTGGTGGGGCATGATGCTGATCATGCTGGTGTCGGTGCAGTGGAATCTGACGCCGGTCTCCGGGCGCGTCAGCGATATGGTCTTCCTTGATGATACCAATCCGTTAACCGGCTTTATGCTGATCGACACGGCCATCTGGGGCGAAGAGGGCAACTTTATTGATGCCGTCGCGCACATGATCCTGCCTGCGATGGTGCTGGGCACCATTCCTCTGGCGGTTATCGTGCGTATGACCCGTTCTTCCATGCTGGAAGTGCTGGGTGAAGATTACATCCGTACCGCGCGCGCCAAAGGGTTAACCCGCATGCGCGTCATCATCGTTCACGCTTTGCGTAACGCGATGCTGCCGGTGGTGACCGTTATCGGCCTGCAGGTGGGGACACTGCTGGCGGGGGCGATTCTGACCGAGACCATCTTCTCCTGGCCGGGCCTGGGGCGCTGGCTGATTGATGCACTGCAACGCCGTGACTATCCGGTGGTGCAGGGCGGGGTACTGCTGGTGGCGACGATGATTATCCTCGTCAACCTGCTGGTCGATTTGCTGTACGGCGTGGTGAACCCGCGTATTCGTCATAAGAAGTAAGGGGCCATCATGTCACACGTTTCTGAAAATAAAGTGGTCGCTGCACCGGTCCCTATGACGCCGCTGCAGGAGTTCTGGCACTACTTCAAGCGTAACAAAGGCGCGGTAGTAGGGCTGGTGTATGTTTCCATCATGATCCTGATTGCGGTGTTTGCGAACTTTCTGGCACCGTATAACCCGGCAGATCAGTTCCGCGATGCGCTGCTCGCGCCCCCTGCCTGGCAGGATGGCGGTAGCCTGACGCACCTGCTGGGGACGGACGATGTGGGCCGCGATGTGCTGTCGCGTCTGATGTACGGCGCGCGTCTGTCGCTGCTGGTCGGCTGCCTGGTGGTGGTGTTGTCGCTGGTGATGGGTATCGTACTCGGCCTGGTGGCAGGCTACTTCGGCGGTATCGTTGATAACATCATCATGCGTATTGTCGACATCATGCTGGCGCTGCCGAGCCTGCTTCTGGCACTGGTGCTGGTGGCCATCTTCGGCCCGTCGATCGGTAACGCGGCATTAGCGCTGACCTTTGTGGCACTGCCTCACTACGTGCGCTTAACGCGTGCCGCTGTGCTGGTGGAAGTGAACCGCGATTACGTTACCGCTTCCCGCGTGGCGGGTGCCGGGGCGATGCGTCAGATGTTTGTTAACATTTTCCCTAACTGCCTTGCGCCGCTGATTGTTCAGGCGTCGCTCGGTTTCTCTAACGCCATTCTCGATATGGCCGCTCTTGGCTTCCTTGGCATGGGTGCGCAGCCGCCGACACCGGAGTGGGGCACCATGCTCTCCGACGTGTTGCAGTTCGCGCAAAGCGCCTGGTGGGTCGTCACCTTCCCTGGTCTGGCGATTCTACTGACGGTGCTGGCATTTAACCTGATGGGTGATGGTCTGCGTGATGCACTTGATCCCAAACTGAAGCAGTAAGAGGCACGAGATGGCGTTATTAAATGTAGATAAATTATCGGTGCACTTCGGCGATGAAGGCACACCGTTTCGCGCCGTGGACCGCATTAGTTACAGCGTAAATCAGGGTGAAGTGGTCGGTATCGTCGGGGAGTCGGGTTCCGGTAAGTCTGTCAGTTCTCTGGCGATTATGGGGCTGATTGATTATCCAGGCCGCGTGATGGCGGAAAGCCTGGAATTTAACGGGCAGGATCTGAAGCGCATTTCCGAAAAACAGCGCCGCCAGCTGGTGGGCGCGGAAGTGGCGATGATCTTCCAGGACCCGATGACCAGCCTGAACCCGTGCTACACCGTCGGCTTCCAGATTATGGAAGCGATTAAGGTGCACCAGGGCGGCAACAAGAAAACCCGTCGTCAGCGCGCTATCGATC
Organism: Enterobacter oligotrophicus; assembly: GCF_009176645.1. Taxonomy (NCBI): domain Bacteria; kingdom Pseudomonadati; phylum Pseudomonadota; class Gammaproteobacteria; order Enterobacterales; family Enterobacteriaceae; genus Enterobacter; species Enterobacter oligotrophicus. The sequence continues at coordinate 2,709,443 of NZ_AP019007.1, forward strand.
TGCTGACGCAGGTGGGGATTCCTGACCCGGCCTCGCGTCTGGACGTTTACCCGCACCAGTTGTCAGGCGGGATGAGCCAGCGCGTGATGATCGCGATGGCAATTGCCTGTCGACCAAAGCTGCTGATTGCGGATGAACCGACGACGGCGCTGGACGTAACTATCCAGGCGCAAATCATTGAGTTACTGCTGGAACTGCAGCAGAAAGAGAACATGGCGCTGGTGCTGATTACGCACGACCTGGCGCTGGTGGCTGAAGCGGCACATAAAATCATCGTGATGTATGCAGGGCAGGTGGTGGAGACCGGCAGTTCGCACGATATCTTCCGCGCGCCGCGTCATCCGTATACGCAGGCGCTTTTGCGCGCACTGCCGGAGTTCGCCCAGGATAAAGCGCGCCTGGCGTCGCTGCCGGGTGTCGTACCGGGTAAATATGACCGCCCGCAGGGCTGTCTGCTTAACCCGCGCTGCCCGTATGCGACGGATAAATGCCGTGCGGAAGAGCCAGAGCTTAACCTGCTGGCAGACGGCCGCCAGTCGAAATGCCATTACCCACTCGATGATGCCGGGAGGCCAACACTATGAGTACGCAACAGGCCGCCACGCAACAACTGCTGTTGCAGGCCATCGACCTGAAAAAACACTACCCGGTGAAGAAGGGGTTGTTTGCCCCTGAGCGCCTGGTCAAAGCGCTGGATGGCGTCTCCTTTACGCTCGAACGCGGTAAAACGCTGGCAGTGGTGGGAGAATCTGGCTGTGGGAAGTCTACGCTGGGACGTCTGCTGACGATGATTGAAGTTCCGACGGGCGGTGAGCTTTATTATCAGGGGCAGGATCTGCTCAAGCACGATCCACAGGCGCAGAAACTGCGTCGCCAGAAAATCCAGATTGTGTTCCAGAACCCGTACGGTTCCCTGAACCCGCGTAAAAAAGTGGGGCAGATTCTGGAAGAGCCGCTGCTGATTAACAGTAATCTCAGCAAAGAACAGCGTCGTGAAAAAGCGCTGGCGATGATGGCGAAAGTCGGCCTGAAAACCGAGCATTACGATCGCTACCCGCATATGTTCTCCGGCGGTCAGCGTCAGCGTATCGCCATCGCCCGTGGTCTGATGCTTGACCCGGACGTGGTGATTGCCGATGAACCGGTTTCGGCGCTCGACGTTTCCGTGCGTGCGCAGGTGCTGAACCTGATGATGGATCTGCAGCAGGAACTGGGGCTGTCGTATGTGTTTATTTCGCACGACTTGTCCGTGGTGGAGCACATTGCCGATGAAGTCATGGTGATGTATCTGGGGCGCTGTGTGGAGAAGGGGACGAAGGACCAGATCTTTAATAACCCTCGCCATCCGTATACCCAGGCACTGCTGTCAGCAACTCCGCGCCTGAATCCGGACGATCGACGTGAGCGCATTAAGCTGACCGGTGAACTGCCAAGCCCGTTAAATCCGCCTCCGGGCTGTGCGTTCAACGCCCGCTGCCGTCGTCGCTTTGGTCCATGTACACAGCTACAGCCACAGCTGAAGGATTACGGTGGGCAACTGGTGGCCTGCTTCGCGGTCGATCAGGATGAAAACGGCGAGAAGCCGCATGCATAAACAAAAAAACCGGCGTTAAGCCGGTTTTTTATGTCTGCTCCGTTATTTCCGCAAACGAATCTGGTCGACAGCGTGTTTTTCACTCTTGGTGAGGATCAGGCTCGCGCGCTCGCGCGTCGGCAGAATGTTCTCTTTCAGGTTCACGTAGTTGATCTCATTCCACAGACCTGTTGCCACGTTGATTGCCTCTTCTTCAGAGAGCTGAGCGTAGTTGTGGAAGTAAGAGTCAGGATCGGTGAAGGCCCCTTCGCGGAACTTCAGGAAGCGGTTGATATACCAGCTCTGCAGCAAATCTTCCGGTGCATCAACATATATAGAGAAATCGACGAAGTCGGAAACAAACACGTGATGTGGGTCGTGAGGATAATCCATTCCGCTTTGCAGGACGTTTAACCCTTCCAGAATCAGGATGTCCGGCTGCACAACCGTTTTGTCGCCGTCCGGGATGCGGTCGTAAATCAGGTGTGAATAAACTGGCGCGGTGACGTTAGGCGCACCCGATTTCAGGTCAGAGACGAATTTCACCAGGCGGTGCATATCATAGGAGAGCGGGAAGCCCTTCTTCTTCATCAGACCGCGTTCTTTTAATACTTCGTTCGGATGCAAAAAGCCGTCGGTGGTGATCAGCTCCACGCTGCGGTGCTCGGGCCAGCGGCTCAGCAATGCCTGCAATACGCGTGCTGTGGTGCTTTTGCCCACCGCCACGCTGCCCGCAATGCTGATGATATAAGGAATACGTTGGCCGTTAGTGCCGAGGAATTGCTCCAGTACCGCCTGGCGGCGCAGGTTGGAGCTAATATAGAAGTTAAGCAAGCGAGATAGCGGTAAGTAAATCTCTGCTACCTCTTCCAGCGACAAATCTTCATTTATCCCTTTCAACCGCGCGATTTCACCTTCCGTCAGCGTCATAGGGACGGAGTCACGCAGGGCAGCCCACTGGCTGCGGTTAAACTGAAGATAAGGTGTCATTAACGTTTGCTCTTTTTTGCTCATAAGCATGCTTCTGTGAGCCAGCACAATACAGCCGGGTCATGGCTCATCACATAGTTAATTTTGGACAATGGGCAGGAGGTTAACACCAGATGACAGGAATAATAAGAAAAAATATGGGAAAGCGATGCTTTACGCGTGAGTCATCACGCTACGGTATATACGGTGTAAATCGGACTTTCATGCTGAATATTTGACCGCAGATGAGTGAATTTACAGCGTTCAGCACTCCTTTCGCATAAAATGTGAGCGAAAGAACGTTTTATGCAATTTTTTAGTTGCATGACCGCGCATGTCTCCATAGAATGCGCGCTACTTGATGCCGACTTAGCTCAGTAGGTAGAGCAACTGACTTGTAATCAGTAGGTCACCAGTTCGATTCCGGTAGTCGGCACCATCAAGTCCGGTGGGGTTCCCGAGCGGCCAAAGGGAGCAGACTGTAAATCTGCCGTCACAGACTTCGAAGGTTCGAATCCTTCCCCCACCACCACTTTCTGGCAGCGTAAGCGCCGCCGGAGCTGGTTAAAAAAATCGACCAGCTCGAACTTAAAAAGAGAGAAATCTCTTTTTTTGTTACAGAAAGAACTGGGTAGCCGAGTTTCAGGATGCGGGCATCGTATAATGGCTATTACCTCAGCCTTCCAAGCTGATGATGCGGGTTCGATTCCCGCTGCCCGCTCCAATACGTGCTGATATGGCTCAGTTGGTAGAGCGCACCCTTGGTAAGGGTGAGGTCCCCAGTTCGACTCTGGGTATCAGCACCACTTCACTTCTCCCTCCCGTTTCTCTCTGTTTCAATGTAAATGTATTCAACAGTTCAGGCATTTCGCCTGGTTGATGTGGTGATATCACCGATTTATCCGTGTCTTAGAGGGACAATCGATGTCTAAAGAAAAGTTTGAACGTACAAAACCGCACGTTAACGTCGGTACTATCGGCCACGTTGACCATGGTAAAACAACGCTGACCGCTGCAATCACTACCGTTCTGGCAAAAACCTACGGTGGTTCCGCTCGTGCATTCGACCAGATCGATAACGCGCCAGAAGAAAAAGCTCGTGGTATCACCATCAACACCTCTCACGTTGAATATGACACCCCGACTCGCCACTACGCACACGTAGACTGCCCAGGCCACGCCGACTATGTTAAAAACATGATCACCGGTGCTGCGCAGATGGACGGCGCGATCCTGGTTGTTGCTGCGACTGACGGCCCAATGCCTCAGACTCGTGAGCACATCCTGCTGGGTCGTCAGGTAGGCGTTCCTTACATCATCGTGTTCCTGAACAAATGCGACATGGTTGATGACGAAGAGCTGCTGGAACTGGTAGAGATGGAAGTTCGTGAACTGCTGTCTCAGTACGATTTCCCAGGCGACGACACCCCAATCGTTCGTGGTTCTGCACTGAAAGCGCTGGAAGGCGACGCAGAGTGGGAAGCGAAAATCATCGAACTGGCTGGCTACCTGGATTCTTACATCCCGGAACCAGAGCGTGCGATTGACAAGCCATTCCTGCTGCCAATCGAAGACGTATTCTCCATCTCCGGTCGTGGTACCGTTGTTACCGGTCGTGTAGAGCGCGGTATCATCAAAGTTGGCGAAGAAGTTGAAATCGTTGGTATTAAAGAGACTGCGAAGTCTACCTGTACTGGCGTTGAAATGTTCCGCAAACTGCTGGACGAAGGCCGTGCCGGTGAGAACGTTGGTGTTCTGCTGCGTGGTATCAAACGTGAAGAAATCGAACGTGGTCAGGTACTGGCGAAGCCAGGCTCAATCAAGCCACACACCAAGTTCGAATCTGAAGTGTACATCCTGTCCAAAGACGAAGGCGGCCGTCATACTCCGTTCTTCAAAGGCTACCGTCCACAGTTCTACTTCCGTACAACTGACGTGACCGGTACCATCGAACTGCCAGAAGGCGTAGAGATGGTAATGCCAGGCGACAACATCAAGATGGTTGTGACTCTGATCCACCCAATCGCGATGGACGACGGTCTGCGTTTCGCAATCCGTGAAGGCGGCCGTACCGTTGGCGCGGGCGTTGTTGCTAAAGTTCTCGGCTAATCGCTGATAACATTTGACGCAATGCGCAATAAAAGGGCATCATTTGATGCCCTTTTTGCACGCTTTCACATCAGAACCTGGCTCATCAGTGATTATTTTTGTCATAATCATTGCTGAGACAGGCTCTGCAGAGAGCGTATAATCCGAAAAGCGATTAAGCGTTTCGATTTGGTTTGCCTCGCAATCGCGGGGTGAAAATGTTTGTAGAATACTTCTGACAGGTTGGTTTATGAGTGCGAATACCGAAGCTCAAGGGAGCGGGCGCGGCCTGGAAGCGATGAAATGGGTAGTTGTAGCCGTGCTGCTGATCGTAGCGATTGTCGGCAACTATCTTTATCGTGACATGATGCTGCCGCTACGCGCGCTTGCAGTGGTAATTCTGATTGCTGCAGCGGGTGGTGTCGCGCTGTTGACGACAAAAGGCAAAGCGACTGTCGCTTTCGCTCGCGAAGCGCGTACCGAAGTCCGCAAGGTCATTTGGCCGACTCGCCAGGAAACATTGCACACCACGCTGATCGTAGCGGCGGTAACCGCTGTAATGTCACTGATCCTGTGGGGACTGGATGGTATTCTGGTTCGCCTGGTATCCTTTATCACTGGCCTGAGGTTCTGAGATGTCTGAAGCCCCTAAAAAGCGCTGGTACGTCGTTCAGGCGTTTTCCGGTTTTGAAGGCCGCGTAGCTACGTCGCTGCGTGAGCATATCAAATTACACAACATGGAAGAGTTATTTGGCGAAGTTATGGTTCCGACCGAAGAAGTGGTTGAGATCCGTGGCGGCCAGCGTCGCAAAAGCGAGCGCAAATTCTTCCCAGGTTACGTGCTGGTTCAGATGGTGATGAACGACGCGAGCTGGCACCTGGTGCGCAGCGTACCGCGCGTAATGGGCTTTATCGGCGGCACGTCTGACCGTCCGGCACCAATCAGCGACAAAGAAGTCGATGCGATCATGAACCGCCTGCAGCAGGTGGGTGATAAGCCGCGTCCGAAAACGCTGTTTGAACCGGGTGAAATGGTTCGTGTTAATGACGGTCCGTTTGCTGACTTTAACGGCGTGGTTGAAGAAGTGGACTACGAGAAGTCCCGCCTGAAAGTTTCCGTTTCTATCTTCGGTCGTGCGACCCCGGTAGAACTGGACTTTGCCCAGGTCGAAAAAGCCTAAGCAGCGATCAAAAAAGCGACGATTTAATCGTTGCACAAGGCGCGAGATTGGAATACAATTTCGCGCCTTTTGTTTTTATGGGTTACGGCCCGTAAAACGATTTTTATTCACGGGGAGCCTCCCTGAGGCGCTATTACCCAATCAGAGGATTTTAGAATGGCTAAGAAAGTACAAGCCTACGTCAAGCTGCAGGTTGCAGCTGGTATGGCGAACCCAAGTCCACCAGTTGGTCCAGCTCTGGGTCAGCAGGGTGTGAACATCATGGAATTCTGTAAAGCGTTCAACGCAAAAACTGAATCCCTGGAAAAAGGTCTGCCAATCCCAGTCGTAATCACTGTTTACGCTGACCGTTCTTTCACTTTCGTTACCAAAACCCCTCCAGCAGCTGTTCTGCTGAAGAAAGCGGCGGGTATCAAGTCTGGTTCCGGTAAGCCGAACAAAGACAAAGTGGGTAAAATTTCCCGCGCTCAGCTGCAGGAAATCGCGCAGACCAAAGCTGCCGACATGACTGGTGCCGACATTGAAGCGATGACTCGCTCCATCGAAGGTACTGCACGTTCCATGGGCCTGGTAGTGGAGGACTAAGAAATGGCTAAACTGACCAAGCGCATGTCCGTGATCCGTGACAAAGTTGATGCGACCAAACAGTACGACATCAACGAAGCTATCGCTCTGCTGAAAGAACTGGCAACTGCTAAGTTCGTTGAAAGCGTTGACGTTGCCGTTAACCTGGGCATCGACGCTCGTAAATCCGATCAGAACGTTCGTGGCGCGACTGTACTGCCACACGGTACTGGCCGTTCCGTTCGCGTAGCTGTATTTGCTCAGGGTGCAAACGCTGAAGCTGCTAAAGCTGCCGGCGCTGAACTGGTAGGTATGGAAGATCTGGCTGATCAGATCAAGAAAGGCGAAATGAACTTTGACGTTGTTATTGCTTCTCCAGATGCAATGCGCGTTGTTGGCCAGCTGGGCCAGGTTCTGGGTCCACGCGGCCTGATGCCAAACCCGAAAGTCGGTACTGTAACCCCTAACGTTGCTGAAGCGGTTAAGAACGCTAAAGCAGGTCAGGTTCGTTATCGTAACGACAAAAACGGCATCATCCACACCACCATCGGTAAAGTGGACTTTGACGCTGACAAACTGAAAGAAAACCTGGAAGCTCTGCTGGTTGCGCTGAAAAAAGCAAAACCAACTCAGGCGAAAGGCGTGTACATCAAGAAAGTTAGCATCTCCACCACCATGGGTGCAGGTGTTGCAGTTGACCAGGCTGGCCTGAGCGCTGCTGCAAACTAATGCCTTTACGTGGGCGGTGATTTTGTCTACAATCTTACCCCCACGTTTGCTAACGAAAGTTAGCGGCTAAAAGATTTGTTCGTTGGAGCCTGGCCTATCCAGGCCTCCGTCGAAGACCGCAGGTGTTTCGCAAGAGACTTAATCCCCTGCGTAGACGGTGACAGAACGCTAAGATTATTTTTAATACTCTGGCTTGTTTCTGCTCACCGTATTAAGACGCTCTTCCCGTTGGGTTGAGTGAAGTGAGTTCCGGAACATGAGTTCCGGCAAACATCCAGGAGCAAAGCTAATGGCTTTAAATCTTCAAGACAAACAAGCGATTGTTGCTGAAGTCAGCGAAGTAGCCAAAGGCGCGCTGTCTGCAGTAGTTGCGGATTCCCGTGGCGTTACTGTAGACAAAATGACTGAACTGCGTAAAGCAGGTCGTGAAGCTGGCGTATACATGCGTGTTGTTCGTAACACCCTGCTGCGCCGCGTAGTTGAAGGTACTCAGTTCGAGTGCCTGAAAGACACGTTTGTTGGTCCGACCCTGATTGCATACTCTATGGAACATCCGGGCGCTGCTGCTCGTCTGTTCAAAGAGTTCGCGAAAGCGAATGCAAAATTTGAGGTCAAAGCTGCAGCCTTTGAAGGTGAGTTGATCCCGGCATCGCAAATCGATCGCCTGGCAACCCTGCCGACCTACGAAGAAGCAATTGCACGCCTGATGGCAACCATGAAAGAAGCTGCGGCTGGCAAACTGGTTCGCACTCTGGCTGCTGTACGCGATGCAAAAGAAGCTGCTTAATCGCAGTTATCTTTATAAAGCATTTGCTTACGTATAAACTTATTCTGATTTTCAGGAACAATTTAAATGTCTATCACTAAAGATCAAATCATTGAAGCAGTAGCAGCTATGTCCGTAATGGACGTTGTAGAGCTGGTTTCTGCAATGGAAGAAAAATTCGGTGTTTCTGCTGCTGCTGCTGTAGCTGTAGCTGCGGGCCCGGCTGAAGCTGCTGAAGAAAAAACTGAATTCGACGTAATTCTGAAAGCTGCTGGCGCGAACAAAGTTGCTGTTATCAAAGCAGTACGTGGCGCAACTGGCCTGGGTCTGAAAGAAGCTAAAGACCTGGTAGAATCTGCTCCAGCTGCGCTGAAAGAAGGCGTGAGCAAAGACGACGCAGAAGCACTGAAAAAATCTCTGGAAGAAGCTGGCGCTGAAGTTGAAGTTAAATAAGCCAACTTTTCTGGTTGCAGCCTGAGTAATCAGGCTGATGGCTGGTGACTTTTTAGTCACCAGCCTTTTTGCGCTGTAAGGCATCAGTAGCATTTCACACTGTTTGACTGCTGATTGTCCTGACAATGCTTGTTTCTATCGACGACTTAATATACTGCGACAGGGTGCTCGCTCTGTGTAAATCGCAATGAAATGGTTTAAGCGTGATAGCAACAGGTATTGCGGAAAGTATTCAATTTTCCGGTCCACAAAATGGTGTTGCACAAACTGTCCCTTCGTCGGACAGATGGGTCGACTTGTCAGCGAGCTGAGGAACCCTATGGTTTACTCCTATACCGAGAAAAAACGTATTCGTAAGGATTTTGGTAAACGTCCACAAGTTCTGGACATTCCATATCTCCTTTCTATCCAGCTTGACTCGTTCCAGAAGTTTATCGAGCAAGATCCTGAAGGGCAGTACGGCCTGGAAGCAGCCTTCCGTTCCGTGTTCCCGATTCAGAGCTACAGCGGTAACTCCGAGCTGCAGTACGTCAGCTACCGCCTTGGCGAACCGGTGTTTGACGTTCAGGAATGTCAGATCCGTGGCGTGACCTATTCCGCACCGCTGCGCGTAAAACTGCGTCTGGTGATCTACGAGCGCGAAGCGCCGGAAGGCACCGTTAAAGACATTAAAGAACAAGAAGTCTACATGGGTGAAATTCCACTCATGACAGACAACGGTACTTTCGTTATCAACGGTACTGAGCGTGTTATCGTTTCCCAGTTGCATCGTAGCCCTGGTGTCTTCTTCGACAGCGATAAAGGTAAAACGCACTCTTCCGGTAAAGTACTGTATAACGCACGCATCATTCCTTACCGTGGTTCCTGGCTGGACTTTGAGTTCGATCCGAAAGACAACCTGTTTGTCCGTATCGACCGTCGTCGTAAGCTGCCTGCAACCATCATTCTGCGTGCGCTGCAATATACCACTGAGCAGATCCTGGACCTGTTCTTTGAGAAAGTGATCTTTGAAATCCGCGACAACAAGCTGCAGATGGAGCTGGTGCCGGAACGTCTGCGTGGTGAGACCGCGTCGTTCGACATCGAAGCCGACGGCAAAGTGTATGTGGAAAAAGGTCGCCGTATCACCGCGCGCCACATCCGCCAACTGGAAAAAGATGATATCAAACACATCGAAGTTCCGGTTGAATACATTGCAGGAAAAGTAGCCGCGAAAGATTACGTTGATGAATCAACTGGCGAGCTGATCTGTCCGGCTAACATGGAGCTGAGCCTGGATCTGCTGGCTAAGCTGAGCCAGTCTGGCCACAAACGTATCGAAACGCTGTTCACCAACGATCTGGACCACGGTCCTTATATCTCTGAGACTATTCGCGTCGACCCAACGACCGATCGTCTGAGTGCGCTGGTTGAAATCTACCGCATGATGCGTCCTGGTGAGCCACCAACTCGCGAAGCGGCTGAAAGCCTGTTCGAGAACCTGTTCTTCTCCGAAGACCGCTACGATCTGTCCGCTGTGGGTCGTATGAAGTTCAACCGTTCTCTGCTGCGCGACGAAATCGAAGGTTCCGGTATCCTGAGCAAAGACGACATCATCGAAGTGATGAAGAAGCTCATCGATATCCGTAACGGTAAAGGCGAAGTGGACGATATCGACCACCTCGGCAACCGTCGTATCCGTTCCGTAGGCGAAATGGCGGAAAACCAGTTCCGCGTTGGCCTGGTGCGTGTAGAGCGTGCGGTGAAAGAGCGTCTGTCTCTGGGCGATCTGGATACCCTGATGCCTCAGGATATGATCAACGCCAAGCCGATTTCTGCAGCAGTGAAAGAGTTCTTCGGTTCCAGCCAGCTGTCTCAGTTCATGGACCAGAACAACCCGCTGTCTGAGATTACGCACAAACGTCGTATCTCTGCACTCGGCCCAGGCGGTCTGACCCGTGAACGCGCAGGCTTTGAAGTTCGAGACGTACACCCGACCCACTACGGTCGCGTATGTCCAATCGAAACGCCTGAAGGTCCGAACATCGGTCTGATCAACTCCCTGTCCGTGTACGCACAGACGAACGAATACGGTTTCCTTGAGACCCCGTACCGTAAAGTGACTGACGGTGTTGTAACCGACGAAATTCACTACCTGTCTGCTATCGAAGAAGGCAACTACGTTATCGCTCAGGCGAACTCCAACCTGGATGACGAAGGCCACTTTGTAGAAGATCTGGTTACCTGCCGTAGCAAAGGCGAATCCAGCTTGTTCAGCCGCGACCAGGTTGACTACATGGACGTATCCACTCAGCAGGTGGTTTCCGTCGGTGCGTCCCTGATCCCGTTCCTGGAACACGATGACGCCAACCGTGCATTGATGGGTGCGAACATGCAACGTCAGGCCGTTCCAACTCTGCGTGCTGATAAGCCGCTGGTTGGTACCGGTATGGAACGTGCTGTTGCCGTTGACTCCGGTGTTACTGCAGTGGCTAAGCGTGGCGGTACCGTTCAGTACGTCGACGCATCCCGTATCGTTATTAAAGTTAACGAAGACGAGATGTATCCGGGCGAAGCGGGTATCGACATCTACAACCTGACCAAATACACCCGTTCTAACCAGAACACCTGTATCAACCAGATGCCTTGTGTATCTCTGGGTGAGCCAGTTGAGCGCGGCGACGTGCTGGCAGACGGTCCGTCCACCGACCTCGGTGAACTGGCGCTCGGTCAGAACATGCGCGTAGCGTTCATGCCGTGGAACGGTTACAACTTCGAAGACTCCATCCTCGTCTCCGAGCGTGTGGTTCAGGAAGATCGTTTCACTACCATCCACATTCAGGAACTGGCATGCGTGTCCCGTGACACCAAGCTGGGGCCAGAAGAGATCACTGCCGACATCCCTAACGTGGGTGAAGCTGCGCTCTCCAAACTGGATGAATCCGGTATTGTTTACATCGGTGCGGAAGTGACCGGCGGTGACATTCTGGTTGGTAAGGTAACGCCGAAAGGTGAAACCCAGCTGACGCCAGAAGAGAAGCTGCTGCGTGCAATCTTCGGTGAGAAAGCGTCTGACGTTAAAGACTCTTCTCTGCGCGTACCAAACGGTGTTTCCGGTACGGTTATCGACGTTCAGGTCTTCACCCGTGACGGCGTTGAGAAAGATAAACGTGCGCTGGAAATCGAAGAGATGCAGCTCAAACAGGCGAAGAAAGACCTGTCTGAAGAACTGCAGATCCTCGAAGCGGGTCTGTTCAGCCGTATCTATGCGGTGCTGGTTGCCGGTGGCGTTGAAGCTGAGAAGCTCGACAAACTGCCACGCGATCGCTGGCTGGAACTGGGCCTGACCGACGAAGAGAAACAAAATCAGCTGGAACAGCTGGCTGAGCAGTATGACGAACTGAAACACGAGTTCGAGAAAAAACTCGAAGCGAAACGCCGCAAAATCACTCAGGGCGACGATCTGGCACCAGGCGTGCTGAAGATTGTTAAGGTGTATCTGGCTGTTAAACGTCAGATCCAGCCTGGTGATAAGATGGCAGGTCGTCACGGTAACAAGGGTGTTATCTCTAAGATCAACCCGATCGAAGATATGCCGCACGATGCTAACGGTACGCCGGTAGATATCGTACTGAACCCACTGGGCGTACCGTCTCGTATGAACATCGGTCAGATTCTGGAAACCCACCTGGGTATGGCTGCGAAAGGTATCGGCGATAAGATTAACGCCATGCTGAAACAGCAGCAGGAAGTCGCGAAACTGCGCGAGTTCATCCAGCGTGCCTACGATCTGGGTACCGACGTTCGTCAGAAAGTCGACCTGAACACCTTCAGCGATGAAGAAGTGCTGCGTCTGGCAGAGAACCTGCGCAAAGGTATGCCAATTGCAACGCCGGTATTCGACGGTGCAAAAGAAGCTGAAATTAAAGAGCTGCTGCAACTGGGTGGTCTGCCAACGTCTGGTCAGATTACGCTGTTTGACGGCCGTACCGGTGAACAGTTCGAACGTCCGGTAACCGTAGGTTACATGTACATGCTGAAACTGAACCACCTGGTCGACGACAAGATGCACGCTCGTTCTACCGGTTCTTACAGCCTGGTTACTCAGCAGCCGCTGGGTGGTAAGGCTCAGTTCGGTGGTCAGCGCTTCGGGGAGATGGAAGTGTGGGCGCTGGAAGCATACGGCGCAGCATACACCCTGCAGGAAATGCTCACCGTTAAGTCTGATGACGTCAACGGTCGTACCAAGATGTATAAAAACATCGTGGACGGCAACCATCAGATGGAACCGGGCATGCCAGAATCCTTCAACGTACTGTTGAAAGAGATTCGTTCGCTGGGTATCAACATCGAACTGGAAGACGAGTAATTCTCGCTCAAACAGGTCACTGGTGTCGGGTTAACCCCCGACACCAGATTGTGCTAACTCCGACGGGAGCAAATCCGTGAAAGATTTATTAAAGTTTCTGAAAGCGCAGACTAAAACCGAAGAGTTTGATGCGATCAAGATTGCTCTGGCTTCGCCAGACATGATCCGTTCATGGTCTTTTGGTGAAGTTAAAAAGCCGGAAACCATCAACTACCGTACGTTCAAACCTGAGCGTGACGGCCTTTTCTGTGCGCGTATTTTCGGGCCAGTAAAAGACTACGAGTGCCTGTGCGGTAAGTACAAGCGCCTGAAACACCGCGGTGTGATCTGTGAGAAGTGCGGCGTTGAAGTGACCCAAACCAAAGTACGCCGTGAGCGTATGGGCCACATCGAGCTGGCGTCTCCGACTGCTCACATCTGGTTCCTGAAATCTCTGCCGTCCCGTATCGGTCTGCTGCTGGATATGCCGCTGCGCGATATCGAACGTGTTCTGTACTTCGAATCTTATGTTGTGATCGAAGGCGGTATGACGAACCTGGAACGTAACCAGATTCTGACCGAAGAACAGTATCTGGACGCGCTGGAAGAGTTCGGTGACGAATTCGACGCGAAGATGGGTGCAGAAGCTATCCAGGCCCTGCTGAAGAGCATGGATCTGGAGCAAGAGTGTGAAACTCTGCGTGAAGAGCTGAACGAAACCAACTCCGAAACCAAGCGTAAAAAGCTGACCAAGCGTATCAAACTGCTGGAAGCGTTCGTTCAGTCTGGTAACAAACCAGAGTGGATGATCCTGACCGTTCTGCCGGTTCTGCCGCCAGACCTGCGTCCGCTGGTTCCGCTGGATGGTGGTCGTTTCGCAACGTCCGATCTGAACGATCTGTATCGTCGCGTTATCAACCGTAACAACCGTCTGAAACGTCTGCTGGATCTGGCAGCGCCGGACATCATTGTACGCAACGAAAAACGTATGCTGCAGGAAGCGGTAGATGCCCTGCTGGATAACGGTCGTCGCGGTCGTGCGATCACCGGTTCTAACAAACGTCCTCTGAAATCTTTGGCCGACATGATCAAAGGTAAACAGGGTCGTTTCCGTCAGAACCTGCTCGGTAAGCGTGTTGACTACTCCGGTCGTTCTGTAATCACCGTAGGTCCTTACCTGCGTCTGCATCAGTGCGGTCTGCCGAAGAAAATGGCACTGGAGCTGTTCAAACCGTTCATCTACGGCAAGCTGGAGCTGCGTGGCCTCGCCACCACCATCAAAGCCGCGAAGAAAATGGTTGAGCGTGAAGAAGCTGTCGTTTGGGATATCCTGGACGAAGTGATCCGCGAACACCCGGTACTGCTGAACCGTGCACCAACCCTGCACCGTTTGGGTATCCAGGCCTTTGAGCCAGTCCTGATCGAAGGTAAAGCTATCCAGCTGCACCCGCTGGTTTGTGCGGCCTATAACGCCGACTTCGATGGTGACCAGATGGCTGTTCACGTACCGCTGACGCTGGAAGCCCAGCTCGAAGCGCGTGCGCTGATGATGTCTACCAACAACATCCTGTCTCCAGCGAACGGTGAACCAATCATCGTTCCTTCTCAGGACGTTGTATTGGGTCTGTACTACATGACCCGTGACTGTGTTAACGCCAAAGGCGAAGGCATGGTGCTGACTGGCCCTAAAGAAGCTGAGCGTATTTACCGCGCTGGCCTGGCCTCTCTGCATGCGCGCGTTAAAGTGCGTATCACCGAATACGAAAAAGATGAAAACGGCGAATTCGTTGCGAAAACCAGCCTGAAAGACACGACCGTTGGCCGTGCCATTCTGTGGATGATCGTACCGAAAGGTCTGCCTTTCTCCATCGTCAACCAGGCGCTGGGCAAGAAGGCTATCTCCAAAATGCTGAACACCTGTTACCGCATTCTGGGCCTGAAGCCGACCGTTATCTTCGCTGACCAGACAATGTACACCGGCTTTGCTTATGCAGCGCGTTCAGGTGCATCTGTTGGTATCGATGACATGGTCATCCCGGAGAAGAAACACGAGATCATCTCTGAAGCGGAAGCTGAAGTTGCTGAGATCCAGGAGCAGTTCCAGTCTGGTCTGGTAACCGCAGGCGAACGCTATAACAAAGTTATCGATATCTGGGCAGCGGCGAACGATCGTGTATCCAAAGCGATGATGGATAACCTGCAGACCGAAACCGTGATTAACCGTGACGGCGTTGAAGAGCAGCAGGTTTCCTTCAACAGCATCTACATGATGGCCGACTCCGGTGCGCGTGGTTCCGCAGCACAGATTCGTCAGCTGGCAGGTATGCGTGGTCTGATGGCGAAGCCAGATGGCTCCATCATCGAAACGCCAATCACCGCGAACTTCCGTGAAGGTCTGAACGTACTCCAGTACTTCATCTCCACGCACGGTGCGCGTAAAGGTCTGGCGGATACCGCACTGAAAACGGCGAACTCCGGTTATCTGACGCGTCGTCTGGTTGACGTTGCGCAGGATCTGGTCGTCACCGAAGACGATTGTGGCACCCTCGAAGGTATCACCATGACCCCGGTTATCGAGGGTGGTGATGTTAAAGAGCCGCTGCGCGATCGCGTACTGGGTCGTGTGACCGCGGAAGACATTCTGAAGCCGGGCACCGCAGACATTCTGGTTCCACGCAACACCCTGCTGCACGAACAGTGGTGTGACCTGCTGGAAGCGAACTCTGTTGACTCAGTGAAAGTGCGTTCCGTTGTATCCTGTGACACCGACTTTGGTGTATGTGCACACTGCTACGGTCGTGACCTGGCGCGTGGCCACATCATCAACAAAGGTGAAGCCATCGGCGTTATCGCGGCACAGTCCATCGGTGAGCCGGGTACACAGCTGACGATGCGTACGTTCCACATCGGTGGTGCGGCATCTCGTGCGGCTGCTGAATCCAGCATCCAGGTGAAAAACAAAGGTAGCATCAAGCTCAGCAACGCGAAGTCTGTTGTTAACTCCGCAGGCAAGCTGGTTGTGACCTCTCGTAACACCGAGCTGAAGCTGATCGACGAATTCGGTCGTACTAAAGAGAGCTATAAAGTGCCTTACGGTGCGGTTATGGCGAAAGGTGATGGCGAGCAGGTTGCCGGCGGTGAAACCGTTGCAAACTGGGACCCACACACCATGCCGGTTATCACCGAAGTAAGTGGTTTCATCCGCTTCACTGACATGATTGACGGCCAGACCATTACTCGTCAGACCGACGAGCTGACCGGTCTGTCTTCTCTGGTGGTTCTGGATTCTGCTGAACGTACTACCGGTGGTAAAGATCTGCGTCCTGCACTGAAAATCGTTGATGCTCAGGGTAACGACGTTCTGATCCCTGGTACTGATATGCCTGCGCAGTACTTCCTGCCGGGTAAAGCGATTGTACAGCTGGAAGATGGCGTACAGATCAGCTCTGGTGACACCCTGGCGCGTATTCCTCAGGAATCCGGCGGTACCAAGGACATCACCGGTGGTCTGCCACGCGTTGCGGACCTGTTCGAAGCTCGTCGTCCGAAAGAGCCGGCAATCCTGGCTGAAATCAGCGGTATCATCTCCTTCGGTAAAGAGACCAAAGGTAAGCGCCGTCTGGTGATCACGCCTGTAGATGGCAGCGAGCCGTACGAAGAGATGATTCCTAAGTGGCGTCAGCTCAACGTGTTCGAAGGTGAACGTGTAGAACGTGGTGACGTGGTTTCCGATGGTCCAGAAGCGCCGCACGACATCCTGCGTCTGCGTGGTGTGCATGCTGTTACCCGTTACATCGTTAACGAAGTACAGGACGTATACCGTCTGCAGGGCGTTAAGATTAACGATAAACACATCGAAGTTATCGTTCGTCAGATGCTGCGTAAAGCAACCATCGAAAACGCGGGCAGCTCCGACTTCCTGGAAGGCGAGCAGGTTGAATACTCACGCGTCAAGATCGCTAACCGCGAGCTGGAGGCGAATGGCAAAGTCAGTGCGACCTTCGCACGTGACCTGCTGGGTATCACCAAAGCGTCTCTGGCAACCGAGTCCTTCATCTCTGCAGCATCGTTCCAGGAAACCACGCGTGTCCTGACCGAAGCGGCTGTTGCAGGTAAACGTGATGAACTGCGCGGTCTGAAAGAGAACGTTATCGTGGGTCGTCTGATCCCGGCGGGTACCGGTTATGCGTACCACCAGGATCGTATGCGTCGTCGTGCTGCGGGCGAACTGCCAGCAGCACCGCAGGTAACTGCTGAAGATGCCTCCGCGAGCCTGGCAGAACTGCTGAACGCAGGTCTGGGCGGTTCCGACAACGAGTAATCGTTGATGCCCGGTAATAAACATTACCGGGCATGTGCCTCGTAGGTCGGGTAAGCGTAGCGCCACCCGACAATAAAAAACCCGCCTCGGCGGGTTTTTTTATGCTGTTTTGTAGGCCTGGTAAGCGTAGCGCCACCAGGATTTATTCAGTTAATCAGCGGCAAACGACGATAAAGCTCAATCATATCGCCCGCCAGATCCTGAATAACCATCGCGTTCATCAGGTGGTCCTGAGAGTGAACGGTAATCAGGTTTACCGGCAGCTTCCCGGTTCCTTCATCAAGCCCGATGAGTTGAGTCTGAATCGTATGCGCATGCTTCACATATTCGCGCGACTCTTCCATCGCTTTTTCAGCTTCGTCAAAGTCACCTTTGCGCGCCATCTGTAACGCCGTCAGGGCTGCACTGCGCGCCGCACCTGCGTTGACCAACAGTTCCATGATCGTTGTTTCTAAGTCTTCCATTATGACTCCAGCAGCTTGAGCGCTTTTTCCAGTACGGCATCACCTTTCATCATGCCGTAATCCATCATATCGATTACCGCGACTTTCTTGCCTAGCGGGTCGGCCTGCGCCTGAAGTTTTGCCTGTTCGTATTTAACCTGTGGCCCCAGTAATACGATGTCGGCCGTCGCGATGTTGTCTTTAAACTCCGCGACCGGAACGGCTTTAATGGTTACTTCGACCCCTTTTTTCTGCGCGGCATCTTTCATACGTTGAACCAGCATGCTGGTTGACATTCCCGCTGCACAGCATAAAACGATGTTCTTCATAGTCAGCCTCGATCTACATGTGTTTATTGATAATTATCCCGTGCAGACCGCTTCAACAACCGCTTTACCGCGATTGTGTGTCAGGCATCACAAAGAAATCGGCAATTTACTGAAACCGGTTACAATTTTGTATCGGAGAGCGCCAGGGCTGTTGAAACCGGCCTGAAGCGTGAAGGCAGGGCGAAACGAGGAAGAAACTTTTCGCCCTGGTCAGCTTCCGTTGCTGACCCTGTTAGCATAAAAAAACCGGGCGTCAGCCGACAATCACCCGGTTAATGTCTTAAGAGCCGCTTCGTAACCTTTCCGTTGCTTTACATTGTGTTTCAGCGTAATTGCGAGGCTCTTCCCAGCCAGCTATCCCAGTCTTTCCAGACGGGTTGTAGCCCTTGCGCTGTCAGGGCTTCTGCAACCGCTTCCGGGCGTCGATCGTCATGCGGGGCAAACTGCTCCAGCTCCGGATGGTTGTCGGCGTAGCCGCCTGGTTGTGTTTTGGAAAAGGCGCTGACGTTGTTTATCGCAAGCGGGATCACCCGATCGCGGAACGCGGGTGATTCACGCGTTGAGAGTGATAATTCGACCTCTGGCGAGAACAGACGAAACGCGCAGATGGTTTGCACCAGTTGCCTTTCATCCATCAGCGAAGCAGGTTCAATTCCCCCCGTACACGGGCGCAACCGTGGAAAGGAGATCGAGTAGCGGCTCTGCCAGTAGTGTTGCTGCAGCCATAGCAGATGCTCTGCCACCATATAGCAATCCACTCGCCAGCTGTCAGACAAGCCTGTCAGGGCACCAAGACCAATTTTGTCGATACCGGCCCGGCCCAGCCTGTCCGGCGTTTCCAGCCGAAACACGAAATCCTGTTTATTACCCTTCAGATGGTGACGGGCGTACGTCGCCTCGTGATACGTCTCCTGATAGACCATAACGCCATCGAGCCCGAGGGTTTTTAGCTCTGCGTATTCGTCCTGTGACAGAGGCTGCACTTCCATCTGTAACGAGGAAAATTCACGGCGAATGGCGGGCAGGTGCTGGCGGAAGTAGTCCATCCCGACCTTGCCCTGATGCTCACCCGTTACCAGCAGGAGATGCTCGAAGCCCATCTCCCGAATGGCTGCACATTCGCGCGCGATTTCGTTTTCGTCCAGCGTTTTGCGCTTGATGCGGTTGCTCATGGAAAAGCCACAGTAGGTACAGTCATTGGCGCACAGGTTTGAAAGATAGAGCGGGACGTAAAAGCTCACCGTGTTGCCAAAGCGCTGGCGTGTGAGGCGCTGGGCGCGCTGTGCCATCGGTTCCAGGTATGCGCTGGCCGCCGGGGAGAGCAGGGCCATCATGTCTTCGCGGGACGGATGACGGGCATTTAACGCCCGTTCCACGTCAGCATGCGTTTTGCCGTTGATGCGCAGGCGAATATCGTCCCAGTTAAGCTGCCGCCAGCGATCGGTAAATGTGGTCATGAGAGTGTCTCCAGAAAACCGGTCAGCGGGCTGGTGGCCTGCGCCTGAAAACTGCGCGAGCCGGGGCCAGACTGCCGCGCCAGTAAACCTGCGTCCACCGCCAGGCGGAAGGCGCGCGCCATCATCACCGGATCGTCAGCGACGGCAATCGCCGTGTTCACCAGCACCGCGTCAGCACCCATTTCCAGTGCCTGGGCGGCATGGCTTGGTACGCCGATGCCAGCGTCAACCACCACCGGCACGGTGGCCTGTTCGATGATAATTTCCAGCATCGCGCGGGTCCCCAGCCCCTGATTAGAGCCAATAGGTGCGCCCAGCGGCATGACAGCCGCGCAGCCAACTTCCTCCAGACGTTTACACAGGACGGGGTCGGCACCGCAGTAGGGCAGCACGGTAAACCCTTGTTGCACCAGCTTTTCCGCGGCTTTCAGGGTTTCGATTGGGTCAGGCAGCAGCCAGCGAGCATCCGGGTGAATTTCCAGCTTCAGCCAGTGCGTACCGAGGGCTTCACGTGCCAGTCGGGCGGCGAAAATTGCCTCTTCAGCGGTTTTGGCACCGGAGGTGTTTGGCAGCAGCATGACGCCCGCTTCCAGCAGCGGTGCCAGAATAGCATCGCTGTGATGACGCAGATCCACGCGCTTCAGTGCCAGCGTTACCAGTTGGCTGCCGCTTTCACGGATGGCATCCACCATCAGCTGCGGCGAGGCGAATTTCCCGGTTCCGGTAAACAAATGCGAATCAAAGACTTTATCGGCAATACGTAACATTTCAGCCCCCTGCAATAACCTGAAACAGCAGGATCTGATCGCCTTCGCTCACCTGCTGGTGCTCCCACTGCTCGCGCGGCAGGATCTGTTGATTGAGCGCCAGTGCCGTCCCCGGTTTAAGCTGGCGTAGCGTCTCAAGTAGCGCGGCGATGGTGAGATTTTCGTCGCACTGCATTGGCTCATCGTTAAACAGAATGCGCATCGTGCCCTCCGCATACCGGGCAGTGGCTGGCGCGGTGAAGCGCCAGATGCCGCCAGCTACCGGAGCGGGCATCAAACAGGCGCAGCGTATTACGTTCCGTCTCCATACCGCTGAGGAGCTTAATAGCCTCCAGCGCCTGCAGAGTGCCCATCACGCCCACCACGGGGCCGAGAATGCCCGCCGTGCGGCAGTTGCGTTCTGGCTCCGCATCATCCGGCCACAGGCAGCGATAGCATCCCCGCGCCCACGGCGGTGTCAGGACCATCATCTGCCCACCGAAGCCGACTGCACTGGCGGTAATGAGCGGTACGTTCTGCGCCACGCAGGCGGTATTGATCGCCTGACGCGTGGCCATATTGTCGGTACAGTCCAGCACCACATCGGCCAGGGCGACTTCACGCAACAGGCTTTCGCCGCTGAGCCGCTCCTGGAGTGCAATCAGTTCGATATCCGGGTTTAGCAGGTTCAACCGCTGCTGTGTGATCTGTGCTTTAGGCTGGTTGATATCCCCGGTGGTAAAGAGAATTTGCCGCTGCAGATTGCTGAGGTGCACCTCGTCGTCGTCGGCCAGCACCAGCGTGCCGACGCCAGCGCCTGCCAGATAGAGCGCCGCGGGTGCGCCTAATCCTCCCAGGCCGACAATCAGAACCCGGCTGGCGAGCAGCTTTTGCTGCCCGTCAATGGCGATATCCTCAAGCAGGATCTGGCGGCTGTAGCGCATAAAATCCTGGTCATTCATCGCCAGCTCCTGCCAGCTGTAAGAGCTGTGCGGTAGCGGCCTGCCAGTCTGCCGCCTGGGTGATGGCGCTGACGACAGCAATACTGCCGACGCCGGTCTTCAGAACGGCGGGGGCGCGCTCAAGGCTGATCCCACCGATGGCGACCGTTGGATAATCCGCCAGGCGTTCGACGTGACTCGCCAGTTGCGTCAAACCCTGCGGGGCAGACGGCATCTGCTTAGTTTGTGTCGGGAAAACGTGGCCGAGCGCGATATAGGACGGGCGGGCTGCCAGCGCAATATCAATCTCCATATCATCGTGCGTCGACACGCCCAGGCGCAGGCCTGCTTTGCGGATGGCGTTGAGGTCGGTTGTCTCCAGATCTTCCTGACCGAGATGCACGCCGTAGGCCTGGTGTTTGATCGCCAGCCGCCAATAGTCGTTGATAAACAGGCGGGCATCATAGCGCCGCCCCAGTTCAATGGCGGCGACCACATCGGCCTCTACCTCGTCATCGCGTTTATCTTTGATGCGCAGCTGGATCGTGCGAACGCCTGCCTCCAGCAGGCGAGCGATCCACGCTACACTATCCACCACCGGGTAAAGCCCTAAGCGGAAGGGGACAGGGGGGAAATCAGGCTGGTACATTATGCCTCCTCTTTTTTGAGGTAGATTTCGCCGCCTTTGGCGCGGAAGGTTTCTGACATGTCCGCCATACCCACCTCGATAGTCTGCGCGGCGGCGTAGTCACGCACCTCCTGGCTGATTTTCATCGAGCAGAATTTTGGCCCACACATAGAGCAGAAGTGTGCCACTTTGCCGGATTCCTGAGGCAGGGTTTCGTCGTGATAGGCGCGGGCGGTGAACGGGTCGAGCGCCAGGTTGAACTGATCTTCCCAACGGAATTCAAAGCGTGCTTTCGACATGGCGTTATCACGGATTTGCGCGCCCGGATGACCTTTGGCGAGATCCGCCGCGTGGGCGGCAATCTTGTAGGTGATCAGACCCTGCTTCACGTCCTCTTTGTTAGGCAGCCCAAGGTGCTCTTTTGGCGTCACGTAGCAGAGCATTGCGCAGCCGAACCAGCCGATCATCGCCGCACCAATTCCCGACGTGAAGTGGTCGTAACCCGGTGCGATGTCGGTCGTCAAGGGGCCCAGCGTGTAGAACGGTGCTTCGTGGCAGTGCTCCAGCTCTTCGGTCATGTTGCGGCGGATCATCTGCATCGGCACATGTCCCGGACCTTCAATCATCACCTGCACATCATACTCCCAGGCGATTTTGGTCAGCTCGCCCAGCGTGTGCAGTTCGGCAAACTGTGCTTCGTCGTTGGCGTCGCGGATGGAGCCCGGACGCAGGCCGTCGCCCAGCGACAGGGATACGTCATAGGCGGCGCAGATTTCGCAGATCTCGCGGAAGTGTTCGTAGAGGAAGTTTTCCTGGTGATGAGACAGGCACCACTTCGCCATGATCGAACCGCCACGCGAGACAATTCCGGTCAGGCGCTTCGCCGTCATTGGCACGTAGCGCAGCAGCACACCAGCGTGAATGGTGAAATAGTCCACGCCCTGTTCAGCCTGCTCAAGCAACGTATCGCGGAAGGCTTCCCAGGTGAGGTTTTCCGCAATGCCATTCACTTTCTCAAGTGCCTGATAGATTGGCACCGTGCCAATCGGCACCGGGCTGTTACGCAGCACCCATTCGCGGGTTTCGTGGATATAACGCCCGGTAGAGAGATCCATTACCGTGTCTGCGCCCCAGCGCGTAGACCAGACCAGCTTTTCCACCTCCTCTTCAATGGACGAAGTGACCGCTGAGTTACCAATGTTGGCATTGACCTTCACCAGGAAGTTGCGGCCAATGATCATCGGCTCGGATTCCGGGTGGTTGATGTTGGCAGGAATAATGGCGCGACCGGCGGCCACTTCGTCACGCACAAATTCTGGCGTGATGTTCTCCGGCAGGCGAGCACCAAAACCTTCGCCCGGATGCTGGTGGCGCAGCACTTCGCTGCGGATGCGCTCGCGGCCCATGTTTTCACGGATGGCAATAAATTCCATCTCCGGCGTGACGATACCCTGGCGCGCGTAGTGCAACTGCGTGACGCATTTACCCGCTTTCGCACGTTTTGGCGTCAGCAGACCGGTGAAACGCAGTTCGTCCAGACCATCGTCAGCCAGACGTTCTTTGGTGTACGCAGAGCTTTGCTCGTTTAGTTCTTCGCTGTCGTTACGTGCGTCAATCCACGGCTGGCGCAGCTTTGCCAGCCCCTGCTGGACGTTAATGGCAACATCCGGATCGCCGTACGGGCCGGAGGTGTCGTACACCGGCACCGCTTCGTTAACTTCATATTGCGGCTGTTCTTTGCTGCCGCCGATAAGCGTCGGGCTGAGCTGGATTTCGCGCATCGGGACGCGGATATTGTTCTTCGGGCCGGTGATGTAAATACGTTTTGAGTTCGGGAAAGCAGTGCCTTCCAGCGTATTGATGAAGTGTTGTGCTTGTGCGCGCTGTTCGCGGCGGGTCAGTTTTGTTGCAGACATAGCTCATTCCAAAAGTGAAGGACATGGCTTGTCAGACGACGGATGAAGCAAGAGGAGATCGCCCTGGGGCGATACAAAGCAGTTTTACTCTTGTTCCCTTCGCAGGTATTAGCCTGATCAGGTTCCGCGGATCCCGAATTAACGGTCTCAGCCCGTGCTTTCACACTGGGCACTCCGACAAGAAAAATCCCCCTCGTGAGAGGGGCGACTATTTGTAAATTACTCGTTAACGACTAAGAACTCAAGCAGGCCGCGCGATGTTATCTTCATTGCTTGCGTTCAGGTCGTTATCCAACGCGAGGGCAATCAGCTTGTCTTCCAGGGTGAATCGCTCTTCCAGCGCTTCACCGAGATCGGACAGCGCCTGCTGAAACTCAAGATAGTTATCGTGATCGATCGCATTCTCAAGCGTGGAATCGTAGTAATCCATGATCTGCTGGGTATTGGCTTCCAGCAGTGGACAGAGCCTTGATGCACTTAAATACGGGTTACTGCCTTCCATTTCGCGGATAATACGTTCATAAATATTGAAATGGCCGTCGGACAGGTAGTCGACCAGGCTCTGACAAAAGTCATCCAGCGCTTTTTCATTCAGCCGCATAAACGATTCTTTGCCAGGCTTAATACCGACCAGATTGTAATACGCCACGAGTAGATGCTTGCGCACATGTAGCCAGCGATCCACCAGTGTATTACTTCCTCTAACGCGCTCAGTCAGGCTTTCTAGCTGGTTTAACATGTTCGACTCCGCAAGGTTTAGAATTGAATCGGCTTAACCAAAATGTAACCACAATGCTAACAACATGTCAGTGAAGCGAAGGTAGTGCAATAGATATGGATCGTATTATTGAAAAATCAGATCTTGGTTGGTGGATCGTCAGTCACGAACAAAAATTATGGCTGCCCGCCGGGGAAATACCCTACGGCACAGCGGAAAAATTTGATCTTGCAGGCCAGTCCGCACTGAGGATCGGTGAGTGGCAGGGTGAGCCTGTGTGGTTGATCCAACAAGCTCGTCGCCAGGATATGGGATCTGTTCGTCAGGTGCTGGATCTGGACGTGGGGTTGTTCCAGCTGGCGGGCCGTGGTGTGCAACTGGCGGAGTTTTATCGCTCGCATAAATTCTGTGGTTACTGTGGGCATACCATGCATCCGAGCAAAACCGAGTGGGCGATGCTCTGCAGCCACTGCCGCGAACGCTATTACCCTCAGATTGCGCCGTGCATCATCGTCGCTATCCGCCGCGAGGATTCCATCCTGCTGGCGCAACATACCCGTCATCGCAACGGCATTCATACCGTGCTGGCCGGGTTCGTTGAAGTGGGCGAAACGCTGGAGCAGGCGGTGGCGCGCGAGGTGATGGAAGAGAGCAGTATTAAGGTGAAGAACCTGCGCTATGTCACTTCACAGCCGTGGCCATTCCCGATGTCGTTGATGACCGCGTTTATGGCCGAATACGACAGCGGTGAGATTGTTATCGATCAGAAAGAGCTGCTGGAAGCGAACTGGTATCGCTATGACGATTTACCGCTGCTACCGCCGCCAGGCACCGTGGCGCGTCGGTTGATAGAAGATACCGTGGCGATGTGTCGGGCCGAGTATGAGTAGTGTTACACTGAGGCCATGACGCTTAAGGAAATGCAAAAATGACCGAACTGAAGAACGATCGTTATCTGCGTGCGCTGCTGCGCCAGCCCGTTGATGTCACCCCGGTGTGGATGATGCGCCAGGCGGGACGCTATCTCCCGGAGTACAAAGCCACGCGCGCGCAGGCCGGCGATTTTATGTCGCTGTGCAAAAACGCCGAGCTGGCCTGTGAAGTGACGCTCCAGCCGCTGCGTCGCTTCCCGCTGGATGCTGCCATTCTCTTTTCGGACATTCTGACTATTCCGGATGCGATGGGCCTTGGCCTGTACTTCGAAACCGGCGAAGGCCCGCGTTTCACCTCCCCAGTCAAAAGCAAAGCCGACGTTGATAAGCTGCCGATCCCCGATCCGGAAGGCGAACTGGGCTATGTGATGAACGCCGTGCGCACCATTCGCCGTGAATTGAAAGGTGAAGTGCCATTGATTGGCTTCTCCGGTAGCCCGTGGACGCTGGCGACCTATATGGTGGAAGGTGGCAGCAGCAAAGCCTTTACCGTGATCAAAAAGATGATGTACGCCGAGCCGCTGGCGCTGCATGCGCTACTCGACAAGCTGGCGAAGAGCGTCACGCTCTATCTCAACGCGCAGATCAAAGCGGGCGCGCAGTCGGTGATGATTTTCGATACCTGGGGCGGCGTGCTGACCGGGCGCGATTATCAGCAGTTCTCCCTGTACTACATGCACAAAATCGTCGATGGCCTGCTGCGTGAAAACGAAGGTCGTCGCGTGCCGGTGACGCTGTTTACCAAAGGCGGCGGTCAGTGGCTGGAAGCGATGGCGGCGACCGGCTGCGACGCGCTGGGTCTCGACTGGACGACCGATATTGCCGATGCGCGCCGTCGCGTGGGCGATAAAGTGGCGCTGCAGGGCAATATGGACCCGTCCATGCTCTACGCACAGCCAGCCCGCATTGAAGAAGAAGTGTCGACTATACTGTCTGGTTTCGGCCAGGGTGAAGGCCACGTCTTTAACCTCGGCCACGGTATTCATCAGGATGTGCCGCCAGAACACGCTGGCGTATTTGTGGAGGCGGTGCATCGGCTTTCTGCGCAGTATCACAAGTAAGGAGTGGTTATGGATCTCGCGTCGCTACGCGCTCAACAAATCGAACTGGCCTCATCGGTGATCCGCGAGGATCGCCCGGACAGAGATCCCCCGCAGTACATTGGCGGAGCGGACGTCGGTTTTGAGCAGGGCGGCGAAGTGACGCGCGCGGCGATGGTGCTGCTGAAGTATCCCTCGCTTGAGCTGGTGGAGTACAAGGTGGCGCGCATCGCTACCACCATGCCCTACATTCCTGGCTTTCTCTCCTTCCGTGAATATCCCGCGCTGCTGGCAGCGTGGGAACAACTCTCGCAAAAACCTGACCTGCTTTTCGTGGACGGACACGGTATCTCCCATCCGCGCCGTTTAGGCGTTGCCAGTCACTTTGGTTTGCTGGTGGACGTGCCGACCATCGGTGTCGCCAAGAAACGCCTCTGCGGTAAGTTTGAGCCACTCTCCGACGAGCCGGGCGCGCTGGCACCGCTTATCGATAAAGGCGAGCAGCTGGCATGGGTGTGGCGCAGTAAAGCACGCTGTAACCCGTTGTTTATTGCCACCGGACATCGGGTGAGCATGGACAGCGCGCTGGCGTGGGTGCAGCACTGTATGAAGGGCTACCGTTTACCGGAACCGACACGCTGGGCGGATGCCGTCGCCTCCGCGCGTCCGGCTTTTGTTCGTTGGCAGGAAATTCAGCCATGATTCAGGTAAACTGCGGCTAATTTTCGATTCGAGACATCATCATGCTACAAAACCCGATTCACCTGCGCCTTGAGAAGCTGGAAAGCTGGCAGCACGTCACCTTTATGGCCTGCCTGTGCGAGCGCATGTATCCCAATTATGCCGCGTTCTGCAAGCAGACCGAGTTTGGTGATGGCCACATCTATCGCCGTATCCTGGATTTAATCTGGGAGACGTTAACGGTCAAAGACGCGAAGGTGAACTTCGACTCTCAGCTCGAGAAGCTGGAAGAGGCTATTCCGGTAGCGGATGATTTTGACCTGTATGGTGTCTATCCGGCCATCGACGCCTGCGTGGCGTTAAGCGAGCTGATTCACTCCCGTCTGAGTGGCGAAACGCTGGAACATGCTATCGAAGTCAGTAAGGCATCCATTACGACCGTGGCGATGCTGGAAATGACCCAGGAAGGCCGCGAAATGACCGACGAAGAATTGCGGGCGAACCCGGCGGTTGAGCAGGAATGGGACATCCAGTGGGAGATTTTCCGCCTGCTGGCAGAGTGCGAAGAACGCGATATTGAGCTGATCAAAGGGCTGCGTGCAGACTTACGTGAGGCCGGTGAGAGCAATATTGGTATAATTTTTAACCAATGAGACAACAAAACGTGATTTAACGCCTGTTTTGTCGCACCTCGACTCTTCCCTTCTGCCCCCCGTCTGGTCTACATTTGGGGGGCGAAAAAAAGTGGCTATCGGTGCGTGTATGCAGGAGAGTGCTTTTTTGGCATTTTCGTCGCACTCGATGCTTAGCAAGCGATAAACACATTGAAAGGATAACTTATGAACAAGACTCAACTGATTGATGTAATTGCGGACAAGGCTGATCTGTCTAAAGTGCAGGCTAAAGCTGCTCTGGAATCTACCCTGGCTGCTATTACTGAGTCTCTGAAAGAAGGCGATGCTGTACAACTGGTTGGTTTCGGTACCTTCAAAGTGAACCACCGCGCTGAGCGTACTGGCCGCAACCCACAGACCGGTAAAGAAATCAAAATCGCCGCAGCTAACGTACCGGCATTTGTTTCTGGTAAAGCACTGAAAGACGCAGTTAAGTAAGACGCGTGGCAGTGAACAGTTTTAACGAAGGGGCGGCAACGCCCCTTTTGTCTATCTGGCGTGGAACGCTCGCGCTGGCAGGCGTGCTGTTCTTGTCCGCCTGTAGCCACGACTCCTCTCTGCCTCCCTTTACCGCCAGCGGCTACGCTGACAATCAGGGTGCGGTCAGGATCTGGCGCAAAGATTCCGGCGGTGAAGTGCATCTGCTTTCCGCTTTCAGTCCGTGGCATAGCGGCAATACCTCGACGGCGGAATATCGCTGGCAGGGAGAAGACCTGTCGCTGATCGAACTGAACGTCTACAGCAAGACCCCCGAACACGTGAAAGTGCGTTTTGACGACCACGGCGAGCTGAGTTTTATGCAGCACGAAGTCAGCGGTCAAAAACAGCAGCTTTCGAGTGATCAAGTTGCTCTCTACCGTTACCGTGCTGAACAAATCCGTCAGACCAGCGATGCGCTGCGTTTGGGACGCGTTGTGCTGCGTCAGGGGCGCTGGCATACCGATGGCTCGGTAACCACCTGCGAAGGGCAGACTGTCAAGCCTGACCTCGAATCCTGGGCGATTCAACATATTGAGCGCCGTCAGCGCCATTCATCTATGGATGTGAGTGTGGCATGGCTGGAAGCGCCGGAAGGCTCTCAGCTGCTGCTGGTGGCGAACGAAGATTTCTGTACCTGGCAGCCGACAGAAAAAAGTTTTTAATGGGATCGCGATCGGTTCCCTCTCCCCTTAGGGGAGAGGGTTAGGGTGAGGGGTAAAGACGGCTCCCTTACTCGCCTTGCTCACGTGCAATCGCGCGATAGCCGATATCCTGGCGGCTGAAGCTGCCGTTCCAGTGAATATCCGCCATCAGCGCATAGGCGCGTTTCTGCGCTTCTGCCACGGTATGACCCAGTGCGGTCGCACACAGCACGCGACCGCCGTTGGTGAGCACGCGATCGTCGTCAGCCAGCTTCGTACCGGCATGGAACACCTTCGCGCCGTCAATCTCTTCCAGCGGCAGGCCGTGGATCTCATCCCCGGTGTTGTAGTTGCC
This sequence comes from Enterobacter oligotrophicus, assembly GCF_009176645.1. Lineage (NCBI taxonomy): Bacteria > Pseudomonadati > Pseudomonadota > Gammaproteobacteria > Enterobacterales > Enterobacteriaceae > Enterobacter > Enterobacter oligotrophicus. Next base: position 2,738,395 of record NZ_AP019007.1, read on the forward strand.
CGGATAACCACCCGCAGCAATCACCACGCCCAGCGACGCACGCTCATCCCACTCGGAGGTTTTCTCGTCCAGCTTGCCTTCACAGGCTGCCAGGCACAGGTCGACCAGGTCAGATTTCATGCGCAGCATGATAGGCTGAGTTTCCGGATCGCCGAAGCGGCAGTTGAATTCAATCACCTTCGGATTGCCTTGCTTGTCGATCATCAGGCCAGCGTAAAGGAAACCGGTGTAGATGTTACCTTCCGCCGCCATCCCTTTCACGGTAGGCCAGATGATGCGATCCATGGTGCGTTGATGCACTTCGTCAGTGACCACCGGAGCAGGGGAGTACGCGCCCATCCCGCCGGTATTCGGGCCGGTATCGCCATTACCCACGCGCTTGTGATCCTGGCTGGTGGCCATCGGCAGAACGTGCTCGCCGTCAACCATCACGATGAAACTCGCTTCTTCGCCGTCGAGGAACTCTTCAATCACGATGCGGTGACCTGCATCGCCAAAGGCATTGCCCGCCAGCATATCCTGAACCGCAGCTTCCGCTTCTTCGAGCGTTATCGCCACGATAACGCCTTTACCGGCGGCCAGACCATCGGCCTTGATGACAATCGGCGCGCCTTTTTCACGTAAGTAGGCCAGAGCGGGCTCGACTTCGGTGAAGTTTTGATATTCCGCCGTCGGGATGTTATGACGCGCGAGGAAATCTTTGGTGAAGGCTTTAGAGCCTTCCAGCTGCGCGGCACCTTCCGTCGGGCCGAAGATTTTCAGGCCTGCGGTGCGGAAGGCGTCAACGACGCCAGTCACCAGCGGTGCTTCCGGTCCAACAATCGTCAGATCGATGTTTTCGTTCCGGGCAAAGCTCAGCAGCGCGGGAATGTCAGTCACGCCGATAGCCACGTTTTGCAGCGCAGGCTCCAGCGCAGTACCCGCGTTACCCGGTGCGACAAAAACGGTTTTCACCAGCGGTGACTGCGCCGCTTTCCATGCCAGGGCGTGCTCGCGCCCGCCATTACCAATCACTAATACTTTCATTTTCTGCTCCGGGAATTAATGGCGGAAGTGACGCATGTCGGTGAAGATCATTGCGATGCCGTGTTCGTCGGCAGCGGCAATCACTTCGTCGTCGCGGATAGAGCCGCCAGGCTGGATCACGCAGGTGATGCCCACTGCAGCCGCCGCGTCGATGCCATCACGGAACGGGAAGAAGGCGTCAGAGGCCATGGCGGAGCCTTTCACTTCCAGCCCTTCGTCGCCTGCTTTAATCCCGGCGATTTTCGCGGAGTAGACGCGGCTCATCTGGCCTGCGCCTATCCCGATGGTCATGTTCTCTTTCGCGTAGACGATGGCGTTGGATTTCACGAACTTCGCCACCTTCCAGCAGAACAGCGCGTCACGCAGTTCCTGTTCGGTTGGCTGACGCTTGGTTACCACGCGCAGGTCGGCTTCTGTCACCATACCCAGATCGCGATCCTGAACCAGCAGACCGCCGTTCACGCGTTTGAAGTCCAGTCCCGGAACGCGTTCCGCCCACTGGCCGCAAACCAGCACGCGCACATTTTGTTTGGCGGCAGTGATTTTCAGCGCGTCTTCGGATGCCGATGGCGCGATGATCACTTCAACAAACTGGCGAGAGATGATGGCCTGCGCGGTTTCGGCGTCCAGCTCGCGGTTGAAAGCAATAATGCCGCCGAACGCGGAGGTCGGGTCGGTTTTGTACGCACGATCGTAAGCATCCAGAATGGAGGTGCTTACCGCAACGCCGCATGGGTTGGCGTGCTTGACGATAACGCAGGCGGGTTCGCTGAACTCTTTCACGCACTCCAGCGCAGCGTCGGTGTCGGCAATGTTGTTATAGGAGAGCGCTTTGCCCTGCACCTGCTGGGCGGTCGCAACAGAGGCTTCTTTTACCTCTTCTTCTATATAGAAGGCAGCCTGCTGGTGGCTGTTCTCGCCGTAGCGCATATCCTGCTTCTTAATGAAGTTCAGGTTCAGGGTGCGCGGGAAGCGGCCAGAAGGATCTTTGCTTTCACCGTGGTAAGCCGGCACCAGGCTACCGAAGTAGTTGGCGATCATGCTGTCGTACGCGGCGGTATGTTCGAAGGCTTTGATGGCGAGGTCGAAACGCGTTTCAAGCGTTAGTGACCCTTCGTTGGCATCCATCTCATTAATAATGGTGTTGTAGTCGCTGCTCTTCACCACGATGGCCACATCTTTATGGTTCTTGGCTGCGGAGCGCACCATGGTCGGGCCGCCGATATCAATATTCTCTACGGCGTCTTCCAGAGAACAGCCTTCGCGGGCAACGGTCTGGGCGAACGGGTAGAGGTTAACAACAACCATATCGATGGGGGCGATATCATGCTGTTCCATAATGCCATCGTCCTGACCGCGACGGCCCAGAATACCGCCGTGCACTTTCGGGTGCAGAGTTTTGACGCGTCCATCCATCATTTCCGGGAAACCGGTGTAATCGGACACTTCGGTTACCGGCAGGCCTTTCTCTGCTAACAGGCGCGCAGTGCCACCTGTAGATAGCAGCTCCACGCCACGTGCAGAAAGAGCCTGAGCGAATTCGACGATACCGGCTTTATCAGAAACACTGAGCAGAGCACGGCGGACTGGACGACGTTGTTGCATGGTAAATCCCCTGGATTTCACGATTACAGAGAGCGTTAGATGAATTTTCCTGCGAAAAACTCATCTAACACACCTGACGGGGCATCCTTGTAAAGCGCGAGCATTTTAACGAAAACGTTTGCGCAACGCTCGCACATTTTCACTTTTTCGTATCATTGTGGATAACTCTGTGTGTAAAAAGGTATAAAGCGGGGTTTTGCTGTGGAATGCAGCAGTCAGTCATTTTTCTGTCATTTAACGGTTGCGGCCTGCAGAGAACTCCCTATAATGCGCCTCCATCGACACGGCGGATGTGAATCACTTCACAGACAACCCGGTCGGCTGAAGAGAAAAATCCTGAAAAACAGGGTTGACTCTGAAAGAGGAAAGCGTAATATACGCCACCTCGCGACAGAGCGCTGAAGCGCGTCGCAACTGCTCTTTAACAATTTATCAGACAATCTGTGTGGGCACTCAAAGTGACATGGATTCTTAACGTCGCAAGACGAAAAATGAATACCAAGTCTCTGAGTGAACATACGTAATTCATTACGAAGTTTAATTCACGAGCATCAAACTTAAATTGAAGAGTTTGATCATGGCTCAGATTGAACGCTGGCGGCAGGCCTAACACATGCAAGTCGAGCGGCAGCGGGAAGTAGCTTGCTACTTTGCCGGCGAGCGGCGGACGGGTGAGTAATGTCTGGGAAACTGCCTGATGGAGGGGGATAACTACTGGAAACGGTAGCTAATACCGCATAATGTCGCAAGACCAAAGAGGGGGACCTTCGGGCCTCTTGCCATCAGATGTGCCCAGATGGGATTAGCTGGTAGGTGGGGTAACGGCTCACCTAGGCGACGATCCCTAGCTGGTCTGAGAGGATGACCAGCCACACTGGAACTGAGACACGGTCCAGACTCCTACGGGAGGCAGCAGTGGGGAATATTGCACAATGGGCGCAAGCCTGATGCAGCCATGCCGCGTGTATGAAGAAGGCCTTCGGGTTGTAAAGTACTTTCAGCGGGGAGGAAGGTGTTGTGGTTAATAACCGCAGCAATTGACGTTACCCGCAGAAGAAGCACCGGCTAACTCCGTGCCAGCAGCCGCGGTAATACGGAGGGTGCAAGCGTTAATCGGAATTACTGGGCGTAAAGCGCACGCAGGCGGTCTGTCAAGTCGGATGTGAAATCCCCGGGCTCAACCTGGGAACTGCATTCGAAACTGGCAGGCTGGAGTCTTGTAGAGGGGGGTAGAATTCCAGGTGTAGCGGTGAAATGCGTAGAGATCTGGAGGAATACCGGTGGCGAAGGCGGCCCCCTGGACAAAGACTGACGCTCAGGTGCGAAAGCGTGGGGAGCAAACAGGATTAGATACCCTGGTAGTCCACGCCGTAAACGATGTCGACTTGGAGGTTGTGCCCTTGAGGCGTGGCTTCCGGAGCTAACGCGTTAAGTCGACCGCCTGGGGAGTACGGCCGCAAGGTTAAAACTCAAATGAATTGACGGGGGCCCGCACAAGCGGTGGAGCATGTGGTTTAATTCGATGCAACGCGAAGAACCTTACCTGGTCTTGACATCCAGAGAACTTGCCAGAGATGGCTTGGTGCCTTCGGGAACTCTGAGACAGGTGCTGCATGGCTGTCGTCAGCTCGTGTTGTGAAATGTTGGGTTAAGTCCCGCAACGAGCGCAACCCTTATCCTTTGTTGCCAGCGGTTAGGCCGGGAACTCAAAGGAGACTGCCAGTGATAAACTGGAGGAAGGTGGGGATGACGTCAAGTCATCATGGCCCTTACGACCAGGGCTACACACGTGCTACAATGGCGCATACAAAGAGAAGCGACCCCGCGAGGGCAAGCGGACCTCATAAAGTGCGTCGTAGTCCGGATTGGAGTCTGCAACTCGACTCCATGAAGTCGGAATCGCTAGTAATCGTGGATCAGAATGCCACGGTGAATACGTTCCCGGGCCTTGTACACACCGCCCGTCACACCATGGGAGTGGGTTGCAAAAGAAGTAGGTAGCTTAACCTTCGGGAGGGCGCTTACCACTTTGTGATTCATGACTGGGGTGAAGTCGTAACAAGGTAACCGTAGGGGAACCTGCGGTTGGATCACCTCCTTACCTTAAAGAACCTGCCTTTGTAGTGTCCACACAGATTGTCTGATGAAAAGTAAACAGCAAGGCGTCTTGCGATTGAGACTGTACGTCCCCTTCGTCTAGAGGCCCAGGACACCGCCCTTTCACGGCGGTAACAGGGGTTCGAATCCCCTAGGGGACGCCAAGCGTTAACTGATGAGGTCAGACCTCCCAGGGGACGCCACTTGCTGGTTTGTGAGTGAAAGTCACCGACACCTGTATCTCAAAACTGACTTGCGAGTCATGTTTGAGATATTTGCTCTTTAAAAATCTGGATCAAGCTGAAAATTGAAACGACACACAGTTAATGTGTGTTCGAGTCTCTCAAATTTTCGCAATCATGAAGTGAAACATCTTCGGGTTGTGAGGTTAAGCGACTAAGCGTACACGGTGGATGCCCTGGCAGTCAGAGGCGATGAAGGACGTGCTAATCTGCGAAAAGCGCCGGCGAGGTGATATGAACCTTTGACCCGGCGATGTCCGAATGGGGAAACCCGGTGCACTACGGTGCATCATCACAGCATGAATACATAGTGCTGTGAGGCGAACCGGGGGAACTGAAACATCTAAGTACCCCGAGGAAAAGAAATCAACCGAGATTCCCCCAGTAGCGGCGAGCGAACGGGGAGCAGCCCGGAGTCTGAATCAGCTTGTGTGTTAGTGGAAGCGTCTGGAAAGTCGCACGGTACAGGGTGATAGTCCCGTACACGAAAGCACATATGCTGTGAACTCGAAGAGTAGGGCGGGACACGTGGTATCCTGTCTGAATATGGGGGGACCATCCTCCAAGGCTAAATACTCCTGACTGACCGATAGTGAACCAGTACCGTGAGGGAAAGGCGAAAAGAACCCCGGCGAGGGGAGTGAAAAAGAACCTGAAACCGTGTACGTACAAGCAGTGGGAGCACCTTCGTGGTGTGACTGCGTACCTTTTGTATAATGGGTCAGCGACTTATATTCTGTAGCAAGGTTAACCGAATAGGGGAGCCGCAGGGAAACCGAGTCTTAACTGGGCGTTAAGTTGCAGGGTATAGACCCGAAACCCGGTGATCTAGCCATGGGCAGGTTGAAGGTTGGGTAACACTAACTGGAGGACCGAACCGACTAATGTTGAAAAATTAGCGGATGACCTGTGGCTGGGGGTGAAAGGCCAATCAAACCGGGAGATAGCTGGTTCTCCCCGAAAGCTATTTAGGTAGCGCCTCGTGAACTCATCTCCGGGGGTAGAGCACTGTTTCGGCTAGGGGGCCATCCCGGCTTACCAACCCGATGCAAACTGCGAATACCGGAGAATGTTATCACGGGAGACACACGGCGGGTGCTAACGTCCGTCGTGAAGAGGGAAACAACCCAGACCGCCAGCTAAGGTCCCAAAGTCATGGTTAAGTGGGAAACGATGTGGGAAGGCACAGACAGCCAGGATGTTGGCTTAGAAGCAGCCATCATTTAAAGAAAGCGTAATAGCTCACTGGTCGAGTCGGCCTGCGCGGAAGATGTAACGGGGCTAAACCATGCACCGAAGCTGCGGCAGCGACACTATGTGTTGTTGGGTAGGGGAGCGTTCTGTAAGCCGTTGAAGGTGGCCTGTGAGGGTTGCTGGAGGTATCAGAAGTGCGAATGCTGACATAAGTAACGATAAAGCGGGTGAAAAGCCCGCTCGCCGGAAGACCAAGGGTTCCTGTCCAACGTTAATCGGGGCAGGGTGAGTCGACCCCTAAGGCGAGGCCGAAAGGCGTAGTCGATGGGAAACAGGTTAATATTCCTGTACTTGGTGTTACTGCGAAGGGGGGACGGAGAAGGCTATGTCGGCCGGGCGACGGTTGTCCCGGTTTAAGCATGTAGGCGGAGGTTCCAGGTAAATCCGGTACCTTTTAACGCTGAGGTGTGATGACGAGGCACTACGGTGCTGAAGTGACAAATGCCCTGCTTCCAGGAAAAGCCTCTAAGCATCAGGTAACACGAAATCGTACCCCAAACCGACACAGGTGGTCAGGTAGAGAATACCAAGGCGCTTGAGAGAACTCGGGTGAAGGAACTAGGCAAAATGGTGCCGTAACTTCGGGAGAAGGCACGCTGATATGTAGGTGAAGCCCCTGCGGGTGGAGCTGAAATCAGTCGAAGATACCAGCTGGCTGCAACTGTTTATTAAAAACACAGCACTGTGCAAACACGAAAGTGGACGTATACGGTGTGACGCCTGCCCGGTGCCGGAAGGTTAATTGATGGGGTTAGCGGCAACGCGAAGCTCTTGATCGAAGCCCCGGTAAACGGCGGCCGTAACTATAACGGTCCTAAGGTAGCGAAATTCCTTGTCGGGTAAGTTCCGACCTGCACGAATGGCGTAATGATGGCCAGGCTGTCTCCACCCGAGACTCAGTGAAATTGAACTCGCTGTGAAGATGCAGTGTACCCGCGGCAAGACGGAAAGACCCCGTGAACCTTTACTATAGCTTGACACTGAACACTGGTCCTTGATGTGTAGGATAGGTGGGAGGCTTTGAAGCGTGGACGCCAGTCTGCGTGGAGCCGCCCTTGAAATACCACCCTTTAATGGCTGGTGTTCTAACGTGGACCCGTAATCCGGGTTGCGGACAGTGTCTGGTGGGTAGTTTGACTGGGGCGGTCTCCTCCCAAAGAGTAACGGAGGAGCACGAAGGTCAGCTAATCCTGGTCGGACATCAGGAGGTTAGTGCAATGGCATAAGCTGGCTTGACTGCGAGCGTGACGGCGCGAGCAGGTGCGAAAGCAGGTCATAGTGATCCGGTGGTTCTGAATGGAAGGGCCATCGCTCAACGGATAAAAGGTACTCCGGGGATAACAGGCTGATACCGCCCAAGAGTTCATATCGACGGCGGTGTTTGGCACCTCGATGTCGGCTCATCACATCCTGGGGCTGAAGTAGGTCCCAAGGGTATGGCTGTTCGCCATTTAAAGTGGTACGCGAGCTGGGTTTAGAACGTCGTGAGACAGTTCGGTCCCTATCTGCCGTGGGCGCTGGAGAACTGAGGGGGGCTGCTCCTAGTACGAGAGGACCGGAGTGGACGCATCACTGGTGTTCGGGTTGTCATGCCAATGGCACTGCCCGGTAGCTAAATGCGGAAGAGATAAGTGCTGAAAGCATCTAAGCACGAAACTTGCCCCGAGATGAGTTCTCCCTGAGACTTTAAGTCTCCTGAAGGAACGTTGAAGACGACGACGTTGATAGGTCGGGTGTGTAAGCGCAGCGATGCGTTGAGCTAACCGATACTAATGAACCGTGAGGCTTAACCTTACAACGCCGAAGGTGTTTTGGCGGTGAGAGACGATATTTTCAGCCTGATACAGATTAACAGAATTTGCCTGGCGGCTGTAGCGCGGTGGTCCCACCTGACCCCATGCCGAACTCAGAAGTGAAACGCCGTAGCGCCGATGGTAGTGTGGGGTCTCCCCATGTGAGAGTAGGGAACTGCCAGGCATCAATTAAGAAGAACCCCGTACCGTAAGGTGCGGGGTTTTTTGCTTTTGTTCTTCCCCCTCCTTGAAACTTTCTCACCTTCCGCTTGCAGGCTCGACATTCAGCCCATTTCTGGGTATGGTTAGCTGTCTGGATGTCTAAACGTTTATACGTATGCTGTGAGGAAATAAGGTTATGCCGATTCGGGTACAGGACGAGTTACCAGCCGTCAATTTCTTGCGTGAAGAGAATGTCTTCGTCATGACGGCTTCACGCGCTACAGGTCAGGAAATTCGCCCGCTGAAGGTGCTTATTCTCAATCTGATGCCTAAAAAGATCGAAACTGAGAACCAGTTCCTGCGTCTGCTTTCGAACTCCCCGCTGCAGGTGGATATCCAGCTTCTGCGTATCGATGCCCGCGAATCACGTAATACGCCTTCTGAGCATCTGAATAACTTTTACTGTAATTTCGATGATATCCGTGAAGAAAACTTTGACGGGTTGATCGTCACCGGTGCCCCGCTGGGCCTGGTTGAATTTAACGATGTCGCTTACTGGCCGCAGATCAAACAGGTGCTGGAGTGGGCAAAGGATCACGTTACGTCCACGTTGTTTGTCTGTTGGGCGGTACAAGCTGCGCTGAATATTCTTTATGGCATCCCGAAGCAAACCCGCACAGAAAAGCTCTCCGGCGTATATGAACACCATATTCTTCATCCACATGCGCTGCTGACACGCGGGTTTGATGACACCTTCCTCGCGCCTCATTCCCGTTATGCTGATTTCCCCGCACAGCTGATCCGCGATTACACCGATCTGGAGATCCTGGCCGAAACGGAACATGGGGATGCTTACCTGTTTGCCAGTAAAGACAAACGCATCGCTTTTGTTACCGGACATCCTGAGTACGATCCCGATACCCTCGCATCAGAGTATTTCCGTGATGTCGAAGCGGGGCTCAATCCGGATGTCCCGTACAATTATTTTCCGAAAAACGATCCGCAGAACAAGCCAGGGGCGACCTGGCGCAGCCACGGAAATTTGCTGTTCACCAACTGGCTCAACTATTACGTCTACCAAATTACGCCATACGATCTTCGCCACATGAATCCGACGCTGGAGTAATCGTCTGCGTTAAACGATCCTAAAGCGTTTCAGCTATTCGTATCAGGCACCTTCGGGTGCCTTTTTTATTTCCGAAATTCCATTCAACACCCAATAAAACTTTAATTCTATATTAATCATGTGGTTGCAATGATATTTAAATTAAAATGGAAATTGTTTTTGATTTTGGAAAAATTACAGATAGTCTTAACTCTGCTGAGCGAAAACTACACAACGATCTTTCGCTCGCGTTGGGGGAGTGATTTTGGATCTTTGATGAGGAGTAGAGTAATGACTCAACAGGCAACAACGGTTGATGAACTGGCCTTTACCCAGCCGCACGGTGAGCAAGAACAGCAAATTTTGACGTCAGAGGCTATCGGGTTCCTGACCGAACTGGTGACCCGTTTCACCCCACAGCGCAATAAGCTGCTGGCGGCACGCATTCACCAACAGCAGGAAATTGATGATGGTAAGTTACCGGGATTTATTTCGGAAACTGCTTCCATTCGTCACGGTGAGTGGAAAATCCGCGGAATCCCTGAAGATTTGCAGGATCGCCGTGTCGAGATCACCGGTCCGGTAGAGCGTAAAATGGTGATCAACGCCATGAACGCGAACGTTAAAGTCTTTATGGCGGATTTTGAAGATTCACTGGCACCGGACTGGCGCAAAGTCATCGAGGGGCAGATCAACCTGCGCGACGCCGTTAACGGTACCATCAGCTACACCAACGAAGCCGGTAAAATTTATCAACTTAAGCCGAATCCGGCTGTGCTGATTTGTCGCGTACGCGGTCTGCATCTGCCTGAAAAACATGTTACCTGGCGCGGTGAAGCCATTCCCGGCAGCTTGTTTGATTTCGCACTGTACTTCTTCCACAACCACAAAAACCTGCTGGCGAAAGGCAGCGGCCCGTATTTTTATCTGCCGAAAACGCAGTCCTGGCAGGAAGCGGCATGGTGGAGTGATGTCTTCAGCTACACGGAAGATCGCTTCAACCTGCCGCGCGGCACTATCAAGGCCACGCTGCTGATTGAAACGCTGCCTGCGGTATTCCAGATGCATGAAATCCTGCATGCCCTGAGCGACCACATTGTGGGCCTGAACTGCGGACGCTGGGACTACATCTTCAGCTACATCAAGACCCTGAAAAATCATGCGGATCGGGTGCTGCCGGACCGTCAGGTTGTCACCATGGATAAACCGTTCCTCAGCGCCTACTCGCGTCTGTTGATTAAAACTTGCCATAAGCGCGGAGCCTTTGCGATGGGCGGGATGGCGGCATTTATCCCGAGCAAAGACGCTGAGCGTAACAATCAGGTGCTCAGTAAAGTGAAGGCCGATAAAGAGCTGGAAGCACGCAACGGCCACGACGGGACATGGATCGCGCATCCGGGGCTTGCAGATACGGCAATGGAAGTCTTTAACCGCGTCCTCGGCGACAACAAAAACCAGCTGTTTGTCACGCGCGAAGACGATGCGCCGACGGCTGCAGAACAGTTGCTGGCACCCTGCCAGGGTGAACGGACAGAAGAGGGTATGCGCGCCAATATCCGCGTTGCCGTGCAGTACATCGAAGCGTGGATCTCCGGCAACGGCTGCGTGCCAATCTACGGCCTGATGGAAGATGCGGCCACCGCGGAGATCTCTCGTACCTCTATCTGGCAGTGGCTCCACCATCAAAAAACGCTCAGCAACGGTAAGCCTGTGACTAAATCCCTGTTCCGCCAGATGCTGGCCGAAGAGATGCGGGTGATCCAGGACGAGCTGGGTGAGCACCGTTTCAGCAGCGGGCGTTTTGATGACGCGGCGCGCCTGATGGAGCAAATCACTACATCCGATGACTTAATCGACTTCCTCACCCTGCCAGGCTACCGCCTGCTTGCGTAATCCACCTCATAACAATATGGAGCATCTGCACATGAAAACCCGTACCCAACAAATCGAAGAATTACAGAAAGAGTGGACACAACCGCGCTGGGAAGGCATCCGTCGCCCGTACAGCGCAGAGGACGTGGTGAAGTTACGCGGCTCGGTCAACCCGGAATGCACGCTGGCACAGAACGGTGCGGCGAAAATGTGGCGTCTGCTGCACGGTGGCTCCAAAAAGGGCTATATCAACAGTCTCGGTGCGCTGACCGGCGGTCAGGCACTGCAGCAGGCGAAGGCCGGTATTGAGGCTATCTATCTCTCTGGCTGGCAGGTCGCGGCGGACGCCAACCTGGCCTCCAGCATGTATCCGGATCAGTCGCTCTATCCGGCCAACTCCGTGCCGTCAGTGGTGGATCGGATCAACAACACCTTCCGCCGTGCGGATCAGATCCAGTGGGCGGCAGGTATCGAACCCAACGATCCGCGCTTTATTGATTACTTCCTGCCGATCGTCGCGGATGCGGAAGCGGGTTTCGGTGGTGTGCTGAACGCCTTCGAGCTGATGAAATCGATGATTGAGGCCGGTGCAGCGGCTGTACACTTCGAAGATCAGCTGGCATCGGTGAAGAAGTGCGGGCATATGGGCGGTAAAGTGCTGGTTCCAACCCAGGAAGCGATTCAGAAGCTGGTCGCTGCGCGTCTGGCTGCTGACGAGCTCGGCGTGCCAACGCTGGTGATTGCCCGTACCGATGCGGACGCGGCTGACCTGATCACCTCTGACTGTGACCCGTATGACAGCGAATTTATTACCGGTGAGCGCACCAGCGAAGGGTTCTACCGCACCCATGCGGGCATTGAACAGGCAATCAGCCGTGGTCTGGCCTACGCGCCGTATGCGGATCTGGTCTGGTGTGAAACCTCAACACCGGATCTGGCACTGGCAAAACGTTTTGCCGATGCGATTCATGCGAAATACCCAGGCAAACTGCTGGCCTATAACTGCTCGCCGTCCTTTAACTGGCAGAAGAATCTGGACGATAAAACGATCGCCAGCTTCCAGCAGCAGCTATCTGACATGGGCTACAAGTATCAGTTCATCACCCTGGCGGGTATCCATAGCATGTGGTTCAACATGTTCGACCTGGCGCATGCCTACGCGCAGGGCGAGGGCATGAAGCACTACGTCGAGAAGGTGCAGCAGCCAGAGTTCGCAGCAGGCAAAGAGGGCTACACCTTCGTTTCTCACCAGCAGGAGGTCGGGACCGGCTACTTCGATAATGTCACCACCATCATCCAGGGCGGAGCCTCCTCCGTGACCGCCTTAACGGGTTCAACCGAAGAAGCACAGTTCTGATGTTTTCCCCCTCTCCTTTCCTGGGAGAGGGTTGGGATGAGGGGGAGATATGCCGCGTGGCCTGGAATTACTGATTGCTCAAACTATCCTGCAGGGCTTTGATGCCCAGTATGGTCGTTTTCTGGAAGTCACATCCGGCGCGCAGCAGCGCTTCGAGCACGCCGACTGGCACGCCGTACAGCAGGCCATGAAGCAGCGAATCCATCTCTACGATCACCATGTGGGGCTGGTCGTGGAGCAGTTGCGTTGCATCACCGATGGTAAAAACCCTGACGCGGCATTTTTACTGCGCGTGAAGGAGCATTACACCCATTTGTTGCCTGACTATCCGCGCTTCGAGATTGCAGAGAGCTTTTTCAACTCTGTCTATTGTCGGTTATTTGACCACCGCTCGTTATCTCCTGAGCGGTTATTTATTTTCAGTTCTCAGCCGGAACGCCGTTTTCGCACCATCCCACGCCCGCTGGCGAAAGACTTTTTTCCCGATCGCGGCTGGGAAAAGCTCCTGCACCGCGTGTTAACGGATTTGCCGCTGCGCTTGCCCTGGGAGAACAAAAGCCGGGATATCGGCTATATCATTGCGCATCTCGTTGAAACCTTCGGCGAAGAGGAACTCGCGCACAGCCATTTGCAGGTCGCCAATGAGTTGTTTTACCGGAATAAGGCAGCCTGGCTGGTTGGCAAACTGGTTATGGCAACGAAAACGGTCCCGTTTCTGCTGCCTGTCCACCGTACCGATGACGGTGAACTGTTTGTCGATACCTGCCTGACCGCGAATGCCGAGGCCAGCATCGTGTTTGGCTTCGCCCGATCTTATTTTATGGTGTATGCCCCGTTCCCTGCGGCTCTGGTGGAGTGGCTGCGCGAAATCCTCCCAGGCAAAACCACCGCCGAGCTGTATATGGCCATTGGCTGCCAGAAGCACGCCAAAACCGAAAGCTACCGCGAATATCTGCACTACATTGCCAGCGCGGATGAGCAGTTTATTGAAGCACCCGGCATACGTGGCATGGTGATGCTGGTCTTCACCCTGCCGGGCTTTGACCGCGTGTTTAAGGTGATAAAAGACAGATTTGCACCGCAGAAAGAGATGACTGCTGCCCACGTTCGCGCCTGTTATCAACTGGTCAAAGAGCACGATCGTGTCGGGCGGATGGCCGATACGCAGGAGTTCGAAAATTTTGTACTGGATAAGCAACAAATCGATCCGGCGCTAATGGCGCTGTTATTGCAGGAAGCGCCTGCCAAAATCACCGATCTTGGTGACAAAATTTCCATTAGCCACCTCTACATTGAGCGCCGTATGGTACCGCTGAATATCTGGCTGGAGCAGTCCGAAGGACAGGCGCTGCGCGATGCGATCGAAGAGTACGGCAATGCCATCCGCCAGCTTGCCGCAGCCAACATTTTCCCCGGCGATATGCTGTTTAAAAACTTCGGCGTCACCCGTCACGGGCGGGTAGTGTTCTACGATTACGACGAAATTTGCTACATGACCGAAGTGAATTTCCGCGACATCCCGCCGCCCCGTTATCCGGAAGATGAGCTGTCCAGCGAGCCGTGGTACAGCGTCTCGCCGGGAGATGTTTTTCCGGAGGAGTTTCGCCACTGGCTGTGCGCCGACCCGCGCATTGGGCCGTTATTTGAAGAGATGCATGCCGATCTTTTCCGCGCCAGCTACTGGCGGGGGCTGCAAACGCGCATCAAAAACGGGCACGTGGAAGATGTGTACGCTTACCGACGCAAGCAGCGGTTTTGCATTAGGTTTGCACCCTCTCCCTGTGGGAGAGGGCCGGGGTGAGGGCATCAGGCTGCCTCAATCTTAACGAATCCCGCCATACGCCAGCGTCACCTCTTTCGCGGCCCTAATCACCAGTGCACCTAACTCGGTCACGCGGTCATCGGTCATGCGCGAAATCGGCCCGGAGATGGAGATGGCGGCGAACGGCTCGCGGTGCTCGTCAAAAATACAGGCTGCGAGGCAACGCAGGCCCAGCGCATGTTCTTCATCATCAAACGAGTAGCCACGCTTGCGGGTCAACGCCAGATCTTCTTTCAGATGCACCGGCGACACCAGTGTGGCGTGGGTATAGGCATGCAGCCCTTTACGGTGCAGCAGCCCCGTCACCTGCTCTTCGCTCAACTGAGAGAGAAAGGCTTTCCCCGCACCGGAGGCGTGCATTGGCAGCTTGCCGCCAATCGGGGCAGACATACGCATCAGCTGCGTACACTGCACCTGGTCGATGATAATTGCCTGATGATCGCTCTGGTCCAGAACGGCCAGGTTCACCGTCTCGCCTGAATCTTCCATCAGCTTGCGCAGAATGGGATGCACAATTGCCAGCAGGTTACGGCTCTGCAGGAAACTGCTGCCGACGATAAACGCATGCGCGCCCACCGCCCAGTGCCCCAGATCACCGACCTGACGGACAAAACCGAGCTGCTGCATAGTGGTCAACAGGCGGTGCGTGGTGGAGTTTGGCAATCCGGCCTGTTGCGCCAGCTCTGTCAGGGCCACGCTGCTGTGCGACTCGGCGATCCATTCCAGCAGCTTCAGGCCACGCGTCAGAGACTGAACCTGTCCACCTTGTGGTGTAGCGGCAGTGGTGGCAGGTTTTCTGCCGCGTTTGGCGGGAACGGTCGCGACCATGACGATCTCCTTTTTCTGTATCGTGGAAATCATTTTCGTTTTATTTGGTGAATTTGCAACCGTTATCCTGACTGATCGGAGGAGTGATAGTGAACATGTCTCATGTTACCGCAGTGTGACTTTTCCGCCCTGCGAGATTATGCCAGTATGGAGCGCAGCCTTTTGGCCTTGTTGAGCGTTGTCGGGAGCAAGTGTGAGCAGCAAAGTAGAGCAACTGCGTGCGCAGTTAAATGAACGAATTCTGGTGCTGGACGGTGGCATGGGCACCATGATCCAGGGCTATCGTCTAAGTGAAGACGATTTCCGCGGCGAGCGCTTCGCTGACTGGCCATGCGACCTGAAAGGGAACAACGACCTGCTGGTGCTCAGCAAGCCGTCCGTCATTAAGGATATCCACAACGCCTACTTTGAAGCGGGTGCGGATATCATTGAAACCAACACCTTCAACTCGACAACCATCGCCATGGCGGATTACCAGATGGAATCCCTGTCGGCGGAAATCAACTTTGAGGCGGCGAAGCTGGCGCGTGCCTGCGCCGACGAGTGGACGGCCCGCACGCCGGACAAGCCTCGCTACGTTGCCGGGGTGCTGGGCCCGACTAACCGCACCGCGTCAATTTCACCGGACGTCAACGACCCGGCGTTTCGTAATATCACCTTCGATCAGCTGGTCGCGGCCTACCGTGAATCGACCAAAGCGCTGGTGGAAGGCGGTTCCGACCTGATCCTGATTGAAACCGTATTCGACACCCTCAACGCCAAAGCCGCGATTTACGCGGTGAAAGAGGAGTTCGAGGTACTGGGTGTTGACCTGCCGATCATGATTTCCGGCACCATCACCGACGCCTCCGGCCGTACCCTGTCCGGCCAGACAACCGAAGCGTTTTATAACTCTCTGCGCCACGCCGACGCGCTCTCCTTCGGCCTGAACTGCGCGCTGGGGCCAGACGAACTGCGCCAGTACGTGCAGGAACTTTCGCGCATTGCGGAATGCTACGTCACCGCCCACCCGAACGCCGGTCTGCCGAATGCCTTCGGTGAATACGATCTGGATGCTGGTACCATGGCGGCGCAAATCCGCGAGTGGGCCGAATCTGGCTTCCTGAACATCGTCGGCGGCTGTTGCGGCACCACGCCGGAGCACATCGCGGCCATGAGCAATGCGGTGGCGGGGCTGCCGCCGCGCAAGCCGCCGGAGCTTCCGGTTGCCTGTCGACTCTCCGGTCTTGAGCCGTTGACCATCGGCGACGACAGCCTGTTTGTGAACGTGGGTGAGCGTACTAACGTTACTGGTTCCGCAAAATTCAAACGCCTCATCAAAGAAGAGAAGTACAGCGAAGCGCTGGACGTTGCCCGTCAGCAGGTGGAAAGCGGCGCGCAGATTATCGATATCAATATGGACGAGGGGATGCTCGACGCCGAAGCGGCGATGGTGCGTTTCCTCAACCTGATTGCCGGTGAGCCGGACATCGCCCGCGTGCCGATCATGATTGACTCCTCCAAATGGGAAGTGATCGAGAAAGGGCTGAAGTGCATCCAGGGCAAAGGCATCGTCAACTCTATCTCGATGAAAGAGGGCGTGGATATCTTCATCCACCACGCGAAAATGGTGCGCCGCTACGGTGCCGCCGTGGTGGTGATGGCCTTTGATGAAGTCGGTCAGGCGGATACCCGTGAGCGCAAGATTGAGATTTGCCGTCGCGCGTACAAGATTTTGACCGAAGAGGTGGGTTTCCCGCCGGAAGACATTATTTTCGACCCGAACATCTTCGCCGTCGCGACCGGGATTGAAGAGCACAATAACTATGCCCAGGACTTTATCGGCGCGTGTGAAGACATTAAACGCGAGCTGCCGCATGCGCTGATCTCCGGCGGCGTGTCGAACGTGTCGTTCTCGTTCCGCGGCAACGACCCGGTACGTGAAGCCATCCACGCCGTGTTCCTCTACTACGCCATCCGCAACGGGATGGACATGGGGATCGTTAACGCCGGACAGCTGGCGATTTACGACGACCTGCCCGCAGAACTGCGCGACGCGGTGGAAGACGTGATCCTCAACCGCCGCGACGACGCCACCGAGCGCATGCTGGACCTGGCGGAGAAATACCGCGGCAGCAAATCGGATGAATCGGCCAACGTTCAGCAGGCCGAGTGGCGTTCCTGGGACGTGAAAAAACGTCTGGAATACTCGCTGGTGAAAGGCATTACCGAGTTCATCGAGCAGGATACTGAGGAAGCGCGTCAGCAGGCAGCCCGCCCGATTGAAGTGATTGAAGGCCCACTGATGGACGGTATGAACGTGGTCGGCGATCTGTTCGGCGAAGGCAAAATGTTCCTGCCGCAGGTGGTGAAATCCGCGCGCGTAATGAAGCAGGCCGTGGCCTATCTGGAGCCGTTCATCGAAGCCAGCAAAGAGAAAGGCTCCAGTAACGGCAAAATGGTGATCGCCACCGTGAAGGGCGATGTGCACGACATCGGCAAGAACATCGTCGGCGTGGTGCTGCAGTGCAACAACTACGAGATTATCGACCTCGGCGTGATGGTTCCGGCGGATAAAATCCTCAAGACCGCACGCGAAGTGAACGCCGACCTGATTGGCCTCTCCGGGTTGATTACCCCGTCGCTGGACGAAATGGTTAACGTGGCGAAAGAGATGGAGCGTCAGGGCTTCACCATTCCGCTGCTGATTGGCGGGGCGACCACCTCGAAAGCGCACACGGCGGTAAAGATCGAGCAGAACTACAGCGGCCCGACGGTTTACGTGCAGAATGCTTCGCGCACCGTGGGCGTGGTCTCCGCGCTGCTTTCCGACACTCAGCGCGACGATTTTGTGGCGCGCACCCGCAAAGAGTACGAAACCGTTCGCATCCAGCATGGCCGTAAGAAACCGCGCACCCCGCCTGTTTCACTTCAGGCGGCGCGCGATAACGACCTGGCGTTTGACTGGTCGAGCTATACGCCGCCGGTTGCGCATCGTCTGGGTGTGCAGGACGTGACCGCCAGCATCGAAACGCTGCGCAACTACATCGACTGGACGCCGTTCTTTATGACCTGGTCGCTGGCGGGCAAATACCCGCGCATTCTCGAAGATGAGGTGGTGGGTGAAGAGGCGAAGCGCCTGTTTAAAGACGCCAACGACATGCTCGATAAGCTGAGTGCGGAGAAAGCCCTTAATCCGCGCGGCGTGGTGGGGCTGTTCCCGGCAAACCGCGTGGGCGACGACATCGAGATCTATCGCGATGAAACCCGCACCCACGTGCTGGCGGTGAGCCGCCATCTGCGCCAGCAAACCGAGAAAGTCGGCTTTGCTAACTACTGCCTGGCCGATTTCGTCGCACCAAAGTTGAGCGGTAAAGCCGACTATATCGGTGCATTCGCCGTGACCGGTGGTCTGGAAGAAGACGCGCTGGCAGATGCGTTCGACGCGCAGCACGACGATTACAACAAAATCATGGTGAAAGCGATTGCCGACCGCCTGGCGGAAGCCTTCGCAGAGTACCTGCACGAGCGCGTGCGTAAGGTACACTGGGGCTACGCGGCGAATGAAAACCTCAGCAATGAGGACTTGATCCGCGAAAACTACCAGGGCATTCGTCCGGCTCCGGGTTATCCGGCCTGTCCGGAACACACCGAGAAAGGCACTATCTGGAAACTGCTGGATGTCGAAGCGCATACAGGCATGAAGCTAACCGAGTCCTTTGCCATGTGGCCGGGCGCGTCCGTTTCCGGCTGGTACTTTAGCCATCCGGACAGCAAATACTTCGCCGTGGCGCAATTGCAGCGCGATCAGATTGAAGATTACGCCCTGCGCAAAGGTATGAGCGTCTCTGACGTTGAGCGCTGGTTAGCGCCTAACTTAGGTTACGACGCCGACTAACGTCACTTTTCCTTACAACAAACAGGGCACCTCCAGGGTGCCCTGTCTCTTTCTTACGTTTAAACCCTTATACTGAACCTAAGGAAAATGAATAACGATAAGGAGGAAAACCTTCCGTGCTGACCCTGTTACACCTGCTCTCCGCAGTGGCTCTGCTGGTATGGGGCACCCATATTGTCCGTACCGGCGTAATGCGCGTGTTTGGCGCACGTTTACGTACCGTTCTCAGCAGCAGCGTTGAGAAGAAGCCGCTCGCCTTCTGCGCGGGCATCGGCGTGACGGCGCTGGTACAAAGCAGCAACGCCACCACGATGCTCGTCACTTCGTTTGTGGCGCAGGATCTGGTCGCGCTCGCCCCGGCGCTGGTGATCGTGCTCGGCGCTGACGTCGGTACCGCGCTGATGGCGCGTATCCTGACCTTCGATCTTTCCTGGCTGTCGCCGCTGCTGATTTTTATCGGCGTCATCTTTTTCCTCGGCCGTAAGCAGAGCCGTGCGGGGCAGCTTGGCCGCGTGGGAATTGGCCTTGGATTGATTTTGCTGGCGCTGGAGTTGATTGTTCAGGCCGTCACACCGATTACGCAGGCTAACGGCGTGCAGGTCATCTTCGCCTCGCTGACTGGCGACATCATGCTGGATGCGCTGATTGGCGCGGTGTTTGCCATCGTTAGTTACTCCAGCCTTGCGGCTGTGTTGCTGACGGCGACGCTCACCGCCGCAGGGGCGATCTCCTTCCCGGTGGCACTGTGTCTGGTGATTGGTGCCAACCTCGGCTCCGGCCTGCTGGCGATGCTCAATAACAGCGCCGCCAACGCCGCTGCCCGCCGCGTGGCGCTCGGTAGCCTGCTGTTTAAACTGGTGGGTAGCCTTGTCATTCTGCCGTTCGTCCATCCACTGGCAAACCTGATGGACAGCCTGCCGTTGCCAAAAGCAGAACTGGTTATCTACTTCCACGTCTTCTATAACCTGATTCGTTGCCTGGCGATGGTCCCCTTTGCCGCGCCGATGGCCCGCTTCTGTGAGCGCCTTATCCGCGATGAACCTGAGCTGGACGCGCGCCTGAAACCGAAGCATCTGGACACTTCCGTGCTGGATACGCCCGCGCTGGCTATCGCCAATGCCGCGCGTGAGACGCTGCGCATGGGCGATGCGATGGAAACCATGCTGGAAGGGCTGCAAAAAGTGATGCACGGCGAGCCGCGCGAGGAGAAGGAGCTGCGCAGGCTGGCGGACGATATCAACGTGCTGTACACCGCCATTAAGCTCTATCTGGCGCGCATTCCGCAGGATGAACTGGCGGAGGAAGAGTCGCGTCGCTGGGCGGAAATTATCGAGATGTCACTCAACCTTGAGCAGGCTTCGGATATCGTTGAGCGTATGGGCAGCGAAATCGCCGATAAATCGCTGGCCGCGCGTCGGGCGTTTTCTGTCGAAGGGCTGAAAGAGCTGGAAGCGCTGCACGAACAACTGGTAAGCAACCTCAAGCTGGCGATGTCGGTCTTCTTCTCCAGCGATGTACCGAGCGCGCGCCGCCTGCGTCGTAACAAACATCGTTTCCGCATCCTTAACCGCCGCTACTCGCACGCCCACGTTGAGCGTCTGCATCAGCAGAACGTGCAGAGTATCGAAACCAGCTCCCTGCATCTGGGGCTGCTGGGGGATATGAAACGTCTTAACTCGTTGTTCTGCGCGGTGGCGTATAGCGTGATGGAACAGCCGGATGAAGATGACGAGCGGGATGAGTATTAATCTCCAGCGTGTTTGATTGATAGCCCAAAACCCAATGCTTTCATGACCGCCAGCGTGGTTTTAAGCGTTGGGTTTCCCTTGTCACTGAATGACCGATAAAGTTGCTCTCGTGATAAGCCGGTTTGCTGTGAAATGTTCGACATTCCTTTGGCTCGCGCGACAACGCCCAGGGCTTTAGCAATATACGCTGAGTCACCGGTTTCTAGCGCATCAGCTATAAATACAGCGATTTCCTCGTCATCAACCAGTGCTTCGGCGGGATCGTAGGGGGTTAATTTATTCATGTGCATCACTCCTGCAGTATGAATGTTTTGGCCAGCATTTTTGCCATTAGTATGTCTTTATTCTGGCTGCTTTTGTCACCGCCACTTAACAGCACGATGATACAATCACCTTGTTGTTTAAAATAGATTCTGTAGCCCGGACCAAAGTGAACCCTTAGTTCACTTATTCCTTCACCCACGGGTTTAACATCGCCCGTTAGGCCATTTGCCAGCCGAAAGAGCCGTGAAGCGATAATCGTCTTTGCTCGCCGATCTGTCAGGTTTTGCTCCCAGCATCGGAAGGACTCTGTCTGAACGATCTCCTTCATATTACTCCCTGTAATTTATAAACTACAAATAATTCTGTCTGGAGAGCAAATCTAAAAGGAGTGCGCACGCGGGTAAATGGCAGGCCGCAAAATCCTGAAAGCGTCTCGCAAACTAAAAAACCCGTCTCAGTTACCGTCGGCTAATCTTTTTTTCCGGCCTAAACCTAAGGTATATTTCGCCTCTACAGGAGAAACTATGCTGCCAACTCAATCAACCCGATTAAACAAATACATTAGCGAGAGCGGGATCTGCTCACGTCGCGAGGCTGACCGTTACATTGAACAAGGTAACGTGTTTCTTAACGGCAAACGCGCCACTATCGGCGACCAGGTTGTTCCTGGCGATGTGGTCAAAGTGAATGGTCAGCTCATCGAACCGCGTGATGCAGAAGACCTGGTGTTTATCGCGTTGAATAAACCGGTTGGTATCGTCAGTACCACGGAAGATGGCGAGCGGGATAACATCGTTGATTTTGTTAACCACAGTAGCCGCATCTTCCCGATTGGCCGTCTGGATAAAGACTCTCAGGGGCTGATTTTCCTCACCAACCACGGAGATCTGGTCAACAAGATCCTGCGTGCCGGTAACGACCACGAGAAAGAGTATATTGTCACGGTCAACAAACCGGTCACGGACGAATTTATCCGAGGCATGGGGGCTGGCGTGCCGATTCTCGGCACCGTCACGAAGAAATGTAAGGTGAAGAAAGAAGCGCCTTTCGCGTTTCGTATTACCCTGGTGCAGGGCCTGAACCGCCAGATCCGCCGTATGTGCGAGCATTTCGGTTATGAAGTCACGAAGCTGGAGCGCACCCGCATCATGAACGTTAGCCTGTCCGGTATTCCGCTGGGCGAATGGCGTGATTTAACCGATGATGAGCTGATTGAGCTGTTTAAACTTATCGAAAACTCATCGTCTGAAGCGAAGCCGAAGGCAAAAGCGAAACCGAAAACCCAGGCGATTAAACGTCCGGTGGTGAAGGCTCCGCCAGCGGAAGAGAAAGGGCGAGGCAAACCTGCGGGGAAACGCTTTACCCAGCCGGGCCGCAAAAAGAAAGGGCGCTGATTAGCGCCTTCCACGGGTAGATGTAGTAGCTGACCAGGAAAAGGTCGCCTCTGCATCCGGTTTATAAGCCTGCTGCTTTTTCAGTTTGCGGGCTTTCTTCGCCTCGGCGTCACGCTGCGCCATCAGTTTATCGATGTACTCTTTTTTTACCTGATTGGTTTCGGCATTCGTCAGCGTGCGGCCATGCGCGATGCGGGCGCGGTCGAGAAGCGTTTTCAGTTCACGCTGCTCCGCTTCCGTCATGTCTTTCTGGGTCAAACGTGGTGTAGCCATTGCTGAAGCCTCCTGAAGGGGAGGCTTCAGTGTAAAGCAAGTGCAGCAAATTAACTCTGTTTCACCGCATCTTTTTTCGGTTGGTCATCAATTGGTTTTCCGGACCAGTAGCCTGCCAGCAGTGAACCGGACAGGTTATGCCAGACCGAGAACAGTGCGCCCGGCAGTGCCGCCAGCGGTGAGAAGTAGATCTTGCCAAGCGCCGCCGCCAGACCGGAGTTCTGCATTCCCACTTCGATCGCCAGTGTGCGACAGGTCGATTCATCGAAGCCAAACAGCTTCCCGCCCCAGTAACCGCCCAGCAGACCAATGGTGTTATGCAGCACCACCGCGACGATCACCACAACGCCCACGGACGCAATGTGCGACGCAGAGCCGGCCACCACGGCGCTGATGATTGCCAGAATACAGACCATCGAAAACGCGGGCAGATACGGCTCGACGGCTTTCACCACGCGCGGGAACAGATGGTGGATGACCAGCCCCAGCGCAATCGGGATCACCACGATTTGCAGAATGCTAAGCAGCATGCCCATCACGTCTACCTGAATATGGGCATCCACATACAGGCGCGTTAACAGCGGCGTGGCAATCACGCCCACCAGCGTGGAAACAGACGAGATAGTGACGGAGAGTGCTACGTCGCCTTTCGCCAGATAGATCATCACGTTGGATGCCGTCCCGCTGGCGACGCTGCCCACCAGCACCATCCCGGCGGATAAGTCTGGCGGCATTTTAAA
The DNA here is from genome assembly GCF_009176645.1 of Enterobacter oligotrophicus. Taxonomy (NCBI): domain Bacteria; kingdom Pseudomonadati; phylum Pseudomonadota; class Gammaproteobacteria; order Enterobacterales; family Enterobacteriaceae; genus Enterobacter; species Enterobacter oligotrophicus. The sequence goes on from NZ_AP019007.1 coordinate 2,761,854, forward strand.
GGCCATTGCCAGCAGCCACGCCGCGAGCGGCATCACCAGATAGTGCAGGAAAATACCTGCCGCGACCGGAGCCGGGCGCGACAGCACGCGTTTAAAATCGTCGATTTTCAGGTGTACGCCCATGCCGAGCATAATCAGCATCAGCAGTGTCGTCACCCACGGGCCGATGCCTGTGAATGTGGCGGGAGTGTAATACGCGAGTACAGAGAGCAGCAGTGCCCATAATGGGAACAGCCGGGTGATGGCGGAAAGCATAATTATTTCCTTGCGATTGTGTTGTGTTTAGTTATGAAAAAGCCGGGTCTGTGCCCGGCTTATAGGTATTGTTTATCGTGCTAACGAATTTTATTCAAACAAATTATGATGAAGTTTCTGCACGACCTGCTCGGCCTGTTCAGCAGGCACCAGGAAGCAGAGGTTGTAGCTGGATGCGCCGTAGCAAATCATGCGGATGTTGAACGGGTCGAGCACACCAAAGACCTCTTTACCCACGCCGCAGGCGCGCGACAGCTTATTGCCGATGATGGCAACCAGCGCCAGGTTCTCTTCCACTTCCACGCGGCACAGCTCGGAAAGCTCAATCAGCAGCGACTGCGTCAGCAGGGTGTCGCCGGTAGAGGTGGAGCCGGTGGTGTCCAGCGTCAGCGCGATGCTCACTTCGGACGTGGTGATCAGATCTACAGAGATATTGTGGCGCGCCAGGATACCAAACACTTCAGCCAGAAAACCGCGTGAATGCAGCATATTATGGCTGTGCAGCGTGACCAGCGTCTGTTTACGACGCAGCGCCAGCGCACGGAACAGCGGCGGGTTCTCGGTTTTCTTGCAGACCAGCGTACCGCCTGCTTTCGGATCTTTACTGGAGCCGACGAAGACAGGAATGTCGCTGCGCACGGCAGGCAGCAGCGTGGCCGGATGCAGCACTTTCGCGCCAAAGGTCGCCATTTCAGCGGCTTCTTCAAAGGCGATCACATCAATTCGTTTTGCGGCAGACACCACGCGCGGGTCGGTGGTGTAAATGCCCGGAACGTCAGTCCAGATATCCACGCGGGTGGCGTGAAGCGCTTCGCCCAGCAGGGCAGCGGTATAATCGCTACCGCCACGGCCAAGCGTTGTTGTGCGTCCTTTCGCTTCGCTACCAATAAAGCCCTGGGTGATGACCATGCCTTCCGCCAGACGCGGGGCCAGTTGCTGGTTGGTCAGCTCCGCCAGTGCGTCGACGTCTGGCTCGGCACGGCCAAAGCGATCGCTGGTACGCATTACTTTTCGCACGTCGAACCACTGCGCCTGAACGTTACGCTCACGCAGGATCTCAACGAACAGCAGGGTGGACATCAGCTCACCGTGGCTGACCAGTTCGTCGGTCAGGGCGGTGGAGGTTGCCAAAGACGCGGCTTCTGCCAGCGTGGTGATATTTTCCAGCAGACGTTCCACTTCTTCGCGGATCACGTTCGGGTTCTGCAGACGTTCAAGAATGTCGAACTGAATTTTGCGCAGTGCATCCAGCTTCACGAAACGTTCTGTCGCTTCAAGTCCTTCAGACAGAGAAACCAGCAGGTTCGTCACCCCGGCAGAGGCAGAAAGCACCACCAGGCGGGTATTCGGATCGGCCAGCACCACATCGGCGCTGCGGTTCATGGCATCGTAGTCTGCCACACTGGTGCCGCCAAACTTGGCGACCACAAAACTCGTCATAACAACCTCGTGTCAGGGAATGAATAAAGCGACCTTGGCACAAGAATGAAACGAAAACAGGTGCAGGCGCAAAATACGGCCCTATAAATAAAATGCGGGGGAGGTCCTGTCAATGCTGGGATTATGCGGATTTTTTATAGGGGGGTATCCCTCAGTAACAGGACTTATAACAGGGCCATATTTTATGCTCCGTTTTAGCGCATTTTGGGCGACATTTCGCCGCCCCGGAGGGGCACTTCAGCAGCTATACTTTTCGGGGCTTTTCACCTGCGTTTGATGCAGGCCAGGGCAATGGCATAAAAACCATCACAATTTTTATTTGCAGGCGCTACAATCGACCGCAGTCACAATTCTCAAATCAGAAGAGTATTGCTAATGAAAAACATCAACCCAACGCAGACCGCTGCCTGGCAGGCACTACAGAAACATTTTGATGAAATGAAAGATGTCACCATCGCGGATCTGTTCGCGAAAGATGCCGATCGTTTCAGTAAGTTCTCCGCGACCTTTGATGACCTGATGCTGGTGGATTTCTCCAAAAACCGCATCACCGAAGAGACGCTGGCAAAGCTGCAGGATCTGGCGAAAGAGACAGAACTGGCAGACGCGATCAAATCCATGTTCTCCGGTGAGAAGATCAACCGCACCGAAGACCGTGCTGTGCTGCACGTGGCGCTGCGTAACCGTAGCAACACGCCGATCATCGTTGACGGCAAAGATGTGATGCCAGAAGTGAATGCGGTGCTGGAAAAGATGAAATCCTTCTCGGAAGCGATCATCTCCGGTAGCTGGAAAGGTTACACCGGCAAAGCGATCACCGACGTGGTGAACATCGGTATCGGCGGTTCTGACCTCGGCCCGTTCATGGTGACCGAAGCGCTGCGTCCATACAAAAACCACCTCAACATGCACTTTGTGTCTAACGTCGATGGGACCCACATCGCCGAAGTGCTGAAGAACGTGAACCCGGAAACGACCCTGTTCCTGGTGGCGTCTAAAACCTTCACCACCCAGGAAACCATGACCAACGCTCACAGCGCGCGCGACTGGTTCCTGAAAACTGCGGGTGACAACAAGCACGTGGCGAAACACTTTGCGGCGCTCTCCACCAACGGCAAAGCGGTGGGTGAGTTCGGTATTGATACCGCAAATATGTTTGAATTCTGGGACTGGGTTGGCGGCCGCTACTCTCTGTGGTCCGCGATTGGCCTGTCCATCATCCTGTCCGTGGGCTTCGACAACTTCGTTGAGCTGCTCTCCGGTGCGCACGCGATGGATAAACACTTCTCCACTACCGCGCCTGAGAAAAACCTGCCGGTACTGCTGGCGCTGATTGGTATCTGGTACAACAACTTCTTCGGTGCTGAAACCGAAGCGATCCTGCCATACGACCAGTACATGCACCGCTTTGCGGCCTACTTCCAGCAGGGCAACATGGAATCCAACGGTAAATACGTTGACCGTAACGGCAACGCCGTGGATTACCAGACTGGCCCAATCATCTGGGGCGAGCCGGGCACCAACGGTCAGCACGCGTTCTACCAGCTGATTCACCAGGGCACCAAAATGGTGCCGTGCGATTTCATCGCCCCGGCTATCACCCATAATCCGCTGTCTGACCACCATCCGAAGCTGCTGTCTAACTTCTTCGCACAGACCGAAGCGCTGGCGTTCGGTAAATCCCGCGAGGTCGTGGAGCAGGAATACCGTGACCAGGGTAAAGATCCGGCCACGCTGGACCACGTGGTGCCGTTCAAAGTGTTCGAAGGCAACCGCCCAACCAACTCCATCCTGCTGCGCGAAATCACGCCGTTCAGCCTGGGGGCGCTGATTGCTCTGTACGAGCACAAGATCTTCACTCAGGGCGCTATCCTGAACATCTTCACCTTCGACCAGTGGGGCGTTGAGCTGGGCAAACAGCTGGCAAACCGTATTCTGCCAGAGCTGGGTGATGATAACGCGATCGACAGCCACGACAGTTCTACAAACGGTTTGATTAACCGTTATAAAGCATGGCGTGCGTAATTAATATGTCATGAAAATTGCCGGCGTAATGCCGGCATTTTTTTATCGGATAATTCCTGATGTCTGTTAATTAACTCAAATTCCTGCTCTGAGTTTAATCTGAAAAAAGCCGTTAACCTGCTAATTGCTGAGGTTTATTTTAGGAATATACGGAGAAGTATTTAGCAAGATTGTTATTATAACTGTTTGATTTATTGTGATTATATATTTTTTAAATTGGTCTTTGGTTTCAATTTTATCCATTAGTCCGAAAACCCTCCCCCTATTTACCTGCACGGCAATCCCTCTGCTTTAGTTGTGTATACTCGAATCCGCCTGAATTTCTTTTCGGGCAAATCTCCATTCATTCATTGAAGGGAAATTGTTATGAAGAAAGTCCTGTATGGCATTTTTGCCATATCTGCACTTGCGGCGACATCTGTCTATGCGGCTCCGGTTCAGGTCGGGGAAGCGGCAGGTTCGGCTGCGACGTCTGCGTCTGCGGGGAGTTCTACCGCAGCCAGCACCAGCACCGTAAGTTCAGCCGTGGGTGTCGCGCTGGCGGCAACCGGTGGCGGTGATGGCTCCAACACCGGAACCACGACCACCACGACCACCAGCACCCAGTAATTCCGGGTGTTTTAATCATAACCACACTTCGGTGTGGTTATTTCGCCCCTTCGGAGAAGAGTCGTGAAGCGACCTGCAATCATCCTGATTTGCCTGCTGTTGCAGGCGTGCTCAGCCACCACCAAAGGGCTGGGAAACTCACTGTGGGACAGCATGTTCGGCACGCCGGGCGTGCATCTGACCGATGACGAACTGCAGAACATGCCGTATGCCAGCCAGTACATGCAGCTCAACGATGGCCCGCAACTGTTTGTGGTGCTCGCTTTCGACGAAAACGGGCAGCAGAAATGGGTGACGCAGGATCAGGCCACCATCGTGACGCAGCATGGCCGTATCGTGAAAACCCTGCTCGGCGGCGATAACCTGCTTGAGGTGAATAACCTCGCGGCTGACCCGCTCATTAAGCCGAATCAGATTACCGACGGGGCAAGCTGGACGCGCACGATGGGCTGGACCGAGCACAAACAGGTGCGCTACGCCACGGCCCGCTCCCTCTTCCGCTGGGACGGTACGGACAGCGTGAAAGTGGGCAGTGATGAGACTCAGGTTCGTGTGCTGGATGAAGAGGTGACAACCGATCAGGCTACCTGGCATAACCGTTTCTGGGTGGATGAGGAAGGGCAGATCCGCCAGTCCTTGCAGTATCTTGGCGCGGATTTCTTCCCGATAAAAACCACCCTGATTAAGGCGGCGAAATCATGAAGATGCTTATCCGCATAGCGCTGATCGCGAGCCTGACAACGCCTGTGGCATGGTCAGCCGGAACGGTAAAGGTCTACACGCCTGACAGTGCCGAGCCTAAAACGTTAACCAATGCCGGGCATCTGCTCGATCTCGTCGGGCAGCCGAGGCTTGCCAACAGCTGGTGGCCGGGGGCGGTGATCGGTGAACGACAGGCAACGGTTGAGGCGGAACAAAAACACGCTGCGCTGCTTGCCAGATTAGCCGAATTAGCCGGGCAGGAAGACGGTGACGATGCGGCAGCCATCAACAGCGTTCGCCAGCAGCTTCAGGCGGTGAAAGTAACGGGACGCCAGAAGGTGAATCTCGACCCGGATGACGTGCGCGTCGCGGAAAACGGTAACCCGATGCTGGAAGGGGAATATTCGCTCTGGCTTCCGGCACGGCCTTCAACCATCACCGTGATGGGCCTTGTCAGCCGTCCGGGAAAAGCGCCATTTACACCGGGCCGCGACGTGGCGAGCTATCTCGACGAGCAAAGCCTGCTCAGCGGCGCGGATAACAGTTATGCCTGGGTGGTTTACCCTGACGGGCGCACGCAAAAAACGCCGGTGGCCTACTGGAATAAACGCCATATCGAACCCATGCCCGGCAGCGTGATTTTTGTCGGTTTTGCCGACCATTTCTGGACGAAGGCGTATGACGGGCTTAATACCGACATCCTTCATTCCCTGACGCAGCGGATACCGGAATAATGAAAAGAACCTATCTCTACAGCATGCTGGCGCTGTGCGTGAGCGCGGCCTGCCATGCAGAAACGTATCCGGCACCCGTTGGTCCGTCGCAATCAGACTTTGGCGGCGTCGGTTTACTGCAAACCCCGACCGCGCGGATGGCTCGCGAAGGGGAAATCAGCCTTAACTACCGTGATAACGATCAGTACCGCTACTACTCCGCGTCCGTCCAGCTGTTTCCGTGGCTCGAAACCACGCTGCGCTATACCGATGTGCGTACAAAAGAGTACAGCAGCGTTGAATCCTTCTCCGGCAACCAGACCTATAAAGACAAAGCCTTCGATGTGAAGCTGCGTCTGTGGGAAGAGAGCTACTGGATGCCACAGGTTTCCGTTGGCGCGAAAGATATCGGCGGGACCGGCCTGTTTGATGCGGAATATGTTGTTGCCAGCAAGGCCTGGGGACCGTTCGATTTCTCGCTCGGTCTTGGCTGGGGCTATCTCGGCACCAGCGGCAATGTGAAAAACCCATTCTGTTCCTACAGCGATAAATATTGCTATCGTGATAACAGCTACCAGAAAGCCGGTTCCATCAACGGCGATCAAATGTTCCACGGCCCGGCCTCGTTGTTTGGCGGCGTAGAGTATCAAACGCCCTGGCAGCCGCTGCGCCTGAAGCTGGAGTATGAAGGGAATAACTATTCGCAGGACTTCGCCGGGAAGATTGAGCAGAAGAGCAAGTTTAACGTCGGTGCTATTTACCGTGTCACCGATTGGGCCGACGTTAACCTCAGCTACGAGCGCGGCAATACCGTGATGTTTGGCTTCACGCTGCGCACTAACTTTAACGATATGCGGCCGCACTACAACGACAATGCGCGACCGAAATATCAGCCAGAGCCGCAGGATGCGATCATTCAGCATTCCGTCGTGGCAAATCAGCTGACGCTGCTGAAATACAATGCCGGCCTGGCCGATCCAAAAATTCAGGTAAAAGGCGATACGCTGTACGTTACCGGTGAGCAGGTGAAATACCGCGACTCGCGTGAAGGGATCGAACGCGCTAACCGGATCATCATGAACGATCTGCCTGACGGGGTTCGCACCATCCGCGTGACGGAAAACCGTCTTAACCTGCCGCAGGTCACCACGGAAACGGACGTTGCCAGCCTTAAGCGTCATCTGGAAGGCGAACCGCTTGGGCATGAAACCGAGCTGGTACAAAAACGCGTTGAACCGATAGTGCCTGAGTCTACCGAGCAGGGCTGGTATATCGATAAATCCCGCTTCGATTTCCATATCGATCCGGTGCTGAACCAGTCCGTCGGCGGGCCTGAAAACTTCTATATGTATCAACTGGGTGTGATGGCGACAGCGGATCTGTGGGTCACCGATCACTTGCTGACGACAGGAAGCCTGTTCGGCAACATTGCCAACAACTACGACAAATTTAACTATACCAATCCGCCGAGCGACTCAAAGCTGCCGCGTGTGCGTACCCGTGTGCGTGAATATGTGCAGAACGATGCTTATGTGAATAACCTGCAGGCCAACTACTTCCAGTACTTCGGTAATGGTTTCTATGGCCAGGTCTACGGCGGTTATCTGGAAACCATGTACGGCGGCGCGGGGGCAGAGGTGCTTTATCGTCCTGTCGACAGCAACTGGGCATTTGGGATTGACGCTAACTACGTGAAACAGCGTGACTGGCGCAGCGCGCAGGACATGATGAAATTCACCGACTACAGCGTGAAAACTGGCCACCTGACCGCCTACTGGACGCCGTCGTTCGCGCAGGACGTGCTGGTGAAAGCCAGCGTCGGTCAATATCTGGCGGGCGATAAGGGCGGTACGCTCGATATCTCTAAACACTTCGACAGCGGCGTGGTCGTCGGTGGCTATGCCACGATCACCAACGTCTCGCCGGACGAATACGGGGAAGGGGACTTCACCAAAGGAGTCTATGTATCGATTCCGCTGGATCTGTTCTCGTCAGGCCCAACCCGCAGCCGTGCGGCGATTGGCTGGACGCCGCTGACGCGTGATGGCGGTCAGCAGCTTGGTCGTAAGTTCCAGCTTTATGATATGACCAGCGATAAGAACATTAATTTCCGTTAATGCTTGCTTGCCCGGTGGCGCTGCGCTTACCGGGCCTACGACATTGTTTTTTGTAGGCCGGGGAAACGCAGTGCCGCCTGGCAGGCATGCGAATGCGCCAAACATAAACAAAAAATATAGATCCACGTCACATTTTTGCGTTATACAGGAACCTCGCCCTGGAGAATGAGGTGCTGTATGACATCCCTGACTCGTCCGCGCGTTGAGTTTATCTCAACAATCCTCCAGACCGTGCTGAATCTCGGTCTGCTGAGCCTTGGCCTGATCCTGGTCGTCTTTTTGGGTAAAGAGACGGTGCATCTGGCAGATGTGCTGTTCGCCCCTGAACAAACCAGCAAATACGAGCTGGTGGAAGGCCTGGTGGTCTACTTTCTCTACTTTGAATTTATCGCCCTGATTGTGAAGTATTTTCAGTCCGGCTTTCACTTTCCGCTGCGCTATTTTGTCTACATTGGGATCACCGCGATTGTGCGGCTGATCATCGTCGATCATAAATCCCCGCTCGACGTGCTGATCTACTCAGCAGCGATCCTGCTGCTGGTGATCACCCTCTGGCTGTGCAACTCGAAGCGGCTGAAACGCGAATAAAAAAATGGCGGCCCGGAGGCCGCCGAATCACAGTCACAAGTTGGGTCAATACAATACGTCAAAGTTGAGGGTTGCAGTGGCATAACATGATGAAACTTAACCTTTTACACCGCCCGCCGTCAGGCCGTTAACCAGCCAGCGCTGCGCCAGCAGGAACACCAGGGTAATCGGAATGGCGGAGAGTACCGCCGCAGCGGCAAAATCGCCCCACAGGTAGTTCTGCGGGTTGAGGTACTGCTGCATACCGACGGCCAGCGTATAGCTGTTCACATCGCGCAGTAACAGAGACGCGACCGGTACTTCGGTAATAGCAGCGATAAACGACAGGATAAACACCACCGCCAGGATAGGCACCGACAGCGGTAGCAGCACCAGGCGGAATGCCTGCCACGGTGTGGCACCATCCAGTGCTGCCGCTTCTTCCAGCGAGCCGTCGATGGTTTCGAAATAGCCTTTAATGGTCCACACATGCAGGGCGATACCGCCCAGGTAAGCGAAGATCACGCCGCCGTGGGTGTTCAGGCCGATAAACGGCACGTACTGGCCCAGACGGTCAAACAAAGCATACAACGCCACCAGGGACAGCACGGCCGGGAACATCTGGAAAATCAGCATTCCTTTCAGCAGCGCGGCTTTGCCAGGGAAACGCATGCGGGCAAACGCGTAAGCACAGGTAGTGGAAAGGGCCACGATACCGATCGCGGTGATGGTCGCCACTTTGACCGAGTTCCACAGCCACAGCAGCACCGGGAACGGCGGTGGCGTCACGCGTCCGTCCGCGTGTTCCACGCTGAAGCCCAGCGCGAGCTTCCAGTGCTCCCAGGAAATTTCATCCGGGATCAGGCTCCCGGTAGCAAAGTTACCCGAACGCAGGGAGATGGCGATGACCATCAGCAGCGGGAACATGATCGCCGCGATGAAAATCAGCAGCCCTAAGTGCGTCACGAGGAGGCGCAGTTTCTGAGATTTAGGTTGAACCATAGACATAGTCAGTGCCCTCCTTAGTCGAATTTCATGCGTGTGGCTTTCAGGTTCACAATCGCCAGTGCGCCTACCAGCAGGAAGATCAGGGTGGCAATCGCCGCCGCCAGACCGAAGTCCTGACCGCCGCCGCCTTCAAAGGCGATACGGTAGGTGTAGCTCACGAGCAGGTCGGTATAACCTGCTGGCGTGGTGGTGCCAAGACGGTCCGGACCGCCGTTGGTCAGCAGCTGAATCAGCACGAAGTTGTTAAAGTTAAAGGCGAAGCTGGCAATCATCAGCGGCGTCAGCGGCTTAATGAGCAGCGGTAGCGTAATTTTAAAGAAGTTCTGGAACGGGCCTGCACCGTCCATTGCCGAGGCTTCGTACAGGTCGTCCGGGATCGCTTTCAGCAGCCCCATGCACAGGATCATCATGTACGGATAACCCAGCCAGGTGTTCACGATGATAATCATCGAACGGGCGGTGGTCGGGTCGCTGAACCAGGCCGGTTTGATGCCGAACAGCGCGCTCAGCATCATGTTGATTTCACCGAAGCTCTGGTTAAACAGCCCTTTGAAAATCAGAATCGAGATAAACGATGGTACGGCATACGGCAGGATCAGCAGCACGCGGTAAATCGCTTTGCCTTTGAGGGATTCCCACTGCACGAGACAGGCCAGTACCATGCCCACGGCAACGGTCAGGATCACCGTCAGCACCGAGAAGACCACCGTCCAGACGAAGATAGCGAAGAAGGGCTTCTGAATACCTTCGTCGGTAAACACGCGGGTGAAGTTATCCCAGCCGATGGTAACGGTGTAGCCTGGGCTGAGTTTGTCATCACCCCAGTTGCCATCGGCATTCACAGACTGATAAAAACCGATGTCATTGTTCGGGCGATACTTCACGCCACTCTGGTTGTTGGTGAGCGTGCCGTCATCCGCCAGGGTGTAGAGCGGTTGCGTGCCGGAGAACTGGCGCAGCGAGCTCATGGTCACTTTGCTTTCATCGGGCAGCACGGCGGTGAGCTGGGTCAGCGCCTGACGGTTTTGGGTAATGATACGCAGGTTGGCGCGTTCGCCTTCCGGCAGCGCGTCAGTCTCTTTCAGGGCCAGCTTTTGCTCGCCGCCAAACTTGAACGCGTCGGAAAGATAATGTTTGCCGCTTTCGCCGTCAGTGAGCGCTAACGTCCACTCATCTCCGGCAGGGTACAGGCCGAAATTGAAGGTTTTACCCGCCTGATAAGAGCGGTCCAGAAGCACCTGCGTTGCGCGTTCTTGCGCGAGCTGGTTGGTGCTGCTGTAGTTGGTGAATGCAATGGCGATAGTACAAATCAGCGGGAACAGAACAAACAGCCCCATCCCGGCAACACCTGGGTAAACATAACGCCAGGCATAGGCTTTACGGTTAGCGAAAATATACAGGCCAGCAGAGCTTAAAATCAGCGTCATGATGGCGAACAGATACTCCCCTTGTACGTACATTAAAACAACAAGGTAACCCACCAGCAGACACAGCAGACCAATCACTGACCACTTCAGCGCGTCGCTTTGCCACCAGTGTTTCTTTTTAATGACATCCATGGGGTTCTTCCTCATACAGCGATGGAAACTTATTGTCAGGTGGCGTTGCGCTTACCTGACCTACGGATCGTGCCGTAGTCGTAGGGCGGGTAAGCGCACGCGCCACCCGCCGTTTTTCTGCTTACTTAGTAATACGACCCTGAGCATCTTTCAGCGCAGCATCAACAGTCTGACGACCGCTTGCGGCGTTGATAACTGCAGTACGCGTGGCATACCAGAACGCCGCCATTTGCGGAATGTTCGGCATGATTTCGCCTTTCTGGGCGTTATCCATGGTGGCCGCGATACGTGGATCTTTCGCTAACGTATCCTGGAAGGATTTCAGCGCAACGGCACCCAGCGGTTTGTCCTTGTTCACTTCATCCAGACCCTGATCGGTCAGCAGGTAGTTTTCCAGGAACTCTTTCGCCAGCTCTTTATTCGGGCTGGCGGCGTTGATACCTGCGCTCAGCACGCCTACGAACGGTTTAGACGGCTTGCCTTTGAAGGTTGGCAGCAGCGTGACGCCGTAGTTGGTTTTGCTCTTGTCGATGTTAGTCCAGGCCCACGGACCGTTAATGGTCATCGCGGTTTCGCCTTTGTTGAACGCCGCTTCCGCGATGGAGTAGTCGGTATCCGCGTTCATGTGTTTGTTCTTAATCAGGTCAACCAGGAAGGTCAGGCCTGCTTTCGCGCCTGGGCTGTCCACGCCCACGTCTTTCACGTCATATTTGCCGTTTTCAAACTTGAACGCGTAACCGCCATCGGCAGCAATCAGCGGCCAGGTGAAGTACGGTTCTTGCAGGTTGAACATCAGGGCCGATTTACCTTTCGCCTTCAGCGCTTTATCCAGGGCAGGGATCTCTTCCCAGGTTTTCGGCGGGTTCGGCACCAGGTCTTTGTTATAAATCAGAGACAGGGCTTCAACTGCGATCGGATACGCGATCAGCTTGCCGTTATAGCGGACGGCGTCCCAGGTGAACGGGAACAGCTTGTCCTGGAAGGCTTTGTCTGGCGTGACTTCAGCCAGCAGGCCAGATTGTGCGTAACCGCCGAAACGGTCATGCGCCCAGAAAATGATGTCCGGGCCATCACCCGTTGCTGCGACCTGCGGGAACTTCTCCTCCAGCTTGTCCGGATGCTCTACGGTGACTTTGATTCCGGTGTCTTTCTCGAATTTTTTACCCACTTCGGCCAGGCCGTTATAACCTTTGTCGCCGTTAATCCAGATAACCAGCTTACCTTCTTCAATTTTGGCGAGAGCCGGAGCGGAAATCATCATTGCTGCCAGGGCGGACAATGCGAAAACGCGTGCGCCAGTCTTGATCTTCATATCTGCCATCCTTTTTTGGTGATGTGCTCGTGGTACGACTTCAGTGGTTCAACGTGACTCAGTCTCCTTATTTGACATCCTCTTTCCATCCTCCCACGCCCTACGCCCCACCCCTTGTTTGTGTGATCCCTGTAACATAAATTTAAGTTATGAGTGCTGGCGCACATAAAAACCCTCCGAATTTTGCAGGCAGCTTCACGATTTTCGCCTCAGCCCGCCAGCTGCGGTCGCAGAGCCTGCTTCCTCATCCTCCCGCCTCCTCCCCCATAAAAAAGCCGGGGGGTGGAGGATTCACGAAAGTAATGAAAACCCCATAGTGAACTTATCTTGAATGTTTCTGTCGGTGACAGGTTGTAACGAAGGGAGAAGGGCATGGCGAGCGTACAGCTGCGTAATGTAACGAAAGCCTGGGGCGACGTAGTGGTGTCGAAAGACATCAATCTGGACATCCACGAAGGTGAGTTCGTGGTGTTCGTTGGCCCGTCAGGCTGCGGTAAATCGACTCTGCTGCGTATGATTGCCGGTCTTGAAACGATCACCAGTGGCGATTTGTTTATTGGTGACACCCGCATGAACGACATCCCGCCCGCCGAACGTGGCGTGGGTATGGTTTTCCAGTCTTATGCGCTTTATCCCCATCTGTCCGTTGCCGAGAACATGTCTTTTGGCCTGAAGCTGGCCGGCGCGAAAAAAGAGACCATTAATCAGCGCGTCACTCAGGTGGCGGAAGTGTTGCAGCTGGCGCACCTGCTGGAGCGTAAACCGAAAGCGCTCTCTGGTGGTCAGCGTCAGCGCGTGGCGATTGGCCGTACGCTGGTAGCGGAACCGCGTGTGTTCCTGCTCGATGAACCCCTTTCCAACCTGGATGCCGCGCTGCGCGTCCAGATGCGTATCGAAATTTCCCGTCTGCACAAACGCCTGGGCCGTACGATGATTTACGTCACCCACGATCAGGTCGAAGCGATGACGCTGGCCGACAAAATCGTGGTGCTGGATGCCGGTCGCGTGGCACAGGTGGGCAAACCGCTGGAGCTTTATCACTACCCGGCAGACCGCTTTGTTGCGGGCTTTATTGGCTCGCCAAAGATGAACTTCCTGCCGGTCAAAGTGACCGCGACGGCGATTGAACAGGTACAGGTGGAGCTGCCAAACCGTCAGCAAGTCTGGCTGCCGGTCGACAGTGCCAACGTACAGGTCGGGGCAAATATGTCCCTGGGTATCCGTCCTGAGCATTTACTGCCGAGCCACATCGCCGATGTGACCCTCGAAGGAGACGTTCAGGTCGTCGAACAACTTGGTCACGAAACACAGATTCATATCCAGATCCCCGCCATCCGTCAAAACCTGGTCTACCGCCAGAATGACGTGGTGTTGGTAGAAGAGGGTGCCAAATTCGCTATCGGCTTGCCGCCAGAGCGTTGCCATTTATTCCGTGAGGATGGCACTGCATGTCGTCGGCTGCATAAAGAGCCAGGCGTCTAAGCATTCCAATTACAAAGAAAAGCAATGATCTCAGGAGATAGAATAATGATTACTCTGCGCAAACTTCCTTTGGCAGTTGCCGTCGCAGCGGGCGTAATGTCTGCTCAGGCACTGGCTGTGGATTTCCATGGTTATGCTCGTTCCGGTATCGGCTGGACGGGTAGTGGCGGTGAACAACAATGTTTCCAGGCGACCGGTGCTCAAAGTAAATACCGTCTTGGTAACGAATGTGAAACCTATGCTGAGCTGAAGCTGGGCCAGGAAGTGTGGAAAGAAGGTGACAAGAGCTTCTACTTTGACACCAACGTAGCGTACTCCGTGGCGCAACAGAACGACTGGGAAGCGACTGACCCGGCGTTCCGTGAAGCCAACGTGCAGGGTAAAAACCTGATTGAGTGGCTGCCTGGCTCCACCATCTGGGCCGGTAAGCGCTTCTATCAGCGTCACGACGTTCATATGATCGACTTCTACTACTGGGATATCTCTGGTCCTGGTGCGGGTCTGGAAAATATCGATCTGGGCTTCGGTAAACTCTCTCTGGCAGCAACCCGTTCTTCCGAAGCGGGCGGTTCTTCCTCCTTCGCCAGCAACAGCATTTATGATTACACCACCCGTACCGCAAACGACGTGTTTGACGTGCGTTTAGCGCAGATGGAAATCAACCCAGGCGGCACCCTGGAGCTGGGTGTTGACTACGGTCGTGCTAACCCGCGTGATGATTATCGCCTGGTTGACGGTGCGTCCAAAGATGGCTGGATGTTCACTGCTGAACACACCCAGAGCATGCTGAAAGGCTACAACAAGTTTGTTGTTCAGTACGCTACCGATTCAATGACATCTCAGGGTAAAGGTCTGTCTCAAGGTTCTGGTGTAGGTATCGATGGTAATAGTGGCTATGCCTACGACATCAACAACAACGGTAGCCTGCTGCGTATCCTTGATCACGGTGCAATTTCTCTGGGCGATCGCTGGGACCTGATGTACGTCGGTATGTACCAGGACATCGACTGGGATAACAACAACGGTACCAAGTGGTGGACCGTGGGCGTGCGTCCGATGTTCAAATGGACACCGATCATGAGCACCTTGCTGGAAGTGGGCTACGACAACGTTAAATCGCAAAGCGCTGACGAAACCAACAACCAGTATAAAATCACCCTGGCACAACAATGGCAGGCGGGCGATAGCATCTGGTCTCGTCCGGCGATTCGTGTCTTCGCAACCTACGCGAAGTGGGATGAGAAGTGGGGTTATGACTACAGCGGTAACCCATCTAACAACGCTAACTACGGTAAAGCGTTTAAAGATGGCTTCAATGGTAGCTCCTTCGGCCGTGGCGACAACGATGAGTGGTCCTTCGGTGCTCAGATGGAAATCTGGTGGTAATCCGGTCTTAATCTGACGTAATGACCAAACTGAGGGGCGAAAGCCCCTCAATCCTTCGGGACGGCGCGCTATTGCCTGGCTACCGCTGAACCTGTGCTTTATGAGGTGATAACAATGAAAATGAACAAAACTCTCCTTGCTCTTTGCTTATCCGCAGGGTTGCTGGCATGTGCGCCTGCAGTGACGCTCGCCAATGTGAATTTCGTTCCACAAAACACAACATCTGCCCCAGCCATTCCGACAGCGGCATTGCAACAGCTTGTCTGGACCCCTGTCGATCAGTCTAAAACCCAGACCACCCAGCTCTCAACGGGCGGTCAGTCACTGAATGTTCCGGGGATTACCGGTCCGGTTGCTGCGTATAGCGTACCCGCCAATATCGGTGAGCTGGCCATTACCTTGACCAGTGAGGTCAACAAGCAGACCAGCGTCTTTGCGCCAAACGTGCTGATTCTCGATCAGAACATGACGCCATCTGCCTTTTTCCCAAGTGAATACTTTACGTATCAGGAGCCTGGCGTGATGAGCGCCGATCGTCTGGAAGGCGTGATGCGCCTGACGCCTGCGCTGGGCCAACAAAAACTCTACGTGCTGGTCTTTACCACTGAGCAAGATCTCCAGAAGACCACCACGCTGCTCGATCCGGCCAAAGCCTATGCAAAAGGCACCGGTAATGCCGTTCCGGATATTCCAGACCCGATCGCTCGTCACGTCACCGACGGAACGTTAAAGCTGAAGGTGAAAACGAACAGCGGTTCCAGTGTGCTGGTTGGCCCATTGTTTGGCTCCTCCAGTACCGGCCCTGTCACGGTAGGCAACACCGCTTCCCCAGTCTATGCCGCCCCAGCTGCAACCGCTGCCGCCGCAACACCAGCCCCAGCACCGGCGAAGCCATCCGAGCCGGTACTGAACGATACCGAAACCTATTTCAACAACGCGATTAAGCAGGCCGTTAAGAGTGGTGATGTCGATAAAGCACTGAAACTGCTTGATGAAGCCGAGCGTTTAGGTTCAACCACTGCCCGTTCCACCTTTATCAGCAGTGTAAAAGGCAAGGGGTGATCGTCTCCCCACAGTGCTGATTTGTTAGTCGTTTAGTGCGCCTGAGTGGGCGCACTTTTTTTGGTTCTGACTGTGCTGTTGCGCCATTGTTGCGATAGTGATCGCTAAATAACGTTTGGCCGCCCTCAATCTGCTTTTCTGCGATACAATGCCATTACGTTATGTATCGGAGAATCTGGCATGTCACACCCTGCGCTAACGCAACTGCGTGCGCTGCGCTATTTCGACCAAATACCTGCGCTTGACCCGGAGCAACTGGACTGGTTGCTGCTGGAAGATTCCATGACGAAACGTTTTGAGCAACAGGGCAAAACCGTCACGGTGACGATGATTCAGGAAGGGTTTGTCTCTGCTGATGACGTTACCCATGAACTGCCGCTGTTGCCGCAAGAAGATCGCTACTGGCTGCGTGAAATTTTACTGTGTGCCGACGGTGAGCCGTGGCTTGCCGGGCGGACGGTTGTACCTGAGTCCACCCTTTCCGGGCCGGAGCTGGCGCTGCAACGCCTCGGGAAAACACCGCTGGGGCGGTATCTGTTCACCTCGTCTGAACTCACCCGAGATTTTATTGAAATTGGTCGCGATGCCGATCTGTGGGGGCGTCGTTCCCGTCTTCGCCTGAGTGGCAAGCCGTTAATACTGACGGAGCTTTTTTTACCGGCGTCGCCGTTGTACTAAGAGGAAGAGAAAATGGAGTGGAGTCTGACGCAGAATAAGCTGCTGGCCTATCACCGCTTAATGCGTACTGATAAACCCATTGGCGCATTGCTGCTGCTGTGGCCGACCTTATGGGCGCTGTGGGTTGCAACGCCTGGCCTGCCGCCGCTGTGGATACTGGCGGTATTTGTGGCGGGCGTCTGGCTGATGCGTGCAGCGGGCTGCGTGGTGAACGACTATGCGGATCGGAAATTTGACGGGCACGTCAAACGTACCGCCAGCCGTCCTCTGCCGAGTGGGCAGGTCACTGAGAAAGAGGCCCGGACGCTGTTTGTGGTGCTGGTGCTGCTTTCGTTCCTGCTGGTGTTAACGCTCAACACCATGACCATCCTGCTCTCCGTTGCTGCGCTGGCGCTCGCCTGGGTCTACCCGTTTATGAAGCGCTATACCCATCTTCCGCAGGTGGTGCTGGGTGCGGCGTTCGGCTGGTCGATTCCGATGGCGTTTGCTGCCGTTAGCGAATCTGTACCGCTCAGTTGCTGGCTAATGTTCCTGGCGAATATTCTCTGGGCTGTCGCTTACGATACACAGTATGCGATGGTCGATCGTGACGATGACCTGAAAATTGGCATCAAATCGACCGCCATTCTGTTTGGCCGTCATGACAAACTGATCATCGGTATCCTGCAGGTGGCGGTGCTGGTGCTGATGGTGGTGATTGGTCGTCTGAACGGGCTGAACTGGGCGTTTTACTGGTCGGTGCTGGTGGCGGGGCTGCTGTTTGCGTACCAGCAAAAGCTGATCGCGAAGCGCGAACGTGAAGCGTGCTTTAAAGCGTTTCTGAATAATAACTACGTCGGGCTGGTGCTGTTTCTGGGGCTGGCGATGAGTTACTTCTCATAAAAAAGCCGGGTGGCAGCTTCGCCTTACCCGGCCTACGATTTAGCAGAACATGTAGGCCGGGTTAGCGTTAGCGCCACCCGGCTTTTAACGTCACTCGCCCTGCGTCGCACTCTCGATCGTTAAACGCACATCCGACGTAATCAGGTCTGCCAGCATCTGGTAAACCTTCAGCGTCTCTTCCGGCTCGGCATCGCCCGTATCACTGATAAACCCTTCATCACGCAGCGTCAGCACCAGAGAACTGAATACCGCTTTATCGAAGAATTCCGGTGCGTTAATGCCGTGCAGAACGGACAGGCGCTGTGCCAGCGTCCGGCTCTCTTTTTCCAGCGTTCCGCGGTTGATGGACGGGTTCGCGCTCAGCAACCAGAAGGTGATCGCATAACGCTGCAGCGTTTCGCGCGCACCGGCCGCCAGCAGTTGCAGGGTACGAGAGCGCGATGGATTGATGTTCAGCTCATCGTTGTTGATGGTGATAAGCCCCTGACGGCGCATCTCTTCCATCATTTTATTAAGCTCTACCGCCAGCTCATCTTTACTCCAGCGCAGGAACAACTCCGCTTTCAGCATCGGATAGATGGCCTCAATGTGGCGCAGCAGCTCCTGACGCGAAATACGACGATGCTGGGTAATGATGGCCGCCATTAAAGATGGCAGCATCAACATATGCGTAATGTTGTTGCGATAGTAGGTCATCAGCACCGCCTGCTCGCGCGGCAGAATGATGATGTCACCAATCGTATCTTTCTCGACCTCAAACTTGTTCATCTGCAGCGCGTGATCGATAAGCTCGCTGGCAGTCGCAGACGGCACGGTAGAGTCGATGGAATACGGCACGTTACGCATGATGTCCAGGTAGCAATCAAGCTGCTCGGTCAGTTGCTCACGCGTCAGTGAACGCTGGCGTGAGGCCAGCAGCGCGGTACAGCACAGGTTCATGGCGTTTGCCGCACCTGCGTTGTTAATACGCACCATCAGCTCAGCAGCAATGCCATTAACCGTTGGCGTCAGCCAGGCCGGGCGTACTGCTTCGATAGGATCGATAGACTCGCGCCACTCCGGGACATGATTGTTCAGGTACGTCATCAGCGGCATTGGCTCGCCAAAGTTCACGTAGCCCTCGCCGAGGTTGCGCAGCTTGCTCAGGCCGCGCAGCATTTGCGGCAGGCTCTCTTTTTCTTTGGTCGCACCGCGCAGCTCTTTGGCGTAGGTACCTACTTCCATCACGTGCTCATAGCCGATGTAAATGGGCACCAGCGTGATCGGACGGGTTCCACCGCGCAGCATCGCCTGGATGGTCATCGACAGCGTGCCGGTCTTCGGATCGAGCAGACGACCGGTACGGGAGCGGCCGCCCTCCACGAAATATTCAACGGAATAACCGCGGCTAAACAGCTCGCCGAGATATTCACGGAAAACGGTGGAGTAGAGCTTGTTGCCCTTAAAGGTACGACGAATAAAGAATGCACCCAGCCGACGGAAGATCGGGCCTGCCGGCCAGAAATTCAGGTTGATACCGGCAGCGATGTGCGGCGGCACCAGCCCCTGGTGATACAACACGTAGGAGAGCAGCAGATAGTCCATGTGACTGCGGTGGCAAGGTACATAGACAATCTCGTGGCCGTCGTGCGCCAGCTGACGCACGCGCTCGGCGTTGTGGACGTTAATGCCCTGATAGAGGCGGTTCCACGTAAAGCCCAGGATACGATCGGAGAGACGAATCATCTCGTAGGAGAAGTTCGCGGCGATCTCTTCCATCAGCGCGATGGCATTCTGCTGTGCTTTCTCGTGCGAAATTTTCTTGCTGCGCGCTTCGTCTTCTACCGCGCGGGCAATCGCTTTGGAGGCCAGCAGCTTATTGAACAGATCCTGACGTGCCGGGAGGCGTGGGCCTACAGCAGCCAGACGCTGGCGGGCAAAGTGCATACGCGCCACGCGCGCCAGTTTCTGCGCGATGATCTTGTCGGTGCCGTGCTCGTCCGCCATGCGGCGCAGCGAGACGGAAGGGGAGAAACGCACGAAGCTGTCGCGCCCCAGCCAGGAGACAGCGAAAAACTTCTGGATGCCGTTAAGCATGCGCAGCGGTGGATTCTCTTCGCCTTTTTCGCGACCCGGACGGCGACCGAACATCACGGAGACCGGCACCATCTGCACATCCAGATCGGGATTGCTGCGGTGCAGATCGAGGTAGTCGTGGAACAGCTTGATGGACTCTTCTTTCGGCGTGTAATAGGTAAACACGCGCGGCCCGCCGTGAATAAACACGTAGCGTGGCAGCAGAGTACCGTCAACTTCCAGCGGTTCAAGCGGATCAGGTAAATCATGCGCCAGACACTGGGCGCGAAGCGTCAGCAAGTCAGCCTTCGAGTTATAAGGCAAAACGTACATAATAGGGCGTGATGTATCGAGCCCTAATTCCAGCGCGGGTTCTGCTGGGATAGACTTACTTTTTACCAGGACGCTTAATGGTAAATTAAGTAATTTGTAGTAAATTCGTGGCCAGCCGGACATAAACGATGTAAAGCCTCTGGTTAATAATGCAATTGCGGCGCAAGGATAACAGAAAGCGCGCAAAATTTCTGTTGTTACCCGTCATACTTCAGGCGGCAGCAAAACGTGCTGTCGCTATAGTTACTGACGCTATTTCCAATAAAAGGTTCTTTTAATGGCCAATAATACCACCGGGTTAACCCGAATCATCAAAGCTGCCGGCTATTCATGGAAAGGTTTCCGTGCCGCGTGGGTCAATGAAGCCGCTTTTCGCCAGGAAGGGGTCGCCGCTATCGTCGCGGTTGTTATCGCCTGTTTCCTTGATGTTGATGCTATAACCCGCGTTCTTCTCATTGGCTCTGTGCTTCTGGTGATGATAGTGGAAATTCTCAATAGCGCTATTGAGGCTGTTGTTGACCGTATTGGTTCTGATTTCCATGAGCTTTCTGGCCGCGCGAAAGACATGGGATCTGCTGCTGTGCTGCTGGCGATTATCACGGCGGCTATTACTTGGGTCACGCTGCTTTGGTCACATTTCCGATGAGCCTCGAGAAATAATTAAGTCCCTGGTTTTTTGTGCAGTTTTTGGTTCCAAAATCGCCTTTGACTGTATATACTCACAGCATAACTGTATATACACCCAGGGGGCGGAATGAAAGCGTTAACGACCAGGCAGCAAGAGGTGTTTGATCTCATTCGGGATCATATCGGCCAGACGGGTATGCCACCCACGCGTGCGGAAATCGCGCAGCGTCTGGGCTTCCGTTCTCCAAACGCTGCCGAAGAACACCTTAAAGCGCTGGCGCGTAAAGGCGTGATTGAGATTGTCTCTGGCGCGTCGCGCGGCATTCGTCTGCTGGTGGAAGAAGAGACGGGCATCCCACTGGTGGGCCGTGTTGCTGCGGGTGAACCTTTGCTGGCACAGCAGCATATCGAAGGCCACTATCAGGTTGATCCTGGTATGTTCAAGCCGAGCGCCGATTTCCTGCTGCGCGTCAGTGGGATGTCGATGAAAGATATCGGTATTCTTGATGGCGATCTGCTGGCGGTTCACAAAACCCAGGATGTGCGCAACGGCCAGGTTGTGGTTGCGCGTATTGATGACGAAGTCACGGTTAAGCGCCTGAAAAAACAGGGTAATACCGTGCAGTTGCTGCCGGAAAACAACGAGTTTTCCCCGATTGTGGTGGATCTCCGCGAGCAGAGTTTCTCCATTGAAGGTCTTGCTGTTGGCGTTATCCGCAACGGTGAGTGGCTGTAATCTCTTCCTGACAGGCTGCGGCACCTCCGCAGCCTGATTCATTTTTCTGTCCCGGTATTTTTTCATGTCACTGCTGACGGCTTCAGATAAAGCATTGTGGCGTCTTGCGCTGCCGATGATTTTTTCCAATATCACCGTTCCTCTGCTGGGGCTGGTGGATACGGCGGTGATTGGGCATCTGGACTCCCCGGTATACCTCGGCGGCGTGGCGATTGGCGCGACGGCGACCAGCTTCCTCTTCATGCTCCTGCTCTTTTTGCGTATGAGTACCACGGGCCTGACGGCACAGGCGTATGGTGCGAAAGATCCGTTACGGCTGGCGCGTGCACTGGTTCAGCCGCTCATTCTGGCGCTCGGCGCTGGCGCATTGATCGTTTTGTTGCGAACCCCGCTGATTGATCTGGCGCTCCATATTGTGGGTGGCAGCGAGGCGGTGCTTGAACAGGCGCGGCGCTTCCTGGAAATTCGCTGGCTTAGCGCGCCCGCTTCACTGGCGAACCTGGTTTTGCTCGGCTGGTTGCTGGGGGTTCAGTATGCCCGCGCGCCGGTCATCCTGCTGGTGGTGGGAAACCTTCTGAACATCGTACTCGACCTGTGGCTGGTGATGGGTCTGCATATGAACGTGCGGGGAGCCGCGCTGGCGACGGCGATAGCCGAATACGGCACCTTGCTCATCGGGCTGTGGATGGTCTGGCGCGTGCTGGCCATGCGTGGTATCTCCCTCGCCATGCTGAAAACCGCGTGGCGTGGCAACATTCGCAAGCTGCTGGCGCTCAACCGCGACATCATGCTTCGCTCGCTCCTGCTACAACTCTGTTTTGGTGCGTTGACCGTTTTTGGAGCACGTCTTGGGCCAGAAATTGTCGCGGTGAATGCCGTGCTGATGACATTGTTAACCTTTACCGCTTACGCGCTGGATGGTTTTGCCTATGCCGTTGAGGCGCACTCCGGGCAGGCCTATGGCGCTCGTGAAAGCGGCCAACTTCGCGAAGTCTGGCGCGCGGCCTGCCGTCAGGCGGGCATGGTCGCACTGGCATTTGCCCTGCTGTATGCCTGCTTTGGCGGGCATATTGTTGCCTTACTCACCACGTTACCGACGCTGCGAGAACTGGCGGGCCACTACATCATCTGGCAGGTGATCTTACCGGTTGTCGGTGTCTGGTGTTATTTGCTGGATGGCATGTTCATTGGTGCGACGCGGGGAACAGAGATGCGCAACAGCATGGCGGTTGCCGCGGCAGGTTTTGGGCTGACGCTGCTCACGGTTCCGTATCTGGGCAACCATGGTTTATGGCTGGCGCTCGCGGTCTTTCTCTCACTGCGGGGACTTTCGCTGGCAGTTATCTGGCACCGCCACTGGCAAAATAACACCTGGCTTCCCTCCCGCCACGATATATCGTAACGGTTAAAGATTCCGAATATAAAAACAACAGCCGAATCCTTAACTACAATAATAATCACGTCCAGCAGAAAAGAACGTAGCGGACGATACTCATAGACGCTTAACACGAGGACACGATTATGAATAAAGACGAAATCGGCGGCAACTGGAAGCAATTCAAAGGTAAAGCGAAAGAACAGTGGGGTAAGCTGACGGATGACGACATGACCGTTATCGAAGGTAAGCGCGATCAGCTTGTCGGGAAAATTCAGGAACGCTACGGTTACGAAAAAGATCAGGCGGAAAACGAAGTCAAAGACTGGGAAACCCGTAACGACTACCGCTGGTAACCGGCGAACTACCCGCAACGACTCCCTGAGGGCGGCCATAAGCCGCCTTTTCTTTTGCTGTTAGCGCGGTTTTTTCTTCACGATAATAGAGTGATCGTGCTGACATGCGTCCTGATGACTGCAGGATTCCACTTCCACGCATGCAGAGCACAACCCGTGCGCTTCAATCACGTTATGACGCAGGGCAAAGCCCATTCTGGCGGCCAGTGAGTGCATAATATCTTCAACGCCCTCCGCACCTTCTTCCTTCACCACGCCACAGCGATCGCAGATGAACATGGCCGAAGTATGGGTTGGCTGATCGAACAGATGGCACAGCACATAGCTGTTGGTGGATTCCACCTTATGCACAAAACCCTGCTCCAGCAGGAAGTCCAGCGCGCGGTAAACGGTCGGCGGCTTGGCCTGCGGTTCGCTTTCGCGCAGAAGGTCGAGCAAATCGTAGGCGCTAATCGCCCCTTGCTGAAGGCTCATCAGACGCAACACTTCAAGGCGCTGCGGGGTCAGGCGCACATTGCGTTGCGCACACAGCTTTTCAGCTTGCGCTAACAGCTCGTTTGTGGACTTATCCATTTAGCACCTCGGATGTAATAGGGCGGCAAACCCTTACTTTATCATGTTCTGCTAAAAACACCGAGATCCGCCAGGCTGTGCTATACCTGTCGCATTGCAATTCGGGAAATAAGACCATGAAAAGACCTGACTGTATTCGGCACTGGCGCGATGTGGAAGGCGCGGATGATTCAACCTATCCCGACAGTGATGAGCTTTTTTCCATTGGTGCTCCGCTGGCCCGCAAGCTGGGCCTGGGTCGCATTGGCATTCATCATGAACGCCTTCCGCCGGGGCGACGCACCTCTTATCCTCATGCAGAAAGTGACGAAGAGGAGTTTGTCTACGTGCTGGAAGGGTATCCCGAGGCCTGGATTAACGGCTATTTATGGAAGCTGGAACCCGGCGACAGCGTGGGTTTCCCCGCCGGGACGGGTGTGTGCCACACCTTTATCAATAACACCGATGAAGAGGTGCGTTTACTGGTTGTCGGGGAGGCTAATAAAAAGCACAACCGCATTTACTACCCGCTGAACCCGGTATATGCCGCGACGCGTGAGGATCGCTGGGTTGACCATCCCCCGCAGTTTTTTGGCCCGCACGATGGAAAACCTGGGCGAAAATAATTTCCTCTTCTATAAATATTGAGGGCCGTCACAAATTACAACAGGCCATATAAGGAATTTAACTTAAGGAAATAGCGGGTCTTTTTGTACTTATTCACAGCAATAGTTCGCGCCTGTTTGAGTGATAACAGACAGGGGTTATTTCATAACAGACTATAAGACGAGCATACTGTGAAAAAACATTTTAAATTTTCGGTGGTTAGCATCGCTGTCTCCTTATTTATGGCAAATCAGGCGGGGGCAGCCAATACCTGGACAGAGTCACGCAGTGACGCGATGGGGGGGACGGGCGTGGCGGCAGGCAGCTATGGCAGCGGGGCGTTAATCAACCCGGCCTTGCTGGCTAAAGCGAAGCCTGACGATGATGTGACGGTAATTCTGCCTTCTGTTGGCGCGCAGATCACGGATAAAGACAATCTTCAGGACGAGATCGATAATATCAACGATAAAATCAATCACTATCAGGATGTGATTGATAACCTTACGCCCGCTGAAATCATTACTAACCCGTTAGGTTCAATTAACCAGTTCCAGGGCGCGGCGAAAGATCTTGCTGATGAGCTGGATTATCTCAAAGGCAAAACCGCACGCGCCACGGCAGGTGCAGGCATTGCCGTGAGTATTCCTAACGATGTGCTTTCTGTCGCTTTTATGGCAAAAGGTTATGCCCACGGACGCGTCAGCTCCTCTATCGACCAGCAGGATATTGATTATCTGCGCGGCATTCAAAATAGCGATGCGGTGGCGGCTGGTGTCGCGCTGGATGCCGCAGTTAACGGCACCGATCAAATTACCAAAAACCTCAACTCAACGGCGTCTGGCCGGGCGGCGATTGTCTCCGACTACGGTATTGCGGTTGCCCGTCAGTTCGATCTCGGTGGCATCCCGGTTTCAGTGGGCGTCACGCCAAAATTGCAAAAAACCTGGGTCTATAATTACACGACCTCGATTTACGATTACGACAGTAACAAGTGGAACGACAGCCGCTACCGTACGGACGACACCGGCTTTAACGTTGATGCGGGTATTGCTGCCGATTTCGGTGAAAACTGGACGGTAGGCGTGAGCGGACAAAACCTGATGTCTCGCGATATCGATACCAAAGATGTTCGCATCCGCAACGGTCGCACGGGTGAGGTAGTGAGTTATAAAGACACGTACCAGATCCGTCCGCTGGTGACGGCCGGTGCCGCCTGGCATAACGATCTGGTGACGCTCACCGCAGATAGCGATCTGACCGAAACCAAAGGCTTTAAGAGTGAAGATACCTCGCAGTACGCAGGCGTAGGTGCCGAGGTCACACCGCTGAGCTGGCTGGCCGTCCGTGCCGGTTTCCGTGCGGATATGAAAGGGAACGACAGTAATGTCTTTACCGGCGGTGTCGGTTTTGCGCCGTTTAACACCGTGCATGTTGACCTGATGGGTCTGTACGGCGAGGATGAAACCTGGGGCGCGGGTGCGCAGCTGAGTATGACGTTCTAACATGCACCGGAGGCGATGCGCCTCCGGCTTTTCTTTGTGCTATAGTAGCGCCCCTTTTCCACCAGATGCTTAAAACTTCGCCATGTCGTCAGAATTGCAGACCACTTTCCCCGCACACCGTTTCTCCATTGCGCCGATGCTCGACTGGACGGACAGACACTGCCGCTACTTCCTGCGCCAGCTCTCCCGCCATACGCTGCTGTACACCGAAATGGTGACCACGGGTGCAATTATTCACGGTAAGGGCGACTATCTGGCCTATAGCGAAGAAGAACATCCGGTTGCCCTGCAACTGGGGGGCAGCGATCCGGCTGCGCTGGCGCAGTGCGCGAAGCTGGCGGAAGAACGCGGCTACGACGAGATCAACCTGAACGTCGGCTGTCCTTCCGACCGTGTACAAAACGGTATGTTTGGCGCGTGTCTGATGGGGAACGCCCAACTGGTGGCGGACTGTATCAAGGCCATGCGTGACGTGGTTTCCATTCCGGTGACGGTCAAAACCCGTATCGGTATTGACGACCAGGACAGCTACGAATTCCTGTGCGATTTCATCAACACTGTGGCCGGAAAGGGCGAGTGCGAGATGTTTATCATCCATGCGCGTAAAGCCTGGCTTTCTGGCCTCAGCCCGAAAGAGAACCGTGAAATCCCGCCGCTGGATTACCCGCGCGTGTATCAACTGAAGCGTGATTTCCCGCACCTGACAATGTCGATTAACGGCGGCATTAAGTCGCTGGACGAGGCCAAAACCCATCTGGCACACATGGATGGCGTGATGGTCGGGCGCGAGGCGTACCAGAACCCTGGCATTCTGGCGACGGTCGATCGTGAAATTTACGGCGTTGAAGGTGCAGACACCGATCCAGTTGCGGTAGTGCGTGCTATGTATCCCTACATTGAGCGCGAGCTGAGCAACGGCACGTATCTTGGACATATCACTCGCCATATGCTCGGCCTGTTCCAGGGTATTCCTGGAGCGCGTCAGTGGCGTCGCTACCTGAGCGAGAATGCGCATAAAGCCGGCGCGGATATCGAGGTGCTGGAGCACGCGCTGCGCCTGGTCGCCGATAAGCGTTAAATTTCGCTAAAAGATCGTCAAATTCACCACGCCCTGCAAAATCTTGCGGGGCGTTTTTCTTTTATAACAAGAGCTTAGTTTTGGCATGCTTTTTGTAATGATCGATGCATCATTCGGGAACTCGTGGGAGAGCACCATGCTGGAACTACTTTTTGTGATTGGCTTTTTTGTCATGCTGATGGTCACGGGCGTTTCGCTGCTCGGCATTTTGGCCGCGATCGTTGTGGCGACGGTAGTGATGTTTATCGGTGGGTTATTTGCTCTGACGATCAAACTGTTGCCGTGGCTGCTGCTGGCCATTGCCACTGTGTGGGCGATACGGGCGATAAAAACGCCAAAAGTCCCCAGTTATCAGCGCAATAACCGCTTCCGTTACTAAGGTATTGAGGGGTTCGTCACATACCTGCAACTTTTCCGGCAGCATTGCTTAGAACGGAATAGGATTTACTTATCGAATCTGTCACTATGGCTGCCGCTAAAGAATTCATCGAGCTGTACCCTACATACAGCCGAACTAAAAAAAGAAAGGGCTTCCCACGGGAAGCCCAATTTCTTTTCAGGACTCAGGGAATTAACAGGCTTGAGCCCTGTGTTGCCCGGCTCTCTAATACCTCATGCGCACGTTGTGCATCGGTCAGCGCGTATTTTTGCGCATCCGCAACATCCACTTTAATGACACCGCTGGCGATCAGTGAAAACAGCTCGTTGCTGGCCTCGATCAGCTCCTCGCGGTTAGTGATGTAACCTTGCAGCGAAGGGCGTGTGACATACAGCGAACCTTTCTGGTTCAGAATACCCAGATTCACTCCGGTCACCGCGCCTGACGCGTTACCGAAGCTCACCATCAGCCCGCGACGTTGCAGGCAGTCCAGCGAGGCTTCCCAGGTATCTTTCCCCACCGAGTCATACACCACGCGCACTTTTTTGCCGCCAGTGATCTCTTTCAGCCGCTCAACGATGCTCTCTTCCCGATAGTTAATCACCTGCCATGCGCCCGCATCCAGCGCGCGCTGCGCTTTTTGCGCACTGCCGACGGTACCAATCAGTTTTGCACCCAACGCTTTCGCCCACTGGCAGGCGATCAGCCCCACGCCACCCGCAGCAGCATGAAACAGGAACTGCTCATCGGGTTTAATTTCATAGGTTTTGCGCAGCAGGTAATAGACCGTCAACCCTTTCAGGAATGAGGCGGCGGCTTGTTCAAACGAAATGGCATTGGGCAAAATTGCCGCTTTGTCCGCCGGGACGTTATGAACGGAACTGTAGGCTCCCAGCGCCGATTGCGCATATACCACGCGATCGCCTTCTTTAATATGCTTAACGGCGCTACCCACCTTAATGACCACGCCTGCAGCCTCCGTTCCCAACCCACTCGGCAGCGACGGAGGCGGATAGAGACCGCCGCGAATGTAGGTGTCGATGTAGTTAATGCCGATGGCTTTGTTTTCAACCTGGATTTCCTTCTCGCCAGGCGCGGCAGGGGTAAACTCCACCGCTTTCAGCACGTCTGGTCCGCCATGTTTCTGGAATTCAATGCGCGTTGCCATGCTCCCTCCGTAAGAAAAATATGGTAATCTTTCGACCCACTCTTTATCTCGGTAACTCCATTCACTATGGCAGGAAACAAACCCTTCAACAAACAGACTGAGCCTCGCGAGCGTGATTTCCAGGTCGCCGGGTTAAAAGTCCCGCCGCACTCGATTGAAGCGGAACAGTCGGTGTTGGGCGGTTTAATGCTGGATAATGAACGCTGGGATGACGTCGCTGAGCGCGTCGTCGCGGAAGATTTTTATACCCGCCCGCACCGCCATATCTTTACCGAAATGGCGCGTCTGCAGGAGTCGGGCAGCCCGATTGACCTGATTACGCTCGCGGAATCGCTGGAGCGTCTGGGGCAACTGGACAGCGTCGGCGGGTTTGCCTATCTGGCAGAACTCTCGAAAAACACGCCAAGTGCAGCGAACATCAGCGCTTATGCGGATATTGTCCGTGAACGTGCTGTCGTCCGCGAGATGATCTCGGTGGCGAACGAAATCGCCGAAGCCGGTTTTGATCCGCAGGGCCGCACCAGCGAAGACTTGCTCGATCTCGCCGAGTCGCGTGTCTTTAAAATCGCCGAAAGTCGTGCGAATAAAGACGAAGGCCCGAAAAATATCGCCGACGTGCTTGATGCCACTGTCGCGCGTATCGAACAACTTTTCCAGCAGCCGCACGATGGCGTCACCGGCGTGAATACCGGCTATGACGATCTGAATAAGAAAACCGCCGGTCTGCAGCCGTCGGATTTGATTATCGTCGCGGCGCGTCCGTCGATGGGTAAAACCACGTTTGCAATGAACCTCGTCGAAAATGCGGCGATGTTGCAGGATAAACCGGTACTCATCTTCAGTCTTGAGATGCCCTCAGAACAGATCATGATGCGTTCTCTGGCGTCGCTTTCACGCGTGGATCAGACCCGCATTCGTACCGGCCAGCTTGATGATGAGGACTGGGCGCGGATCTCCGGCACCATGGGCATTCTGCTGGAAAAACGTAATATCTACATTGATGACTCCTCCGGCCTGACGCCAACGGAAGTGCGTTCCCGCGCGCGCCGTATCGCCCGTGAACACGGCGGTATCGGGCTTATCATGATCGACTACCTTCAGCTGATGCGCGTGCCGTCACTCTCCGACAACCGTACGCTGGAGATCGCCGAGATTTCCCGCTCGCTCAAGGCGTTAGCCAAAGAGCTGCACGTGCCGGTGGTGGCGCTGTCGCAGCTTAACCGCTCCCTGGAACAACGTGCCGACAAACGCCCGGTCAACTCCGACCTGCGTGAATCTGGCTCCATTGAGCAGGATGCCGACTTAATCATGTTCATCTACCGTGATGAGGTTTATCACGAGAACAGCGACCTGAAAGGGATCGCCGAAATCATTATCGGTAAGCAACGTAACGGCCCAATCGGTACGGTACGTCTGACCTTTAACGGCCAATGGTCGCGCTTTGATAACTATGCGGGACCGCAGTACGACGACGAATAAGGAATTTACATGCAAGCGGCAACTGTTGTTATTAACCGCCGCGCTCTGCGACACAACCTGCAACGCCTGCGTGAACTGGCACCCGCCAGCAAGCTCGTTGCAGTCGTGAAAGCGAACGCTTACGGACACGGTCTTCTTGAGACCGCGCGAACGCTCCCCGATGCCGACGCCTTTGGTGTTGCCCGTCTCGAAGAAGCTCTCCGCCTGCGTGCAGGCGGTATTACCCAACCCATACTGCTGCTGGAAGGCTTTTTTGAAGCGACCGATTTGCCGACGATTGCAGACCAGCATCTGCACACGGCAGTCCATAACGAAGAACAGCTTGCCGCGCTGGAAACGGCTGATTTGAGCGAGCCTGTCACCGTGTGGATGAAGCTCGACACGGGAATGCACCGTCTGGGCGTGCGCCCGGAGCATGCTGAGGCGTTTTATCAGCGTTTGTGTCAGTGCAAAAATGTTCGCCAGCCGGTGAATATCGTCAGCCACTTTGCGCGTGCCGATGAACCTGAATGTGGTGCGACCGAACAGCAGCTCGATATTTTTACTACCTTCTGCGAAGGCAAGCCGGGGATGCGCTCAATTGCGGCATCCGGCGGCATTCTGCTGTGGCCGCAGTCGCACTTCGACTGGGCGCGTCCGGGCATTATTCTTTATGGCGTGTCGCCGCTGGAGAATAAACCCTGGGGGCCAGATTTTGGTTTCCAGCCGGTGATGTCGCTGGTCTCTAACCTGATAGCCGTGCGTGAACACAAAGCGGGTGAACCGGTGGGCTACGGCGGCACCTGGACCAGCGAGCGCGACACGCGTCTCGGCGTGGTCGCGATGGGGTACGGCGATGGCTATCCGCGCGCGGCACCGTCTGGCACGCCGGTGCTGGTGAATGGTCGCGAAGTGAAGACTGTCGGCCGCGTGGCGATGGACATGATCTGTGTTGACCTGGGGCCAGACGCGCAGGACAAAGCAGGTGATGCGGTGGTGATGTGGGGCGAAGGTCTGCCCGTTGAACGCATTGCTGAAATCACGAAAGTGAGCGCTTACGAACTTATCACGCGGCTGACCTCGCGGGTGGCGATGAAATATATCGATTAAGTTACAACCGGTGCCGGGTGGCGGCTTTGCCTTACCCGGCCTACGTTTGTTAAACGCTCGATCTTCTCTCATATCCGGTTTATTGTTGAAATCCCTGCCTCATCGAATTCCGGAGAACATCGCGTGTTTCAGAAAGTTGACGCCTACGCTGGCGACCCCATTCTCTCCTTAATGGAGCGTTTCAAAGAAGATCCTCGCAGCGACAAAGTGAACCTCAGCATTGGTCTGTATTACAACGAGGACGGTATTATTCCTCAGCTGCAGGCCGTTGCTGAAGCCGAAGCGCGTCTTAATGCTGTTCCGCACGGTGCTTCGCTTTATCTGCCAATGGAAGGGTTAAATACCTACCGCAATACCATCGCGCCGCTGCTGTTTGGTGCCGATCACGCGGTGCTTGCGCAGAAACGTGTGGCGACCATCCAGACGCTGGGCGGCTCAGGGGCGCTGAAAGTTGGCGCGGATTTCCTGAAGAAATACTTTCCGGACTCCGGCGTGTGGGTCAGTGACCCGACGTGGGAAAACCACGTGGCCATCTTCGAGGGTGCGGGCTTTAAAGTGGCGACGTATCCGTGGTTCGACAGTGAAACTAACGGCGTGCGCGTTGACGCGCTGCTGGAAAAACTGAACACCCTGCCGGAGCGCAGTATTGTGCTGCTGCATCCGTGCTGCCATAACCCAACCGGCGCGGATCTCACCAATGCGCAGTGGGATGCCGTTATTGAGGTGCTGAAGGCGCGTAACCTGATCCCGTTCCTTGATATCGCCTATCAGGGCTTTGGTGCGGGCATGGAAGAGGATGCTTACGCCATTCGCGCCATTGCCAGCGCCGGGTTGCCCGCGCTGGTCAGTAACTCCTTCTCAAAAATCTTCTCCCTGTATGGTGAGCGCGTCGGCGGTCTCTCCGTGGTGTGCGAAGACGCTGAAGCGGCTGGCCGCGTGCTGGGTCAACTGAAAGCGACCGTTCGTCGCATCTACTCCAGCCCGCCAGCATTTGGTGCGCAGGTGGTGGCAACGGTTCTTGGTGACGAACGGTTAAAAGCCACCTGGCTTGCAGAAGTGGAAGCGATGCGTAAGCGCATTCTGTCGATGCGCCAGGAACTGGTGAATGTGCTGAAAGAGGCGGTGCCAGGGCATAACTTTGACTATCTGCTTAAGCAGCGTGGGATGTTCAGCTATACCGGACTGAGCGCCGCTCAGGTCGACAGGCTGCGCGAAGAATTTGGTGTTTACCTGATTGCCAGCGGGCGCATGTGCGTGGCGGGGCTGAACGCCAGCAATGTTCAGCGCGTGGCGCAGGCGTTTGCTGCTGTGATGTAAGTATTCACTTACTTGCATGCTATATGTAGGCCGTGTAAGGCGCAGCCGCCACCCGGCTTCGGTGCCAATTATTGCCCGGTGGCGCTTCGCTTACCGGGCCTACATGCCTCTTCCGCGCTTTGTGATCTTCTTCTTTTTATTCAGTTTCATAAGCAAAAACTCCTTTCCTTCCCCTCCCGCTGGGGTTATGGTCGGAGAGTTTTTTGACCATCCGCTCAAAATAAAACGATAACAAACTGAATATTCAGGGGAAAATATGCGCAAGATCACACTGGCGCTCAGCGCCGCCTGCTTATTGTTCTCGCTTAATAGTGCGGTTGTGGCGCGTGCTTCCGCACCGACGCCGCTTTACACCGGCACCACCGCCGCCATGCTTGCTGAACAGGCTCCCATTCACTGGGTTTCCGTGGCGCAAATCGAAAACAGCCTGATGGGCCGCCCGCCAATGGCCGTGGGCTTTGACATTGACGATACCGTGTTGTTCTCAAGCCCTGGCTTCTGGCGCGGCAAGAAAACCTGGTCGCCGGACAGCGAAGAATATCTCAAGAACCCCGCATTCTGGGAAAAGATGAATAACGGCTGGGATGAGTTCAGCATTCCGAAAGAGGTTGCCCGCGCGCTCATTGCCATGCACGTTAAGCGCGGCGACAGCATTTACTTCGTGACGGGCCGCAGTCAGACCAAAACTGAAACGGTGTCTAAAACTCTGCAGGACGATTTCCTCATACCGGCTTCCAGTATGAACCCGGTCATATTTGCGGGGGATAAAGAGGGACAAAACACCAAAACCCAGTGGCTGGAACAGAAACACATCAAAGTGTTTTACGGGGATTCGGATAACGACATCACCGCGGCGCACGATGTCGGTGCCAGAGGGATCAGGGTGTTGCGCGCCTCTAACTCGACTTATCGACCCCTACCGATGGCCGGGAAATTTGGTGAAGAGGTGATTGTTAACTCTGAATATTAATTTATCGGCGGCGGCTTTGATTCTTTTTTAATCAAAACTCACCGCCGCGGGTTTTACCTTTCGTCTTCTTGCTGCACACTTAGAAAGAACCTTCTTTCATAACGGAGCAGCACATGTGGTATCAACAGACCCTGACCTTAAGCGCTAAACCACGCGGGTTCCATCTGGTGACGGACGAAGTCATCGGGCAGATCCGCGACCTTTCGCGCATCAATACGGGTTTACTGCATCTGCTGCTTCAGCATACGTCAGCTTCTCTTACGCTAAATGAAAATTGCGATCCCACTGTCCGGTCTGACATGGAGCACCATTTTCTGAAGACCGTCCCGGATAACGCGCCTTATGAGCATGACTATGAAGGGGAAGATGATATGCCGTCGCATATTAAATCCTCTTTGCTGGGCGTATCGTTAATGCTGCCGGTACACAATGGGCGGCTACAGCTGGGGACGTGGCAAGGGATCTGGCTGGGAGAACATCGCATTCACGGTGGTTCGCGTAAAATTATCGCAACGCTACAAGGGGAATAAAGATGACAATTTCGGAGATACTGCAGTACTGCATGAGCAAACCGGGCGCGGAGCAAAGCGTCCACAGCGACTGGAAAGCCACGCAGATTAAGGTCGGCGATGTGCTGTTTGCCATGGTGAAAGAGGTTGAAGGCCGCCCGGCGGCATCGCTGAAAACCAGCCCGGAATTGGCCGAATTGTTACGTCAGCAACATAGTGACGTCAGGCCGAGCCAACATCTCAATAAAGCGCACTGGAGCACCGTTTATCTCGACGGTTCGATTCCGGGTTCACAAATTTATTATCTGGTAGACGCGTCATATAAGCAGGCAATGGAATTGTTGCCGGAAGACGTTAAACGCAAAATGTCCCTGTAAAAGTTGTATTCAGCGCTGACATTTTTAATGAAAATGGGTGAAAGACAATAACTCTCACCCTCACATAATTATCTCTATTGCATGGTGGAGGTAATTATGGACCAGATAATTGATAAACTAATTCAGATCGCAAAGAATGAAGTGGGAACCCGTGAAGGGAGTGTGAATAATACAGGTGCCAGAGTTGTTGAATATCAGGGCGCAACCTGGTTGCAACCCGGAGCATGGCCCTGGTGTGCTGCATTTACCTGCTGGATAATGCGGGAGTGGCTACAGGATGAGGCTGTCCGGCAGCGTTTAAATATTGCGACATTCTCATTAGCAGAGAAATGGCGTTGCCGTGATGCCAGCGCATTTGGATGGGAAAAATGGGCGGCGCAGACAGGGCTTACCGTACTTTCAGAAAATCATAATGCTCAGGCGGGCGATTTTGTTGTTTATGATTTTTCTCATATCGGGATTGTTATTCAGGATCAATTATCTGTTAAAGATAATATTGTCACCGTTGAAGGTAACACTAACGGACGTGGTGATCGGGACAGCACCTCCGGCGATGGTGTCTGGGATAAGGCAAGAAATCCCTCGTTAGTCAGATGCTATATCCGAATCCTGAACAGTCAGGAGGGGTAGCATGGACAGCAAAGTATCCATTCCCACAGAGTCGACAGCGCAAAACGACTCTTCTTTACCACGGCAAAAGATAGGGGGAATTGTTCTTTATGGAGGGATGGGCATTATTGCCTTTCTTCTTATTATCGCAATTATGGTTTTGTATCGAACAGCTGGTGATAAAGCTACATTAGATAATATCTTTCCCCTTGTTAAAGATCTGATTATGATTTTATTGCCTGTTATTTCGGCATGGATCAGTACAGTAATTGCCTTCTATTTTTCTCGGGACAGTTTAAATGCTGTTACACAGCATGCGCAAGATATTGCAACTGCTCTGGCTGGCGATGATAAATTAAAGGCAATTCTGGCAAGCGAAGTAATGCGGCCCATGGATGAAAAATTTGTGGTTATGCAAAGAGACGGCAATTATGCAGAAATAAAACTGTACAATGACTTGCTGGATGCGAAAATGAAAGACAGAAATATTACGCGACTGCCTGTGCTGGATAGTAATGGGGTTGTGCAATATATAATCCATCAAAGTATGATCACCGAGTTTATTGCCCGCAACAGAAATATCACCGATCCCACTTTGCAAGATTTACTCAACGAGCCGACCTGTAAAGCCATTTTCACCCGCTTTGGTGTTGTAGGGACTAAGGCGACGCTACTGGAAGCGAAAAAACAGATCGATCAGGATAGAGAATGTCAGGATGTTATTGTGACCTTGAGTGGTGAAAGAGCCGCGCAAGCAATCGGCTGGATTACCAATACGATGGTTGAAGAGAAAAGCAGGGTCTGAAAACCACAACCCTGCGGCTGTGGTTTTCAGAATGATTACAGCAACGGTTTAAGGAAGCGCGCGGTGTGCGAGGCTTCGCACTCAGCAACGGTCTCTGGCGTACCGGAGACGAGGATTTCACCGCCGCCGCTGCCGCCTTCCGGACCGAGATCGACAATCCAGTCTGCAGTTTTAATCACGTCCAGGTTGTGCTCAATGACCACAATGGTGTTGCCCTGATCGCGTAACTGGTGCAGCACGTCCAGCAACTGCTGGATATCGGCAAAGTGGAGGCCGGTGGTCGGCTCATCCAGAATGTAAAGCGTCTGACCGGTGCCGCGTTTAGACAGCTCACGCGCCAGCTTCACGCGCTGCGCTTCACCGCCGGAGAGCGTCGTGGCGGACTGCCCCAGACGAATGTAGGTCAGGCCCACGTCCATCAGCGTCTGCAGCTTACGTGCCAGCGCAGGGACGGCGTCAAAGAACTCACGCGCCTCTTCGATGGTCATATCCAGCACTTCGTGGATGGTTTTGCCTTTGTACTTAATCTCCAGCGTTTCGCGGTTATAGCGCTTGCCTTTGCACTGGTCGCACGGCACGTAGATATCCGGCAGGAAGTGCATCTCAACCTTAATCACACCGTCGCCCTGGCACGCTTCACAGCGGCCACCACGCACGTTAAAGCTGAAGCGGCCTGGCGTATACCCGCGCGAGCGTGATTCTGGAACGCCGGCAAACAGTTCACGTACGGGCGTAAAGACGCCGGTATAGGTCGCCGGGTTGGAGCGCGGCGTACGTCCAATTGGGCTCTGGTCAATGTCGATAACCTTATCGAAATGTTCCAGCCCCTGAATGTCGCGGTAAGGCGCAGGCTCGGCCAGCGTCGCACCGTTCAGCGCCGTCTGCGCAATCGGGAACAGCGTATCGTTAATCAGCGTCGATTTACCGGAACCGGAGACGCCGGTGATACAGGTGAACAGGCCAACAGGCAGCGTCAGGGTCACGTCTTTCAGGTTGTTGCCGCGCGCGCCGGTCAGCTTCAGCACTTTTTCCGGATTTGCCGCAACGCGCTGTTTCGGTACTTCAATCTTGCGCTTGCCGCTCATGTACTGGCCGGTCAGCGACTCCGGCACCGCCATAATGTCTTTCAGCGTCCCTTCCGCAACCACCTGACCGCCGTGTACGCCTGCACCCGGACCAATATCGATCACGTGGTCTGCAGCGCGGATCGCATCTTCGTCGTGCTCAACCACAATCACCGTGTTGCCGAGGTTACGCAGATGGACAAGCGTGCCGAGCAGACGTTCGTTATCGCGCTGGTGCAGGCCGATGGACGGCTCATCCAGCACGTACATTACGCCGACTAAGCCCGCGCCGATCTGGCTCGCCAGACGGATACGCTGCGCTTCACCACCGGAAAGGGTTTCAGCCGAGCGGGAAAGGGTCAGGTAGTTCAGGCCAACGTTCACCAGGAACTTCAGACGATCGCCGATCTCTTTCAGCACTTTTTCGGCGATTTTCGCGCGCTGGCCGGAGAGCTTCAGGTTGTTGAAGAAGTCCATCGCGTGGCCGATGCTCATGTCTGAGATGGTCGGCAGCGCCGTATTTTCGACAAACACATGGCGCGCTTCGCGACGCAGACGCGTGCCGTCACAGGTGGCGCAGGAGCGGTTGCTGATGAACTTCGCCAGCTCTTCGCGCACCGCGCTGGATTCGGTCTCTTTATAGCGGCGCTCCATATTGTGCAGCACCCCTTCAAACGGGTGGCGACGCACGGAGGTATCACCGCGATCGTTCATGTATTTGAACTCGATGTTCTCTTTACCGGAACCGAACAGGATCACTTTGTGTACGTTTGCGCTCAGGCTGGCCCACGGGGCTTCAACGTCGAACTTATAGTGCTCTGCCAGTGATTTCAGCATCTGGAAGTAGTAAAAGTTACGCTTATCCCAGCCGCGAATGGCACCGCCCGCCAGCGACAGCTCCGGGTTCTGGATCACGCGGTCCGGGTCGAAATACTGCTGTACGCCCAGGCCGTCACACGTCGGGCATGCGCCCGCCGGGTTGTTGAACGAGAACAGACGGGGTTCCAGCTCGCGCATGCTGTAGCCGCAAATCGGGCAGGCAAAGTTGGCGGAGAAGAGCAGCTCTTCCGCTTTCGGGTCGTCCATATCAGAGACCACGGCCGTGCCGCCGGAAAGCTCCAGCGCCGTTTCAAACGATTCTGCCAGGCGCGTTGCCAGATCTCCACGCACTTTGAAGCGGTCAATCACCACTTCAATAGTGTGCTTCTTCTGCAGCTCCAGCTTTGGCGGATCTGACAAATCACACACTTCGCCGTCGATACGGGCGCGGATATAACCCTGGCTTGCCAGGTTCTCCAGCGTTTTGGTGTGTTCACCTTTGCGCTCTTTGATGATCGGCGCAAGCAGCATCAGGCGTTTACCTTCCGGCTGCGACAGCACGTTATCCACCATCTGGCTCACGGTCTGGGCCGCCAGCGGGACGTCGTGGTCCGGGCAGCGCGGCTCACCCACGCGTGCATACAGCAGACGCAGGTAGTCATGAATTTCGGTAATTGTACCGACCGTTGAACGCGGGTTATGCGAGGTGGACTTCTGCTCAATAGAGATAGCAGGAGATAACCCTTCAATGTGGTCTACATCCGGTTTTTCCATCAGCGACAGGAACTGACGTGCGTACGCAGAGAGTGATTCAACGTAACGACGCTGCCCTTCGGCATACAAGGTGTCAAAAGCCAGTGAGGACTTGCCAGACCCCGAAAGCCCGGTCACGACAATGAGTTTGTCGCGTGGGATTATGAGGTTGATATTCTTGAGATTATGGGTGCGCGCGCCCCGAACTTCGATCTTATCCATTCACCTTTCCCGGTTGGAACACGGATTGCCTGGTTTGTTTGAAGGACAAACGGCTGTCAGAAACGGCTAATTATGACACAATTTGACCTGTTTGAATATACAGTATTGGAATGCATTTTCTGATTCGCTGTGTAACAATGTTGAGTTCGCGTAAGAACTCTGGAATCCATCTCGCAGCTATCAAAATGCAGCATGGAAATGGTACACTCGCGCGTTACACTTATTAAGAAACGTATTCAGGAGACACGAACATGGCCAGCAGAGGCGTAAACAAGGTGATTCTCGTCGGTAATCTGGGCCAGGACCCGGAAGTACGCTACATGCCGAGTGGTGGCGCAGTTGCCAACATTACGCTGGCTACTTCCGAATCCTGGCGTGATAAAGCGACCGGTGAAATGAAAGAGCAGACCGAATGGCACCGCGTGGTGCTGTTTGGCAAACTGGCTGAAGTGGCGGGTGAATATCTGCGTAAAGGTTCTCAGGTGTATATTGAAGGTCAGCTGCGTACCCGCAAATGGACCGATCAGTCCGGCGCTGAGAAATACACTACGGAAGTGGTGGTTAACGTAGGCGGCACCATGCAGATGCTGGGTGGTCGTCAGGGCGGTGGTGCACCGGCAGGTGGCGGTCAGAGCCAGCAGCAGGGCGGTTGGGGTCAGCCTCAGCAGCCGCAGGGCGGCAACCAGTTCAGCGGCGGCGCGCAGTCTCGTCCGCAGCAGCAGTCTGCCCCAGCTCCGTCTAACGAACCGCCAATGGACTTCGACGACGATATTCCGTTCTAAGTCCTGTCACGCTTCATATAAAAAAGCCCTTTTTGGGCTTTTTTATTGGGCGCGATAGTGCTGTAAGAATCCAACAAAATCACGAAAACAGAGCGGCTTAGAGAAAAAATAACCCTGCAGGCAATCGATTTGATTCGCTTTGAGGTAATCGACCTGGTAGTCATATTCCACTCCCTCAGCCGTGGTCAGAATGTTCATCCGCCTGGCCATATCAATCACGCAGTCAATCAACGGCGTGGCGGTATCTTTCGAGATCTGACGGATAAACATACGGTCAATTTTAATGCTGTCGGGATTCAGGTTGGATATAAACGCCAGGTTAGAAAAGCCCGTGCCAAAATCATCCAGCGCAATTTTGATCCCACTGCGTTTTATATGCGCCACTTTCTGCACGATATCATCGCACATAGCGATATTTTCCCGCTCGGTGATCTCAAAAACCAGCGTTATGCCCAGCGCGTCAAAAATGGGTGCCCAGTAATCAACGAACAGCTCAAAATGGCTATCCACAACGTGGGTA
Source organism: Enterobacter oligotrophicus (assembly GCF_009176645.1). Classification (NCBI taxonomy): domain Bacteria; kingdom Pseudomonadati; phylum Pseudomonadota; class Gammaproteobacteria; order Enterobacterales; family Enterobacteriaceae; genus Enterobacter; species Enterobacter oligotrophicus. The sequence goes on from NZ_AP019007.1 coordinate 2,801,733, forward strand.
TAGCTGATGTTGAGATTGAGCTTAAAGCCTGGCTGCAAGGTTACAATGCCCTGCTGCAAATCATCGACCACCTGTTCCATCAGGCTGTCCGTCAGGTTCATGATAAGCCCGGTACTTTCTGCTACAGGAATAAAAACATCGGGGGGAATAAAACCCAGTTCATTATGATGCCAGCGGGCGAGGACCTCCGCGCCCGAAACCGTATTGGTTTGGGCACAGATAAGCGGCTGGTAATGCGGATGGATCTGATGCAGTTTGATGGCATGTGCCAGCTGTGAATAGAGTGAATGCCGTCGGGCTGCCAGTAGCCAGGTGAGAAGAGCGACAGTCGTCGACAACAGTAAAATAATCCCCCCGCCTGTCAACGAAGGCAGCGAGAAACGGGTACTTGCGCCCAGCTCCAGAATTTTCCAGACCAGCGCAGTGGTGACAACCAGGGTCAGCAGGAATGCAGCAAACGCCGCGAGGAACCGGTATCGCTGTTTGCGCAGGAAATGCTTTTGATACATATCAGGGACGCCTTACGCGCGTTCTGGCTGCATGTACTGCTGATGAAATGCTTCCTTACTGACCGGGCGCGAAAACAGAAATCCCTGACCGTATTTCACGCCGTGGCGAAGCATTGAGGAAACGTGTGTGTAGTTTTCAACGCCTTCAATAATGGCGTCGATATCCCACTGCGCCAGGTGATCCAGCATAGCGTAGGTTCGTTCAAGGTTTCCCGGAGCCAGACAACTGCGGTCCAGCTTGACGTAATCAGGCATATACAGCGCCAGCCGCGACTGCAGCGTGGCGATGCAGTCTATACCGTCCCAGGCCAGATTCATCCCTGCATCGCGCAGGCTGGTGAGATTAAGGTTAACCTCGTCATCCGGTGCAGCGTTACCGTCGGTTATCTCAAAGATAATCTGGCGCGGCGTAAGATTATATTTTTCAAGCAACGCCAGTACCCGTGCGGCGAAGCGCCCATCCTGCAGTTGAATCCAGGAGATATTGAAGGTAAATATTTGCGTGTCGCGGACGTCGGGTTTCTGACGGGAAATATACTCAAAAGCCTGGGCCATAATGTAATCGCCCATGGATACGATCCCGCCGCTCTTCTCCAGCTCATTGATAAACAAATGGGGAGGAACAATATGACGCCGGTGAGTACCGCGCACCAGCACTTCGCCGCCAATGCAGACGAACCGTGAGAGATCAAAAATAGGTTGAATAACAAAATCGATACCCGCATCGAGTTTATTTTTTTCGACACACTGCATCACAAAATGTGTACTTTTTTCCATGCCAGCCTCGTAGCCACAACTCTACAGCGTAAAACGACACAACGACTGTTCAACTTAAATGGGTGGGAGAAATAGATCGCATTAGCGGGAGACGATTTTATTTTTGCCCGTTTTCTTTGCTTCATATAAAAACTTGTCAGCATGAGCAATCACTTCAGGCAGCGAGCCTCTCCCCATCTGACAAAGCCCTGCGCTGAATGAGACTTTCAGCTCGTTCTCCCTGAAATGGCGGGTATTAACGGTTATTCGCCACTTTTCCAGATAACTTATCGCTTTTTCCTGAGAGATGCCGTTAAACAGGATGGCGAACTCTTCACCACCGTAACGATAGAGGGTGATGTTCTCCAGCCCACGTAGCCGCAACCCTAATTCGGCCACGGTTTTCAGCACAATATCCCCCACGGCATGGCCCCAGGTGTCATTAATGTTTTTAAAATTATCGATATCAACCATGGCAAGGTACGCCAGGGGATCGCTGTTACACTGTGCGGCATCAGCATCAAAAGCGCGGCGGTTTTTGAGGCCGGTTAACCCGTCGGTCAGTGCTTCATGAGCAATATTTTTCTGCCGCTGCTGTGAGTTATGAATTTCTTCAAAAATAAGTTCTTCGACGGCAGTGGGTTTGATCGCCCCGTTTCGGATGCTGGTGGCTATGCGCATAAAAATGGCGTTCATTGCGGAGCGGGTAGCCCACCAGCAGAAAAACAGCATCACCAGCGTAAACAGTATTCCCCAGAGGATAGCAATACATTGATTCCAGACCTGGTTGTTGAGTTCACTCTCGTCCACCTCATGCATGACCAGCCACGATTCAGACGTGATGGAACGGTAGGCGTAATAGTGTGAATCCATGACAAAATCGCCGCGAAATTCTCGGGCATAACGCGCGAGAGCTTTAAGTTTGGCCGGATCAATCGGGTAACCCGGATTGATAACCAGTTCGCCCCCACGGGTCATTACAAAGGTGTTGCTTTTGGTGGGCGACTGGGCGGTATTCAAAATCTCTGTGCTTTTATCCATGTTCAGATTGAGTGCCAGCACGCCCTGGTTCGAGCCGTCTGTGCCATTGATGACCGGCAGAGAAAGGGTTATCACGCGCTCTTTATTGGCGAAAGGGTCTCTGCTCACCGTAAAATGTGCAGCGTCTGAATTCTCTATGGAGAGGGTGAACCAGGGTTCTTTACCGGGTTCCCAACTGGAAGCGGCTTCGACATAGGGTAAACGAGTGAAATGCCCCTTGTTATCGGCATGAATAATCGAGATTGCATCAGGCATAATACGCAGGCGCTCGATCATCCAGTTTCTTAATGTATGCTCGCTTTTGGCATCACCATCAAACTTATGCTGATCGGCGGCAACCCTGGCCATTTCTTTCACACTGTTTTCATAGCCCGCCAGGTACTTATCAAGGAAGGTCGCCACGTTATTGATATAAAGACGGTTTTGCCGTTTATATATTTCGACGGCTTTCGTCCACTGCGTATGGAAGGTCAGAAGCCCAACCAGCACAAATGTCACAGCCAGTACCGAGAAGCAAATGTTTAGCGGCCTTCTGAAATTTAGACTTTCGATCACTGAATACTCCGGAAATCTCTACTGACACCAAATCAGAGCTATTACTCGCACGGATAAAACGCGCAGCGTATTGAGGGATGGTTAAAAGCAGTGGTATGCGGTCTTTCTTACTGGATGTAAATAAATCAAAGGGGAACATAACACGTTGAATAAATACTACCGTCTCGCCATTTGATTGTCAAAGTCGATCGAATGATCGATATCGATCGATAAAATCAATCATCGGAATTGTTGTTAAAAACTATACGTAATACCGATCGATAATTTGGGATTAATTGGTCAAAACGATCTTTATTCAGAGGTGTAAAGATAAATGTCTTTATAATCAGTGAATTGTGCGATGGAGTGTAAATGATTTGTCACAGGGGATGGCACGATATTTTCGAATTAAAAGGAAAATATCGAGAGGAGATCATAAAATGGGAAATGGAATTTCCTATTTAAGGGAAAATCTATTTCCCGTGAGCGAGTAAATGTTAATTATTCCTGTCTCACGTCATACTCTACGAGCGTCCAGTTAACAGGATAACCATTTTGCCAGGGAAGTGTTTCCCCTTTTTTAACATTTACAACATTTTTAATCGCAGGGTTATCAATTTGCCAGTAACCGCTTTGAGGGCAAATATTCCCGCTGGAACGCCGGGTTCCTAATGGACTCCGTGACGGTTCGGTCTGCGAAACATTAGCAGTTGTCGTTGCCACAGTCAGATTGCTGCTATCAATTTTCATTATCATGCTACCCTTATGAATACATCCATTATTCAAGCGCGGCAAAATAAGGAGATAACTTAACAGTTTATTTTCATTATTTATTCATATAGACATTGTTTAGAGTTTATATTGCAATAGATGTTATCATTCGCCACAATAGCCGCCCTTTTGCATGAAAGTTGAACAAAATGACGCGTCGCATTTTTAGCAGCCTGTTTTTTCTGATGTTATTTTTCAGTGGCAGCGCGCTCGCGGTGAATTGCCAGCGGGCCGTTACGCCCCTCGAAAATACCATTTGCAACAATGACAACCTGCACTGGCTGGATAGCACGCTGTCGGTTGTCTATCATCAGGCCCTTCAGAACGAAGGCGTCGAAGGCAGCAATAAAAAATACGACGATTGGGAAAAGCTGCTGGAAAAATGCACAACCGATGCCTGTATAGAACGCGCGTATTACGCAGGCATCAGCGCGCTGTCCAACACTGACCGTGATTTCAAATGGGAAGGCAAATGGTGGAACATGCTGGCACCAAACATGAGCGGCGGCGTGATCCAGTTCAGCCATAATGCCCAGTGGAGCGTCACCCTCGATATTCGCGCCTGGGCAGGGCTGAATAAAGATGAGTTTACTGCAGAAGCCCGCCGGTTATATGGAATGCTGGTTGTGGAAAAGATGGTTGAAACCAGTAACTGCAAGCTGCTGTTGATCCCTGAAAAAGATGGCTCATTACAGGTCTACAGCAACGCCGATTGGGGGTGCCGGTTATCCATGCCTGCCGGGGTGTTCCTGGACGGGGCTTACAGGCTCTCTGAAGACGATCCTCGCCCCAAACCCACGCTGCTGTCGCTGGGGATTTTCCCGACCCAGGAAATGGATGAAAAATTCCGCAGCCTGGTCGGGGATGATTATCAGAACTTCGTCAACAGCGCGAACGTGTATATCTACCAGAACGATATCGATAACATCGGGGCTCGCGTGCTCTCTATGTGGGTACAGGGCGCTGCGAACAGCAGAACGGCCATCATCATGTATACGCCAAAAGGCGAAATCTGGGCAGGCCGGATCTCGCCGGTGAAAGGCGGTGGCCTGGAGCTGAACTATTACAGCACCGAAGGCCGCGACCAACGCAAAATGCCGCGCACGTTGGCCGCATGGAAATTACGTTTTTTAGATAATTAAGCCAGCGTTCCCACAATTGTTAAATCACTGTCATCAGGCACTTCGTTATAAGACAACACGTGCAGATTGCTGGCAAACAGACGGCCATAGCGTGAAATCAACGGCCTTAACTGTGGCGTGACCAGCAGCAACGGCGGCATGCCTTTCGCTTTCATCTGTTCCTGAATGATCGGCATCGTGTTTTGCAGCTGCGTCAAAATGTTGGGGTCAACGGCAAAACTGTCCAGCGCCACTTTCCCCGCCTGCTGGGATTGGTTGAGCGCACCGAGAAGAATGTTTTCCAGGGCGTTATCGATGGTATAAGCCGCCAGTTGTTGCCGATCCCCGTTGATCGAATGGATGATGGCGCGGCGCAGCGCGTAACGCACATCTGACGTCAGCAGGATCGGATCTTTGGTCACCGCGGAGCTTTCTAACAGGGTGGAAGCGATAGTGACAATATCTTTCAGGGAAACCTGCTCCAGCAGCAGCTGACGATATACGCGCAGGAGAAGGCTGAAATTCAGCGCGTTGGTCAAATCTTCCGCCAGTTTAGGGGCCTGTAGCGCCAGGCGGGCATGCAGATGCGTAATATCGTCGTAATTGAACAGGTCGGGCAGATGTTCACGGGCGATTTTATTCACGTGCGTCGCCACCACGCTGGCGCAATCCACCACCTGATAACCCAGGTTCAACGCCGTGGCTTTTTGTTCCGGATCGATCCAGACGATCGCCATGCCATAAGCGGGATCGGTATCCAGCACGCCATCAATTTCGCCATACAGTTCCGCTCCCGGAATAGCCATCAGCTTATCGGCATAAACCTCGCCAAGCGACGTTCGGATACCGTTGATGTATATCGCATACTGGGCGGGTTTCAGGCGGAAGTTTTCCCGGATGCGGATCTCCGGCAACAGTACGCCACACTGCTCTGAAACAACCTGTCGCACGCCGCGGATACGCTGTGAAAGCGGGCTGCCTTTGGCCGAATCGATTAGCGTGACCAGCTTGTAACCGAGGTTCAGGCCAATGGGCTCCACCAGCGGAATACTTTCCCAGTTGATACCGGGCGTGGTATCCGTTGCCAGCGCATCGTTGATGGCGTCGTAATCGGTCTCTTCTTCCGCGGGTTTAACCACTTTACTCTGTCGCCAGGCGGCAAACAGCAGCAGCGCGGTAAAGCACAGAAAGGCGATGTGCGGCATGCCCGGTACAATCGCCAGAATAAACATGACGAACGCGGCGGTGTACAGCACATGGGGCTTCGCCAGCAGCTGCGTTTTGATCTCGTCGCTAACGTCGTCACCGTCGCTGACGCGGGTAACAATAATTGCGGCTGCGGTTGCCAGCAGCAGGGAAGGGATCTGTGCGGCCAGACCATCACCGATCGTCAACAGCACGTACTGCTGGAACGCGTGGCTGGCATCAAGATTGTATTTGAAAATACCGATGCAGATCCCGCCGATGACGTTGATGATCAACACCATAATACCGGCGATGGCGTCCCCGCGAACGAACTTGGAGGCCCCGTCCATTGCGCCGTAGAAATCGGCCTCTTTGCTCACCTCTTTGCGGCGGTCTCGTGCCTGGTTCTGGTTAATCAGCCCGGCGTTGAGGTCCGCATCGATTGCCATCTGTTTACCCGGCAGGGCGTCCAGCGTAAAGCGGGCAGAGACTTCAGAAATACGCTCGGCCCCTTTGGTGACCACCACAAAGTTGATGATCATCAGGATGATAAAGACCACGAAGCCGACGACGAAATCGCCGCCGATCACCACCTGGCCGAACGCCTCAATCACCTTACCCGCCGCACCTTCGCCTTCATGACCGTGCAGCAACACCACGCGGGTGGATGCCACGTTCAGCGTCAGGCGCATCAGTGTGGTGATCAGCAATAGCGTCGGGAAGACGGCAAAATCCAGTGGACGCTGCATATTGACCGCGACCAGCAGAACCACCACCGCCAACACAATGTTGAAGGTAAATAAGATATCCAGCATCAGCGGCGACAATGGCAACATCACCATTGCCAGTACGCTAAGAAGCAGTATCGGGACGCCCACGTGCCCTTTACGGAGTATGGCAAGCGTCTGCTGTAACTTACTGTTCGCCATCGGCTTTTAAGACCTCTTTTGGAATGTTGATCTGCCTGTTCAGGCGGGGTTTTTGTTCAAGCTGGCCGGTACGCCAGGATTTAAGCTGCATGACATAAGTCAGCACGTGCGCAATGGCGCGGAAAAGCTGCGCGGGAATTTGCTGGTTCACGCGCGTGGTGTGATAGACCGCGCGCGCCAGCGGAGGAAACTCCACAATTTCAATCTGATGGTGTCGGGCTACGTCGCGAATATAGAGTGCAATGTCATCCATCCCTTTCGCCACGATGTAAGGCGCTTCGGCTTTTTTCGGGTCATATTTCAGCGCCACCGCATAGTGCGTGGGGTTGGTAATAATCACGTCAGCGTCGGGTACGGTACGGCTGATTTGCCCCATCGCCATCTGACGTTGTAGCTGGCGAATACGTCCCTTGATTTGCGGGTTACCGTCGTTGTTCTTGTACTCCTCTTTCACCTCTTGCTTGGTCATGCGCATTTTTTTGGTGAACATAAATTTGGTCAGCGGCACGTCAAGCAGGGCGAAAATGACAATCACGGCAATGAAATAAACCAGCACGTGATGCAGGATGCCAAAGCCCTGGTGGATCGCCTGATTCAGGCTAAGGCGTTGCAGATGCAGCAGCGGATTCAGTGAGCTGTGCACCATGCTGTACAGCACCGCCAGAATGATGCCGCACTTGAGCATCATCTTGCCGACTTCAACGTAGTGGCTACTGGAAAACATGCGCTTCACGCCGCTAATCGGGCTGAGTTTTTTAAAATCTGGCGTCAGCTTTGAGACGGTAAAAATCCAGCCGCCGGGGACCAGGCTTGCCACAACGCAGGCGATCGGAATCGGTGCCAGCGTGGCGATAAAACGGATAATCACCCAGACGTTGAGCATCAAAAACTGGCTTAATGCACCGTTGTCGTCGAGCCGTCCGGCCATCATGCCTACCGAGGTAAACGACTCCTCCACCAGCTGTTTGTAATAGGGAAAAAACGTACCCATGGTGATGAATGAGGCCAGCAGGCCCACGGCCATAGTGAGGTCTTTGGAACGGGGTAAATCCCCCTTTTCGCGCGCTTTGCGTAGCTTTTGCGCTGTGGGTTTTTCGCTTTTATCGCCACCGGCAGCCATTAGTGGCTCCTCACGGCTTCGAGCCTGGCCAGGATTTCATTGGTCAGATTGAGGTAGTGATCGGGAATATTGTTCATCATCAACGAGATGCAGAGCAGGCCGAAGAGCATGCTGATAGGAAAACCCAGCGAGAACAGGTTCAGCGTGGGTGAGACGCGGTTAAGCAACCCAAAACCGCCCTGCACAATCAGCATGACAAAGGTTGTCGGGATGGCGATAAGCGTTGCGGAGGACATGATCCAGCCCAGGCTTTGCGCGATAAGCAGTAGCGTCGGTTTGTTAATCGCCTGGCCGATGGGCCACCAGACAAAGCCCTTGTAGAGAATGGTCACCACCAGCAGATGCCCGTCCATCACGAAAAAGAGCAGCCCACAAAAGGTGTAGATCATCTGGGAAATCACCGTGGTCGAACTGCCGTTCACCGGGTCGTTCATCATTGCCATGCCGAGCCCCATATTCATCGAAAGAATATGTCCGGCGGTTTGCAGCGCGACAAACACCAACTGCATCGCCATCCCAAACAGCATTCCCCACAGCAGTTGTTCACCCGTGAGGAGGAGCGTGCGCATCGAGAACAGCTCGTTCAGCAACACTTTTTCAGGCAGCATCGGCGTGATGATGACGGCCAGCGCCAGGGCGAGCACGGTTTTAATCCGACGGCTAAAGGCGCGGTTGTCCAGTACCGGGCAAAAGTGCAGAAACGCCAGAATGCGAAAAAACGGGAAGACTAACGCCAGCAGAGGGTTAATCAGCGCATGAATATCGATGCCCATTGCCTGCTAACCCACCAGTGCCGCCGCCTGCTGAAAAATATTAACGGTGAAGTCGACCAGTTGGGTCAGCATCCATTTACCGCCAATAATCAAAACCGCCAGCGTCACCAGAAGGCGAGGCAGAAAGCTCAGGGTCTGTTCGTTAATTTGCGTTGTGGCCTGGAAAATACTGACGCACAGGCCGACAATCAGGCTGGGTACAATCGCGACAGCAGAGATAACCAGCACCAGTTTAATGCCGGTCGCCATGATGTCCCCGGCGATATCCATTGTGACCACAGCTATAGCCCCTGCACGCTTGAAGTGAGTGTACCGACGATGAGTGTCCAGCCGTCACACAGCACAAACAGCATCAGCTTGAACGGCAGCGAGACAATCAGCGGCGAAAGCATCATCATCCCCATTGCCATCAAAATACTGGCGACAATCAGGTCAATGACCAGGAAAGGGATGTAAATCATAAAGCCGATCTGGAAAGCCGTTTTCAGCTCGCTCAGCAGGTAGGCAGGCGTGACAACGGTTAAATCCTGCTCTTTCGGATCGCCCGTCACGCCCGCAATCGTCATCATTTGCGACATCGCTTTATTGCTGGTTTGCGCCAGCATAAAGTTTTTCAGCGGCACTTCGGCCTTACCAAACGCCTGCTTCATGGTGATTTCGTCATTCTGAAACGGCACGATGGCGTCCTGATAAATGGTGGTCCATACCGGGCGCATCACCAGCAGCGTAAGCGCCAGCGCGATCCCGGTAAGTATTTTATTGGGCGGGCTTTGTTGCAGACCGAGCGCCTGGCGCAGGATCGCCAGCACGATAATGAAGCGCGTAAAGCAGGTCATCATCATTAGCATCACCGGCAGCAGACCCAGCAGGGTCATCAGGATCAGGATTTCAATCTTGACGTTATAATCCTGGCCGCCGTCGGTGGTTGCCGAGCTGAACAGCGTAATGTCGCCATTGGCAGCCAGCAGTTGCGGGGAAAAGAGCAAACCGCCCAGCAGTAGCCAGGGCAGTGCGATGCGAAAACGCGCGATCATGGTGTCAGCTCGCCCAGCTCTTTGCTGTTGAACTCCAGAATACGCAGGCCGTACTTATCGTTCAGCACCACGGCTTCGGCTTTACCAAACAGAATGCCGTTCACCTTGATGTCCAGAGGCTCGCCCGCCATTTTATCCAGTTCAATCACCGAGTCGTGGCCTACGGTCAGGAGGTCGGCCAGCGACACGTCAACGGAGGCGACTTCCAGCGTCAGCGTGACCGGAATGCGGCTAAACAGCGCCATTTTGCGCAGATCGTCAATGCCGGACGACGTTTCCGGTTCTGCCTGGAGATCCAGACGAATATTGCCCTCCACGGTCTCTTCGCGCGGCATCTCTCCGAGATTCAGGTCGCCAAAATCCAGGGACTGGCTCAGGTCTTGTTGCTGATCACTCATAATGCTTCTCAATGGTTCTGTCATTAAATTCACAGAGTAATAACTTGCCGCGATCTTCTGCGATTTTGGCGTCAAAAATCTGTTCTTTTCCGATATATACCGGAACGCTTTCATTAATGTTTACGGGAATAATGTCGCCAGGCTTGATTTTCGCCAGTTGGGAAACTGTCAAATTGAGGCTGGCAACATGCCCGCTGAACTTCAGCGGCATGCTGTAAAACAGGCGTTCGATTTGCGACGGGGTCGGTGCTGCCTGACGACCCGCCTGCTGTTCTGTTTCAGGTGAGCGCAATGTGGCCAGCATTTGGTCCACGTGGGCGTTATCAAACAGCAGCGTGAAGCTGCCTTCCTCATACCCTTCCAGCGTGAACGTCACGCACCATGACCACTGGTTAATCACGGTGGTGTTGTCGCTTTTAATCTCTATATTCTGGCCGAAGATCGCTTCGTCAATCAGGAGGCGCGTCAGATCCAGACCGATTTTATTTTTCAGCCTGTCTTCTGTTTTTGTGATCGGCTGATGAATATCCAGAGATTTATTACGGCTCTCTTTACCCAGCCCGTAATAGTCATGAAGAATTTGTAATAACAATGTACGGTCAATATTAAATGCAATGGACCCGAACGGCGTTGAAAACAGCTGCGTGTTTTTATAGTTCTGATCGATAGCAAAGCTCATCGATTTTAAGGCAACGTTGACGCGAAGTTTTTTCAGGAAATAAATGCTCAAACGGGCATCGAAGATATCGAAGCTGTCATTCATCAATTTTGGCAGCTTATGCCACGGGCGGCCAAGTTTGCTCACATCGAGCTTTACCATATCGGGGAGCGCCTGACGTTGGTAGATTCTGATTCTCTGTGGAGCAACTGACATAGGGTTTCCGCATAACGTTAGCCATAAGCGCAGAAGGTTAACTCTTTCAGGGATTTGCTTATCGGCAGAAAAATATTTAAGTTTTGTTTAACCGTGTCGCTTTGTAAATGCGCCGGTTTACCGCTTCATAACGGCCCTGGCATGGAGGGCTTTATTAGGGATATGAATTAGACGCTGTTTATAGGTTATAATCAAGACGGTAAAGATTATTAATTCGTTATTTTGGGACGATTAATCATCATTAATATTTCCTCTAACCTATTGAAATATATGAATTAAGATTTTAATACCCATTAAAAACAAGACAATTCCTAACCTGCCGTTATAATGCGCAAAAGTCATGAGTTTCCGTAGTGTTTACGCATTCGGTTAATTCATTTTGTCCATATCGAATACTTGCCTTTTAATAATGCGCCAGCAATGGCGTAGCAGGCCCGTATGCGCTTCAGGCTAACAATTATCTTAAATGTTGGTGAGTTGTTATGAGTATTGTTATTGAACATGAAGTCCGTAATGAAAATGGATTTGTTGCCAGTGCGCCTGAAAGCGTAAATGTATTTTCATTAGCACGCCGTGTTGCCAAATATAATGTATCGGTACTTATTACAGGCGAGACGGGGACAGGTAAAGAGTGCGTTTCACGTTACATCCATGAAAATGCATTAGGTGCTGATGCACCGTATGTGGGTGTGAACTGTGCCGCCATTCCTGAAAGTATGCTGGAAGCGATTTTATTCGGCTACGAAAAAGGCGCATTTACCGGTGCGGTAACAGGCGTTGCCGGGAAATTTGAACAGGCAAACGGCGGAACGCTGCTGTTGGATGAAATCGGTGATATGCCACTCGCGCTTCAGGCAAAATTATTGCGCGTGTTACAGGAGCAGGAAGTTGAGCGTCTGGGGAGCCATAAAAAAATCCCACTGGATATTCGTCTGGTTGCCTCCACCAATAAAGATTTGCAGCAGGAAATTGCGGAAGGGCGTTTTCGTCAGGATCTGTTTTACCGTATTTCGGTTGTTCCCATTCATATTACCCCGCTGCGCGAACGCCGCCTGGACATTATCCCGATGGCATTGCGTTTTATCGCCAAATATAAAGCCTTTCACAAAGGCAATATTCGCTTAAGCGACGAAGCCCGCCATGCGCTGCTGGCCTATGACTGGCCGGGTAACGTCCGCGAACTGGAGAATGTCATTCAGCGCGGGATGATTCTGAGCAACGGCGAAGTGATCACTGCAAACGACTTTGGTTTGCCCGTTCCTGCGTCGCTGAGCCCCGTTTCGGCTGTTGAGTTGATGCCTGCCTACCGTGAACCACAGACGGCTCCGTCCGCCATTGGCAACGTTAAACTGCATGGCCGGATGGCAGAGTACCAGTACATCATCGAATTACTTAAGCGCCATAACGGCAATAAGTCCAAAACGGCCGCTTTCCTGGGTATCACGCCGCGTGCTTTACGTTACCGACTCGCCGCAATGCGCGAGGAAGGTATCGATATCGAATGCTACTCATAACGCACGCAAGAGACTAACGACATGGACAAAATTAACGCTATCGGTATGTCAGCCAGCCAGCAGGCTATGCTGGACCGAATGCATACCACGGCTGCGGTGGCCTCTTCAGGTGCGCTGAGCCACTCCGCTTTTATCGCGCCGGGGGCGACCTTATCCGGCGTCACGGGCGCACATGAACTCTCCTTCTCGCAGGTCCTGAATAATGCCATCGACAATGTTGATGGCCTGCAGCACGCCGCAGGAGCAAAACAAAAGGCCATTGAGCTGGGTCAGAGCGACGATCTGGCCGGGGCCATGATTGAATCGCAAAAAGCCAGCGTGGCCTTTTCCGCCATGATGCAGGTGCGTAACAAGCTCACCACTGCGCTTGACGAAGTGATGAATACTCCGCTGTAAGGTTTCCTCGTGCTGACTAAGTTAAAAGAGACATTTTCTGCATTTCCCCTCCCGGCAGGCCGCCTGAAACCGCAATGGCTTATTGCGGCAGGCACCCTTTTGCTGACCGGGGCCATCGTATTTTCGCTCTGGCGCAGTAACCAGGGTTACGTTGCGCTGTACGGCAGTGAAGAAAAGCTGCCCGTGGCGCAGGTTGTTGAGGTGCTGGGGGCCGAATCGATTGCCTACCGCGTTAACCCGGACAACGGGCAAATTCTGATCCCGGAAGACAAACTGCCGCGGGCGCGTATGGCGCTGGCGGCAAAAGGGATTACCGCCGTGATGCCGGACGGCTACGAGCTGATGGACAAGGAAGAGATGCTGGGCAGCAGCCAGTTTGTCCAGAACGTTCGCTACAAGCGCAGCCTTGAAGGCGAGCTGGCCCGCAGCATTATGGCGCTTGATCCGGTTGAGAACGCGCGCGTCCATCTGGGGCTGAGCGAGGCCAGCTCCTTTGTGATGACCAACAAACCGCAAAGCAGCGCGTCGGTGATGCTTCAACTGCGTTATGGCAAACATCTGGATGAGCAGCAGGTTGCGGCAATTGTACAACTGGTTGCCGGGAGCGTGCCTGGCATGCAGGCCGCCAGCGTGCGGGTGGTGGATCAGGCCGGGAATTTGCTGTCAGAAAACGGTCAACAGGGCAGCAGCAACATGGCGAACATTCGCCAGGGCCGCGATGTGATCGAACGTATCAAAAACGAAACCATCAACAATATTGCCGGTCTGTTAACCCCGCTGTTTGGCAGCGATAACTTCCGTATCAGCGTGACGCCCAGCGTCGACATGAGCAGCGTGGAAGAGACGCAGGAGCGCCTGGGCAAAGAGCCGCAAATCAGCGATGAGAACATCTCGCGGGAAAACACCACCAATGAACTGGCTATCGGGATACCGGGTTCACTGAGCAACCGTCCGGTTAACCAGCCTGCAGCACCGGTTACGCCACCGATGGCCGCGAATCAGCAGGCCGCACAGACTCAAACGCAAACCAGCACACCGAGTTCCCTCTCCAGCCGCAGCCAGGAGCAGCGTAAGTACGCCTTCGACCGCGATATTCGTCACATCCGCCATCCGGGTTACAAGCTCGAGAAACTGCGCGTGGCGGTGGCGTTAAACCAGGCTGCGCCTGCGCTTGCCAGCATGACGCCAGAGCAACTGACGGCACTGACAAGGCTGGTGGAAGATGCCGCAGGCATTGAAAAGTCGCGCGGCGATTCGCTTACCCTGGACAGGCTGGCCTTCGTGGAAAAAACCGTAGATGGCATGCCGGAACTGAAGTGGTGGCAAGACCCGAATATTCAGTACTGGGGGCAGAACGGCGGGATCGGCATGTTGATTTTACTCACGCTGCTGTTCGGTCTGCGTCCACTGGCACAGCGCTATGGCCGTCGTGAACCGGCGGAGCTTGCCGCAATAGAGGGCTCTGCTCAGACCGAGGCTATCGAAAATAACATGGTGACGACTGAAGCGGGTCTGTCGGGGCTGCCAGGGCCAGCCTTCAATCAGGATGGGGAACTGCCACCGCAAAGTTCTGGCCTGGAAACTAAGGTGGAATACCTGCAAATGCTGGCGGAAAACGAAACTGAACGTATGGCCGAAGTATTGAAACAATGGATCAACAGCAATGAGCGAACTGACAGTAAGCAATAGCAGTAAAGGTAGCGTAAAAACAGGGCGCAGCCGACTGGAACAGGCCGCCATTCTGTTGCTCAGCGTCGGTGAAGAAGCGGCGGCAAAAGTGATGCAGAAGATGAACCGCGATGAGGTGATCCTGCTGAGCGACACCATGGCGCGTCTGCACGGCGTGAAGGTCGACCACGCCCGCCACGCGATGAATAACTTCTTCGATGATTACCGCGAGCAGAGCGGGATCAACGGTGCGTCACGCAGCTACCTGCGCGGCATTCTGGAGAAAGCGCTGGGGGGCGAAATTGCCAGCAGCGTAATTAACGGTATCTACGGCGATGAAATTCGTCACCGTATGGCACGTCTGCAGTGGGTGGATGTCCCGCAACTGGCAGCGCTGATTGAGCAGGAGCACCTTCAGCTTCAGGCGGTATTTCTGGCGTTTCTGCCGCCGGACGTGGCGGCGGGCGTGCTCAGTGCGCTCTCGCAGGAGCGTCAGGACGAAATCGTCTGGCGCATCGCACGTCTGGATGACGTCAACCGTGACGTCATTGACGAGCTGGACAGGCTGATTGAGCGCGGTGTGGCGGTGCTCTCCGAGCATGGCTCGAAAGTGATCGGTATTAAGCACGCCGCCAACATCGTTAACCGCATTCCGGGCAACCAGCAGCAGCTGCTGGAACAGCTGCGTGAGCGTGATGCTGAAGTAGTGGATGAGCTGGAACAGGAAATGTACGAGTTCTTCATCCTCAGCCGCCAGACGCCTGCCACCCTGCAGCGCCTGATAGAAGAAATTGCCATTGAAGAGTGGGCGATTGCGCTCAAAGGCACCGAGCCGGTGCTGCGCCAGGCCATCTTCAACGTTATGCCTAAACGCCAGGTCACCCTGCTGCAATCCACCACTACGCGTCTGGGGCCTGTGCCGGTCAGCCGCGTTGACCATGTGCGTAAAGAGATCATGGCCACGGTGCGCCAGCTGGCAGAAGAGGGTGAAATTCAGGTGCAGCTGTTTGCCGAGCAGACCATGGAGTAACCCATGTATAAAAAACAGAGCTTACCCCTGAGTGCACTGACCAATAGCCGTCAGGCGGTGATCAAGCCGCGTTTGCACAAATTCCCGCCGCTGCGTAAACGCCGCGTGGTGCAAGGACATCCTGAAGAAAGTACGCATGCCGTCGACGGGGCGGCCATTCAGGCGCAGCTTCAGCAAGGTTTTCAGGATGGCCTGAACAGCGGTTTTGCGCAGGGAATGGAAGAGGGCAAAGAAGAGGGATATCAGGAAGGGCTGCGCCTGGGTTTTGACGAGGGCGTGCGTAAAGGGCGCTCCGAGGGAAAAATGCAGGCGCGTCAGCAATTTCTGGAAGCCGCCCATCCTCTGGACAGCATTATCGCGTCGATGGAAGCGTTCATGGCGAACTATGAACAGCGCCGCCGCGAAGAGCTGCTGCAACTGGTGGAAAAAGTCACCCGCCAGGTGATTCGTTGCGAACTTTCCCTCCATCCGACACAAATTCTCACCCTGGTGGAAGAGGCGCTTAGCGCATTACCGCAGCAGCCGGAGCAGGTCAAAGTGCTGTTAAACAGCGACGAGCATCGCCGTATCAGCGAGGCGGAGCCTGAAAAAGTGGTGCACTGGGGGCTGACGGCCGATCCCGAACTGCCGCCCGGCGAGTGCCGCGTGATCACCAACACCACCGAAATGGACGTTGGATGCCAGCATCGCCTTGACCAGTGTATGGATGCCCTGAAAGCGAACCTGCTGCCGGAATCTCACGATGAGTGACGCCGATTTCGAGCAAGTCCTCCGCTCCCTGGAAAACATTAACCTGGCGCGTGTGGCGGGCAGGCTGGTACGCGTCGCCGGGATCTTGCTCGAATGCGTGGGTTGCCGTCTTGCCGTGGGCCAGCTTTGCCAGGTCGAAGGCGCGGAGGGGGAGTTGATTGACGCGCAGGTCGTGGGATTTGATCGCGATGTCACGTTCCTCATGCCTTTTAAACAGCCCGCAGGGTTGATTGCAGGGGCGCGCGTCTACCCGATGGATAAACAACACGGGGTTTTGATTGGCGATCAGTGGCTGGGGCGCGTGGTTAACGGCTTAGGTGAGCCGATAGATGATCAGGGCAAGTTGACCGGAGACACGGTGCTGCCACAGCAGTTGCCGCAGGTGCATCCTCTGAAGCGCCAGCCGGTAGACGCTCCGCTTGACGTCGGTGTACGGGCGATCAATGGCCTGCTGACTATCGGCAAAGGACAGCGTGTGGGGCTGATGGCGGGCAGTGGCGTGGGGAAAAGCGTGCTGCTTGGGATGATCACTCGCTACACCCAGGCGGAAGTGGTGGTGGTAGGGCTCATTGGCGAGCGTGGCCGTGAAGTAAAAGAGTTTATTGAGCATTCGCTGGGTGAAGCCGGACGCCGTAAGTCGGTGATCGTGGCAGCACCGGCGGATGAATCGCCGCTGATGCGTATTAAAGCCACTGAGCTGTGCCACACCATTGCCAGCTACTACCGTGACAAAGGTAAAGATGTCCTGCTGCTGGTGGACTCCCTCACGCGATATGCCATGGCGCAGCGTGAAATCGCGCTCTCTCTGGGCGAACCGCCAGCCACCAAAGGTTATCCGCCTTCGGCGTTTGGCTTAATCCCCCGGCTGGTTGAAAGTGCGGGCAACAGCGAGAGTCATGGCTCCATGACCGCGATTTATACCGTGCTGGCAGAAGGCGATGATCAGCAAGACCCGATTGTGGACTGCGCTCGCGCCGTGCTGGACGGGCACATTGTGCTGTCGCGCCAGCTGGCGGAAGCCGGACATTATCCGGCGATCGATATCGCGCAATCTATCAGTCGTTGTATGAGCCAGGTGACGCAGCGGGAACACCAGCTTTCCGCCCGAACCCTGAAGCAGCTTTATGCTGAATATCAGAGCATCAAGCCGCTGATCCCCCTCGGCGGCTATGTGGCGGGTGCCGACCCAATGGCTGACAAGGCGGTAAACCTCTCGCCAGCGATTACCCGATTTCTGCAGCAGGAAGTGCAAAACGCCGCGCCGCTCGACAAGACCATTGCCGATCTGAACGTACTGGCGCAGGCAGGATAATTCACGATGAAGAAGATCATTCATACCCTTGAGCAACTCCACCAGATGCGTAACCGCGCGGTGCAGGATCTCAGCGTTAAACTGGCCTCCCAGCAGCAGCTGTGCCAGCGGCTGGAAAAGAACATACACGCGCTGTCGAACCTGGTCACCAGCACCGTTCAGGAGATACAGGGGAGTGCGGTAATGCTCAGCAATCAGTCGGTCTATAAGCGCCATATTCAACGCGTCATTGACTGGCAAAAGCAGGAGCAGGCGCTGGCAAGCGTGGAGGCGCAAAAGCTGCAGGGAAATCTGCTGGCGGAATCGCGCAAAGAAAAAAGTCTGGAGCAGGTGCTGGCATCCCGACGTGATGCGCTCCGCCTGGCGCAGGAGCGCCGCGATCAGAAAATCACGGATGCCATGTCGGCACAGTGTTGGTTACGACAACAACAGGCACAACGGCAGCGATAAGATGACCAAAAACCTGATGCAGGCCCTGCTGAAACGCCAGCAGCAAAAAATAAAACGCGATACACCTTTTGTCAGCGTGGTCTGTCCGACCTGGAACCGCCGCGCTTTTTTGCCCTACCTGCTCTATATCTTCCAGTACCAGGATTACCCTGCAGAAAAGCGCGAGCTCATCATTCTGGATGACTCTGAGCACAGCAATGAAGACCTGATTAACATGATGGTTGATCCGGCGGCGTGTACGGTGCGCTATGTTCACAGCCCGGAGCGGCTTGATTTGGGCAAAAAGCGCAATCTGCTCAATGAGATGGCGAAAGGCGAATACATCATCTGTTTCGATGATGATGACTACTATCCGCCGAATAAAATCAGCATGCAGGTGGCGGCCATGCAGGATAACAACGCCTTGTTTTCCGGCAGCGATACCATTTATATCTGGTATAGCCACCTCGATAAAATTTACCGCACGCATGCATTTGGTGAGCGCCATGCGCTTAACGGCACCTTTGGCTATCACCGCAATCTCCTGAAAAATCATCGCTATGAAGATACCGCGAGGCTGGCGGAAGAGCAGGCGTTTCTGAACAACTACACTACGCCAGTCCAGCAGATCGATCCGCGTCAGGCGATCCTCTGCATCTCCCACAGCGCTAACACATACGATAAAGATTTCGTCCTCGGCACCTCAACGCCCGTGGACTTAACGCTGGAAGATTTCGTTACTGACCGGAACTTGCTGAGCCACTACCGGCGCTTAAGCCAGGCTCCGCTAAGTGCCTCTGTTGAGTGGCAGGCGTTTGACAAGGTGGCGGTGCTTTACGATCCGCAGCATTCCGATGTGCTTGCAAGCCAGATGCAGGCGCTGGTGGCGCTGGGGCTGAAGGGCGATCAACTGGTGCCGTTTGCCAACAACCCGCTTCACAACGAGCTTGAAAGGCACTGCCAGGTGCTGGAACAGGCGCAGCGTGAACAGTGGGGCAGCGTGCTTCTCCTTGATACGTCAGTGAAGTTTGTGCGCAAGGAGATGTCCCTGAAAACCGTCAACCAGCTGCTGACACGGTTGCCGCATATCGACTGGCAGGTCGTGTTGCTGGGCGCACGCTACAACCGTATTTCACCCCTCAAGGCGCTTCCCGGCGTGGCACGCGTGCTGGACGGCGGTTGTGGTTGCGCTTATGCCGTGAATGGCGCGTATATCCCGACGCTGCTTGAGCACTACCGGCAGGCACAAAGCCTTGATGACTGCTGGCCAGAACAGATGCAGTCGCACTGCTGGCTTGGCTTCCAGCCGAGCTTCGCTTTTTTACCCGAAGGTAAAGACCCGATGAGCGGCGAGGTTATCGACTGCACACACTGGTTTTTCCGTAAAAATTTTCAATGACAAACGCCGCCATTGCAGCGGCTGGAGCAGCATGTATGGACTTGATTGAACACTACCAGCCTGAATACGTGATCCGGTTTAACGCGCGTAACGCGTCCTGCGATTGCCCCACCTGCCAGGTGGCGTCAGGCGACTGGCCTAAAACGCGCCTGACCGTTGGCAACCAGCAGCGTGACAGTCTTAACGCGGCCTGTGAAAGCGCGGCGCGTGAAATTCTTCTCAATCCGGAGGCGTTTCTGCTCCATACCGATGAAGCCGAATCAGATGGCGTTCGGGACGATAATGCCTGGGATGAGACACTTAACCAGCAATGTATCAATATCGCCGTTCATCCCGCGTTGACGCTGGAAAGTAGCCTGTATGCGATTGGCGTGTTGCTCAGCAAGGCGCAGCGTTATCTGGAAGAGAACCAGCGTGATCCGCAGCGTCTGGCGGTAATGGGTGATGAACTCGCGCAGCTGGCGCAGAGTGGCATTCTTAATGAGCAACTTTCTCTGCTGCCGCCGATTGAGATCAATCGTGTTGAAGCGCTCGGTGAGATGGGGGCGATGCGTCTTAATGTGAATGTCTCCGGTATGCAGAAGATGATGCTGATGTTTAAGCTCAGTGAGCTGGCCGTGATGCAACCTGCACGTTTACAGGACCGCTTGCGCGAGCTGGAGATGAAGGTGATTCCATTGCTGTCGGAGCAACCCTTTATCGCGCGTAACGTGCTGCTGTACCGGTTGTACAGCGAGCATTTTCCATGCCGCAATGCCAGCAACTATGGTGTGGCGTTGAAGTCTTTAACACGTCAGTTTTTCCAGCTGAAGATGCTGTGCAGCCTGTGGCTTGAAGATAACGAAACGCTAACTGTGGATGATTTTATTGCGCTGTTTAGCGCGTGGTACGACTGGAAGACACAGCAGCCGCAGGAAGATGACGGGAACAACCATGCGGATTACACGCTGCTATGTGGGCTGTCTATAATCTGATCTTATTGATAAGCTGCCAGCACCGTTCAGGGCCGGCAGCTTATCGTCAATGACAAAGGCTATACAGAGAGCCGCTGTACTCCGGCAGGAAGCACAGTATTATTTAGCAGCGCATTCTTCACATCGCTTATGAGATGAGGCGTGTTTTGAACATCCTGGTCGAGTGAAAAGAACCGGCAATGCTTGCCAGGGTGCGTATTGCACGCATATTCCCTTAATACAGTGTTTTCTAATGTCCCGGAAATTAACACCGGCAGGCCGGAAAACGGTAACGGTTTATTAGAAACAATAACTACATGGAATTTCCTGTCATCCTGGCTTCCAAGTAATTGCAGGAATACGGGCAGTTGCTCCAGAGGCAACGAGATGGCATCCAGAACGATAATGGTATTATCAAGCCCTGTCTCCTCCAGCAGCATGGACTTGCGATGAGTAATGAATTCATCAATTTCCTGACGGGTTTTGCCAGGGAACAGTTCTTCTTTTCTGTAACGCTGAATAATTGCGTTAAAAATTAAGTATTCATAAAGCGTATCTACAGGCTTACCTAATCCTGTCAGATTATTTTCATGGAGGCGATAAGCAATATTGCATCGTTCCGTAAACGCAATCTTTGCCACACCTGCCGCTCTCGACCAGAATTCATAATCATGTGCGCGTAAAAACGTCGTATTGTAATTCCCGACTGCTTTATAGAGGGTGCGGCGTACACAACAGCCCGGATTAGAAATAAAATTCCCTTGCGGTAGATAGTTTAACCATTTTTTGGGTGGGTGATTATAGAGCGAGAAATACTGGTTGTTTTTTCCCAATATTTCCATTCCACACGATAAGACATCCGCCTGAGGCCAGCGTTGCAAAAGCGTTCGATAATGGCTCAGCGCATTGCTGTGCAACAGATCGTCACTGTCTAACCAAACAATATATTCACCACGAGCGTGCTCTATGCCGTAGTTACGGGTGTCTGGTGCGTTGGTGTGCTGCTTGCGAATAATTTTTAAACGGGGATCGTCAATATGCGCAATGGTTTGCAAACTCCGGTCAGTTGAACCGTCATCAACGACGATAACTTCAAAATGATGATCCCGTTGGTTCAGTGCTGATGCAACGGCCGGGAGAAGGTATTTTTCCCGGTTGTAGCAAGTAATGATGACAGAAAAGAGAAATGATGCCTGTGTATTCGTTTCCCATATCTGCTGATACCGTTCTGGTTCTGCACGTTTTTGTAAAAGTTCTGATGCTTCAATCGCATAAAGAGTCGGATCTGGATTGCCGGCTATGATTTTTTTTACCGCATCGTCAGGGTTAATAAAAAGATATTCTGCTGGCAAGTATTCACTAACACCCCCCGGCGCGTGGAAAACAACGGGTTTCAAACCTGCCAGCATGCCTTCGAAGATCCCCATCGGATGGGCTTCGTTGTAACTCACTGACAGTAAAAATGATTTATCTGAATACCATTTCGCCATCTCAGATGAAGCGATTGTGCCACAGATCATGACATTATCATTTAAACCATAGAGTGAAACCAGTTCTTTAAACGAGTCATAAAGGCATGTGTCTTCAATGCGTCCGGCAATAAATAATTTAAATCGGGGTTCATGTTTAACCAGCATTTGTAATACCGGAAGAAGCATTATGAGGTTTTTCTGAGGGGCAAATCGTGCAACGCAGGCGATATGGTAAGGATGTCGATGAGAAGTGGAGGTTATAACGGGTTGATGTTCCGTGAGATTGGCGATTACGGAAATTTTAAGTTCAGACGGAAGTTTATCACCCATTGATGTTACGAAACGGTTTTTCATCGCCTCACTGACGAAAATAACCTCATCGACTTTTTGCCAGTCCGCCTGCATATATGACTGATTGTACAATTCATAACGATGCATCCGGCAGACTATTTTGCAATATTTCGGCAATTTACTGGCCGGAATAATTGCACCATCTCCCCATTCAAACCACGCGACATCGCAATGGCGAAGCGCATTTAGCAGTGTCTGCTGGTTCAGTCCTTCACTGCTGAGCGTTGTCACGTAATGGCCTTGTTCACGCATAAGACGCATCACAGGCTGCACAAAATGGAAGTTATCCTGTGTCGCGGTAACAAGAATTCTCTGTTTATTTTTTAAAAGCGGTGAGAAATGATAGTGATCCTGCTCCGGCTGCCCGGTGCAAAAATAATTTTCATGGCTGAAGTACAACGCCAGTTCATGGAATCTGTCCGGGTCCGCCCCTTTAAGCATGACCGATGACCCATTTTCTGTGGCACCCTTAAATAAAACCATTAATTGTTCGAGTGGTAAATCGGCGGGTATACTCGTTTGATGAAGGCGGTTTTTTTCGTTCACTGGATTTTCCTGATCGCAAAACTTTGGTTTTCTGTCACATCAGCAGTGATAAAAATAAGCTCCCAGTCAAAGGCAACGCAGAATTGATGGACCGCTTCAATAACACCATAACGATACCATTTAACAAAATTACCCATAGTGTAATCATGGCCGGAGATGATGCCGCCAGGTTTTACTTTTTCGGCGTATGCACACAATTCACGGATTGTGGTCTCATATGAGTGGTCGGTATCAATATATACCCAGTCAAGTGAGCGATCGGCGAACTGGCTGGCTGTTTCGACGGAGAGCCCACGTTTGATTTCTATAACGTTTTCTTCTAACTCTTTCGAGAAGCGAGCCGTTACGCTTTCGAAAAGCCCGTCGTGGTAGCGTTCTGTGTGCCAGGCATCTACCAGGAAAAGTTTTTCCGGGGAGCAGATATTGAGGATCTTTTCACTAAAGTCGCCTTTATCAACGCCAATTTCCGCAACAACGCCGTTTTTAGGCAGTAATGATAATAACTCGTCTCTGTCTAATAATAGCTGGCAATGTTCCATGTTATGCCGTTTCAGCTTAACTTTAGGCAGCATATCTTCATAGTGCGCCTTTTGTTTATGCGCGTTTGCCATATACTGGGAAATGATAGTGTTGATGATATTTTCGTTTTCGGATGACATTGTTTATTTCTATGAAAGTTAAAGCTGCTCATAAAGCCAGTTTTCCGGCTCACTAATATTTAACAGATTTTGCAGGATCTCCTGCTGCATCGACAGCACCGTAATATTATTGTCATTGAGCGATTTACACTCAGCGGCAATCTGTTCAAGTGAATTCCAGAGCGTATTGAACTGGCTTTGATGCTGAGCAGGAAGGCGGGAGAAAAGCGTGCGCAGGCCGGGTGTGCCGACAGGAATACCCAGTTGGGTGAGTAACTGGTAGCGCTGTTTACTGTTATGCGACAGTTGCTCATACAGGGAGATCAACTGCGGATTCAACTGATCCAGTTTTGCTGCATCGCGTGCGATAAGCCACTGGCGCTGATCGGCAAGCAGGGTTTTCAGCTGGCTGTATGTTTCACGATCTTCAACCATGCCCTGGACCAGCATTTTTACGCACTGTGCGGCGTTACTCATTGTTACCTCTGATAATATTTCTCGATTGCGCTGGTCAGCGAGTCGATATCCACGCTAATTTTCCCGTTCGCAATCGCGTCTTTCATGCTCGCAACGCGCGCCATATCAACTTCCGGCAGAGCGGCCAGCTGGCTTTGCGCATCGCCAAGTACAGGATCGATGGCAGCGGCTCGTGACGTTTTCATCTCATCAGCGCTCGTCGTGCGAGTCGGGGCCGTGGAACTGGCCTGATTGACTGCGCTGGTCATTGCGTACTGGGTTGATGTCACTTTCATCGCATTACTCCATCTTCGGATTTTTTATTGATCGTTTTCGTCAGGCCTCATCGCGGAAACGGCCTTTCCCGGTGCCTTATACCCGTAAAGCGGCGCATCACAGGGCAAACTTAAACCGGGTGAAATATTTTTACCGGGGGGCGGTGTAGCCGGTTCTGACCACGCCCATATCAACCACCATCGCAGTGACTTCACGCTCGCTGCTTTCGTTTTTGACTTTGATCATCTCCCCTTTGCGTCCTTTTTTACTGGCAATGCCCATGGTGCGAGCTTCGACGCCATCCTGATTGGCCACCATCAGTACGCGCTGTCCCCGTTCCACCATCACCGGTGAATCCAGCTGGCTCATGCTCAGTGGCTGAAGTTCGCGGGTACGGCGCTTCAGGGTTAAGCCGATCACGTCATCCGGGCGAGTGAGATAGCCGCTGCGCAAGTTACTGATATTAAATTTCCGCCGCGTGAGGTCGGAGGCGGCAATCACGTGGCCGCGTTCCAGGGTCTCTTTCGTCATCAGCACCTGCAGGTAAATGTCAGGTTTTACCGTGACCGCGACATCCCAGCCATTGCCTGCGTCGCAGCGCACGTCGAACCGCAGGCGACGCAAATCAAGGTGCTCTCCTCCGGGCATGCTCACGCTCAGCGGTGCAGGGCAGGGGGCGTATTGCGCAATTTCAGAGGGAATAAACAGATTCAGCTTTGCCTGGTAATCCTCCCAGCCGTTACGCAGTGCTTCCTGGCGAATGGTCTCTGCGGCCTGCTGTTGTACGCGAGCATAGACCTGCTTACGGGCGGTGGAATTCTGCGGCTGTGCGCTGGCAGGCAGTGCAAAAAGGCACAGTAGCGCTACCGATACAGCGTTGCGGAAAAAGACCTTCCCTTTTACAGAGGGTGATAGTGAAAAACTTATTGAATTCATGATGTTAAAAACCTGGCACGATAGTTGCTTTAAAGGCTGAAGCAACACGGACTATCGCAGGTGTCCATCATCAGAAAGGAGTGAGTTGTGAGTATTACTTTTGATAAGGCATTGGGCGTTCATCCGCAGGCTGTAGCACTTCGACTTTCCAGGGCGGAACTGCTTTCAGCAAATCTGGCTAACGTCGATACACCCAATTTCCAGGCTAAAGATATTGATTTTGCCGCGGAGATGCAACGTTCACAGCGGGATTTCTTTCCCGGCTCAGCGCCGCAGGAGATGTATCGCGTGCCTTACCAACCCTCCTCGGACGGCAATACCGTCGCGCTGGATGTGGAGCAGGCGGAGTTTTCAAAAAATGTGCAGGACTATCAGATGAGCCTGGCGTTTTTGAATATGAAATTCACCGGCCTGAAGAAGGCAATTGAAGGTAAGTGATTGAATCAGGTAACTAAAAATGGCTTTTAGCGATATTTACCGAGTTTCGGGTTCGGCGATGACGGCGCAAACCGTCCGCCTGAATACCATCGCCAGTAACCTCGCCAACGCCGAAACCCCGGCGATGGATGAGGGCAATGTCTATAAAGCGCGCCGCCCGGTCTTTGCTGCGGTTTACCAAAACGACCAGCTCATGAGCGACAACGCGCTGACCGGCGCGCGCGTACAGGTGCTGGATGTTGTCTCTTCGGGTAATGCGGTGCAGCGCTATGAGCCGCATCACCCGATGGCGAATGCAGACGGTTACGTCTGGTATCCGGATGTCAACGTGGTGGAAGAGATGGCCGACATGATGTCCGCGTCCCGTAACTTCGAAACCAACGTCGATGTTCTTAACAATGTAAAAAGCATGCAGCAAAGCCTGCTGCGTCTTGGAGAGGCGTAATTCATGAGCGTGAATGGAGTATCCACTCAATCCGGCACGACCCCTTACGACAGCGGCGTGACGGCGAATGACAACACCGCAGCAGGCATGAATAACCTGTTTATGCAGCTGCTGGTGGCGCAGATCCAGAACCAGGACCCGCTGAATCCGACAGACGGTACAGAGTATGTCAGCCAGCTTGCGCAGCTGACGCAGGTGCAGTCCATGGAAACGATGTCCCAGTTAATGGCGAACAACGCGGTACTGATGGACAACCTCCAGACACTCTCCACGGGCAACCTGGTGGGTCAGAAAGTGATGGTCCAGACCGACACCGTCGAGACCGATGGCAGCACCAATATTGATGGTCGCCTGACGCTGGGTCATGCCGCCAATACCGTTACCGTCATCGTAAAAGATGAAAGTGGCAACGAGACCAAAATCGAGCTGGGCAAGCAGGAAAAGGGCGTGGTGAATTTCAACATTGATCCTGAAGAGCTGGGCCTGAAAGAGGGGAAATACACCCTTTCCGTGGTAACCGATACAGAGGAAACCAAAGTACCGGTTGAAGTGGGCGGCGTGGTGAACAACGTGCGTATTCCGCTTGATGGTAGCCCAACCGTGCTGAACATCACCGGCGTTGGTGAGGTGGCTTACAACAACATCACACAGTTTGGGCAGTCGCAAGACAAAAACCCAAAGGGATTAATGAGTTAATCAGGAACAATTATGAGCTTTGATATTGCTATTTCTGGCTTAAATGCCATTAACCAACAGCTGGGTGCGATTTCCAACAACATTGCGAACTCCGGTACTGTCGGCTTTAAATCGGGTCGTGCGGAGTTTGCGTCCCTGTATGCCGAAGGCCAGCCGTTGGGTGTGGGCGTGACCAATATCGCGCAGAGTATCTCTAAAAACGGAAGCATTTTTTCCTCTGCCAGTAGCCTTGACCTGGCGATCAACGGCGATGGCTTTTTCGTGATGCGCGACAGCTCGGGCACCACCGCTTATACCCGTGCCGGTTACATGCAGACGGACAGCCTCGGCAACCTGATCAACAACCAGGGCATGTATCTTCAGGGTTATCCGGTCGATGCCAATGGCGTGATCCAGACCGGTACTGTCGGTAACCTGACCATCAGCAGCGGCTCGCTGCCAGCGAAGGCCACCAGCACGCTCGATTTCACGGCCAACCTCAATGCCAACGAAAAGCTGCCAACCACCACCACGTTCGACCCGACCGACGAAACGTCCTATAACCACACGTATGCCACGCAGGTATATGACTCTCTGGGGCGTGAACATACCCTGAAGCAATATTTCGTTAAAACCAGCGATAACGAATGGGAAGTGCATTACTACATGGATGACCAGGATATGGGCACCACGCAGAAAATGACCTTTACCGAGCAGGGCGTGCTGGAGACCCCAAACGGCACGGTCAATATTCAGGCCGATATTCCGGGTGCAGAAAGTATCGAACTGGCGCTGAGCTACAACGGCACCACGCAGTTCGGTTCTGACTTCTCCGTCAGTAAAAACAACGGCAACGGCTACGCGTCCGGCGAGCGCACCGGGCAGATGATCGATAAAGACGGCAGCGTCTATGCCACCTTCTCTAACGGTGAGCGTCTGCTGCAGGGGCAGGTGCTCCTGGCGACCTTTGCCAACCCGAACGGCCTGTCGTCACAAAACGGCACCACCTGGACACAAACCGCCAGCTCAGGCGCGCCATTGACCGGTACACCGGGCACCGGCCTGCTGGGTGCGCTGACTTCCAACACGCTGGAAGGCTCTAACGTTGACCTGACGGCGGAACTGGTCGGGCTCATGACCGCGCAGCGTAACTACCAGGCGAACACCAAAGTGATCAGCACCAACGACAGCATGATGACGGCGCTGTTCCAGGCGGTGTAATGGACCATTTAATTTATACCGCCGTGAGCGGCGCGTCCCGGAGCCTGTCGCAACAGCAGATCCACGCCAACAACCTGGCGAACGTGAACACGCAAGGGTTCCGTCACGATCTCGACAGTGCCATGTCGCAGCAAATCCAGGGGGAGGGTTACGCCTCCCGTTACCTGGTGCAGCAGCAGCAGGGCGGCGTCGACCTGACGCCAGGCGCAACGCGTGATACCGGGCGCAATCTGGATGTCGCTATCAAAGGCAGCGGACTGATCGCGCTGGTGAGCGGTAACCGGGAGGTTTATACCCGCAACGGCCAAATTGAAGTGGGGCCGGAAGGCGATCTCACCATCGATGGCTTGCCTGTCTCCGGCGATAACGGCCCGATTGTACTGCCGCCGTTTTCCGCCATCAGCATTGCGGACGACGGTGTGATCTCTATCGTGCCGGATGATGGCAATGTCGCGACGCAGATGGACGTTGACCGTATCAAGCTGGTGGATATTCCCGCCTCCCAGCTGAGCAAAAACGCCGCCGGATTTATGGTCACCCGTGCTGACGTCAACCCACGAACGGAAAAGGTCGAGCTGGTTTCCGGCCATCTTGAAAGCTCCAACGTCTCGGCCATCAACGAAATGGTGTCGAGCATCGCGCTTAACCGCCAGTTTGAAGCGCAGATCAAAATGATGAAGGCCGCGGAAGACCTGGCCACGGCAGGCAACCGTCTGTTGCGTAATACCTGATTGAGTAAGGAATAACGATGAATCCCGCTTTATGGATCAGTAAAACCGGACTTGCCGCGCAAGACGCGAAGATGAGCGCCATCTCTAACAACCTGGCGAACGTCAACACCACCGGTTTCAAGCGCGATCGCGTGATGTTTGCCGATCTGTTTTATCAGAATCAGCGCACGCCGGGCGGTCAGCTTGATCAGAACAACACCTCGCCAACCGGCATCCAGTTTGGTACTGGCGTAAAAATTGTCGGCACCCAGAAAGAGTTCTCGACCGGCAATATTCAGAACACCGGGCAGAAGCTGGATGTGGCGATCACCGGCCAGGGCTTTTTCCAGGTAGAAACCAGCGATGGCGATATTGCCTATACCCGCGCGGGTAATTTCCAGAAGAACCCGGATGGCCTGCTGACCAACGCCCAGGGGCTGCCACTGGTGCCGCAAATTGAGCTGCCGGATAACGTGAAAGATATCCAGATTGGCAAAGACGGCACCGTCACGGCGACGGTTGCGGGCGAAACGGAACCGGTTGAGCTGGGGCAGATCACCCTGGTGAACTTTGTGAATCCGGCCGGGCTTGAAGCCATCGGCGGCAACCTGTATCGCGAAACGGCCGCAAGCGGTGAAGCGGTTGAGGGTGTCGCGGGGGAAGAGGCTTTCGGTCAGCTTGAGCAGGGGTCGCTTGAAGGCTCCAACGTTCAGGTGGTGGAAGAGATGGTCGATATGATTACCGTCCAGCGTGCCTACGAGATGAACGCCAAAATGGTCTCTGCCGCGGACGACATGATGAAGTTTGTCACGCAGTCGATGTAATGCGTGAAGTGAAGTGAACGAAAAATGAAAAAGCAGTGTGTTCTCGGCTTTTTTGTACTTCTGCTGGCCGGGTGTGAAAGCCCGGCGCTGCTGGTACATAAAGACGACGCGGCCTATGCGCCGCCGGAAGATTTTTCCATGCCGTCTGCCCAGGTGCAGGGCGGTGGTCTGTATAACGCCAACTACAACTGGTCTTTAACGCAGGATCGCCGTGCCTATCGTGTGGGCGACATCCTGACCGTGAAGCTCGATGAGTCAACCCAGGCAAGCAAACAGGCGCGGACCAATTTCGGTAAGAAAAACGATGTGTCCATCGGCGTGCCGGAGGCCTTTGGCCATTCTGTTGACAAGCTCTCAGGCTCGATCGACGGCAACCGTAACTTTAACGGTAATGCCACCTCACAGCAGCAAAATAGCCTGCGCGGTGCCATCACCGTTGCGGTCTATAAGGTGTTGCCTAACGGCGTGCTGGCGGTGCGTGGCGAGAAATGGCTCACCCTTAATCAGGGCGATGAATATATGCGCGTGACGGGGCTGGTGCGTGCCGAGGACATTGAGCGTGACAACTCGGTTTCATCGCAGCGTATTGCTAACGCACGTATCTCCTATGCGGGACGCGGCGCGCTGAGCGATGCCAATTCCGCAGGCTGGTTAACCCGCTTCTTTAACCATCCACTGTTCCCTATTTAATGGAGTCTGCCATGCGTAAGGCAATGCTATTTCTGATGCTGTTGTGGACGACAGGCGCGCTGGCGGAACGTCTGGGTAACGTTGTGGACATCCAGGGCGTGCGTGGTAACCAGCTGGTAGGTTACAGCCTCGTTGTGGGGCTGGACGGCACCGGTGATAAAAACCAGGTGAAATTCACCAGCCAGTCGGTGACCAATATGCTGCGCCAGTTTGGTGTGCAGTTGCCGACGAAAATCGATCCCAAAGTGAAAAACGTGGCCGCCGTGGCGATCAGCGCCACGCTGCCGCCGGGTTACGCCCGTGGTCAGGCCATTGACGTGACGGTTTCGTCTATCGGTGACGCGAAAAGTTTGCGTGGCGGGACACTGCTGCTGACGCAGTTGCGCGGCGCAGACGGTGAAGTCTACGCCCTGGCACAGGGAAACGTGGTGGTCGGCGGCGTGAAAGCGGAAGGTAACAGCGGCTCCAGCGTGACGATCAACACCCCAACCGTAGGGCGCGTGCCAAACGGGGGATCGGTGGAACGTGAAATTCCGTCTGATTTTCAGCAAAACAACCAGGTGATTTTGAACCTGAAACGTCCGAGCTTTAAAACCGCTAACAGCGTCGCGGTTGCGCTCAACACTGCGTTTGGTTCGGGCACGGCTACGGCACAAAGTGCGACCAACGTGGTGGTTAATGCTCCGCTTTCTGCGGGCGAACGCGTGGCGTTTATGTCGATGCTGGAAGATGTGCAGATCAATGCCGGTAAACAGCCGCCGCGCGTTGTGTTCAATGCCCGTACCGGTACGGTGGTGATTGGCGATGGCGTGGTTGTTCGCGCCGCGGCCGTCTCGCACGGGAACCTGACGGTCACCATTCGTGAATCTTCCAGCGTCAGCCAGCCGGGGGCATTTAGCCAGGGGCAGACGGTTGTCACGCCGGAGAGTGACGTGAATGTCGATCGCGGTCGTGGGCAAATGGTCACCCTTGCTGCCGGAACCAGCCTGCGCAGTATTGTGAACACGCTGAATAGCCTCGGCGCATCGCCGGATGACACCATGGCAATCCTGCAGGCTCTGCATGAAGCCGGTGCGCTGGATGCCGAGCTGGTGGTGATTTAAGGAGTGGTTATGTTAAATGCGATCGCCCCTCGTTCCCCCCTGCTGCCCGGCGACATGACCGGGCAGGTCAAACCACAAAACCTTGAGCAGGCGGCTGAACAGTTTGAAGCCATGTTCCTGCGCTCCATGATGAAAGAGATGCGTAAAGCGTCGCAGGCACTGGTGGACGACAACCCGTTCGACAGTAAGCAGCAGCGCATGATGCAGGAGTTTTACGACGACAAGCTGACTTCTCAGCTGGCATCGCAACGCAGCACCGGTATTGCGCAGATGATCATTGCGCAACTGGGGCCGCAGGCGCAGGCACCGCTTAAGAATTCGCAGAGTATGGCCGCTTTACAAGAGCATCCTCAGCAATTAACCCCCCCGGTCATACCCGTTATGCGTCGTGGGCAGGAGTAATCAATGAACATGATCAACATTGCCTGGAGTGGCTTGCAGGCGGCGCAGTTTGGGATGAGCGTGACCTCCATGAACATCTCCAACGTTCTGACGCCAGGCTACAGCCGCCAGGGCATTATTCAAAGCTCCGTGGTGACGATGGGCCAGGGTGGAATGTCCGCCGGAGCCGGTGTGCAGGTAGACAGTATCCGCCGTGTTTCGGATCAGTATCTGACCACCCAGGTGTGGCAGAGCAACAGCAAAGAGAAATATTATACCATCAACAACCAGTACCTCAGCTCGCTGGAAAAAGTGATCGGCACCGATTCCACCAGCCTGGGAACCGGTCTGGATGATTTTTTCGCTGCGCTGAGCGCGCTGACAAAAGAGCCAGAAAGTGAGGCGAACCGCCAGCAATTGTTGAACCAGGCGGGCTCTCTGGCGACGCGCTTCAACAGCATGAACGACTTTATCAACAGCCAGAAAACGTCGGTCTCCAACCAGCGTGACACTATGGTCGGGCAGATCAACAGCCTGACGGACGGTATCGCTGATTACAATAAAAAAATCATGGAGATGGAATCAACCGGGGGCAACAGTAACGTACTGCGCGATCAGCGTGACGAGCTGGTAAAACAGCTCAGCACCTACGCTGACGTTAAAGTGACGGAAGACAGTACCGGCAGCTATTCCGTGTCAATGAAAAACGGTCAGCCGCTGGTGAGCGGGAAAGTGGCCGGGGAGTTGAGCTGTAGCCTGGATGGTAGCGGTAATCCTGTATTGAGCCTGAGCTTTTCGAACACCACCTTTTCACTCAACCCTTCAACGGGCGGCCAGCTCGGTGCGCTGTACGACTATGAAACCGGCGATCTGGCACAGATGCAGGCTTCCGTGCAGGGGATGGCGGAAGCGGTTGCCACCATGTTCAACGATCAGCTCGCGCAAGGTTTTGATAAGAATGGCAATCCCGGTAAGCCGCTGTTTACCTTCGATCTGACTAACCCAGCCGGAATTTTACAGGTGAACGACCTTAAGCCTGACGAACTGGCTCTGTCTGGCTCTCCCGATGAGCAGGGTAACGGCGACAACCTTCAGGCGCTGATTGATCTGAAAAATAAAAAGGTTGATATCGGCGGAATGGGCAATATGAGCCTGAATGAAGGGGCTGCGGCGATCATCTCGAACGTGGGCATCGCCAGCAAAAAATCCCAGAGCGAACTGGATGCGGCGAAAGGGGTTCTCGACCAGGCCCAGCTCCAGCGCAACAACCTCAGCGCGGTCAACCAGGATGAAGAGGCGATTAACCTGCAGGTGTATATGCAGGCGTACCAGTCCAACGTCAAGGTGATTGCCACCGGTAACCAGATTTTCAATGACCTGTTAGGCCTGTTTTAACGGGGAGTAAGGAACGAATTTATGCGAATCAGTAGTCTTTATAATTCCGATGCCATGATGGCGCAGCTTGGCGTTAACGGTACGCGCATCAGCAAACTGATGGAACAGATGGCCACGCAGAAGCGGATCAACGTTCCGTCTGACGATCCGGTTGCCGCAACGCGTCTGGTGCAGCTTAACCGCGAGCAATCGGCCATTAAGCAGTATCAGAATAACATTACCGGGCTGAGCGGGGCGCTCTCCAGCCAGGAAGCGCACATTACGGCCATGAGCAATCAGCTGTTAGCGCTGAACGATAAACTGCTTTCTGCCGCAAACGGCGGCGTGCACAGCGGGGAAGATATGTCGGGTTATGGTGCCGAACTCTCCTCCATGCTGGACTCGCTGGTGGCCTCTATAAACGCGCAGAACGAAAGCGGTGGCTATCTCTTCTCCGGTACGAAAACGGACACCAAACCGGTGGTCTGGGATGAGGCGCAGGGGAAATATGTTTACCAGGGCAACAACGGCACGCGTGAAACCACGGTAGCGAACGGTGTTAACGTGACGGAAAATACCCACGTTGTGGGCGCATTTTCCGGCAGCGGTGACGATCTGGAGATGCTAAACAAGCTCAAAGCCCTCAGCGACAAAATGCAGGACCCGTCGCTGTCGGTGAACGATTACCAGAAGGATATCGACGAGATGCTGACGATGTCTGGTCAGTCACGCGATAAAGTTGCGGCATTATTTACCGACCTGGGTGGACGTCAGAATCGACTGACCATGCTGGACGATGCGCATACGGACGTCAGCATGGCGAACGATCAGGTCGTTCGCGATCTGTCAGATACCGACTGGGCGACAACCAATATTAATCTTCAGCTCTACACCAACTCTGTACAGATAACCAACAAAGCGTACAGCATGATCAGCCAGCTTTCGCTCTTCAGCATGTTGTAATACGTATGCAAGTCGGTTTAAAAACAAACTCGTTATCCACGACGCCCGCTCCCGTCAGAACCACGCCAGGGGCGGCGTCGGCGATCTCACGCACGGAGCAACGGCCTCTTTCCTCTGGAGGAACGCCGCCATTTCCGGAGTCTGCCCTGCTTTCACGCCGTCCTTTACGCTACAACGTTCAGTTGAATCAGCAACTGACTGCAGTACAAAAGGCGGAGAGCTATCTTTCGGAAACGGAAACGCAACTGCTCATGCTGCGTCATCAGGCGATGCGGGGGAACGAGAGCGAGCACGCCGCGTCGGTAACGTCGTTATTGCAGCAGCGCAGTGAGATATCTGGCGGAACGGTCGATCGTAATTTCAATGTGACGTTGCAGCAAAGCAGTAAGGTCAGCTTTACGCTGCCGGGCATGGAAAACGTACTGGAGCAGACATCAGGCGAGACGCTGGTATTTGCGCTTGGCGGCAGCAAGCGTGAGCTGACTGCTATTGCGATACCGGCACAGGCGACTCCGCGTCAGGCGCTGGTCCACCTGAATGTGGGGCTGGGCCGCCTGGGTATCCACGCGACGTTGAGCCGTGAAGGTAAAGCGATGTTCCAGGTTGATGAATCCCGCTGGGGGCGCGTCAGCCAGCATTTAAGCGTGCGTGGGGAAGGGAAGCAGTTTCCGGCGGATGCCTTTACGCTCCTGGCTCCGCGCGCCGAGATCAGCCGCGAGGATGAAATCGGCCAGATTAGCCAGCAGTGGGAGCGCGGTGCTGGCGGAAAATTGCAGCAGACGCTGGAGCAAATCACCCGTGAACGCAGCAAATTGCATCAGCATCAGGAGCGGGTGTCAGCGCGTATTCAGGACATGGCAACGGCCTATACGCCTCGCGAAGCGCTGGACACCGCGCGTGCGCTCGGCAGTGCTCTGGCAAAAAGCGGAACGCAGTATAGCCTGCTGTCGCAAGCCCTGTCCGCGCAGGGGAACGTGTCGCTGTCGACTGTGAAAAATCTGTTGGGTTAACTCAGAGGGGCGGTGACGACACCGCCTGTCTTAGTTGTGCAGGGGATAGAGAAAAATCGCGCCACTCTGCCCAACGACCAACGGCATATCACCGATATAGACCGGCTGCATCCAGAAATCGATATGCATCAGCATATCCACCAGGCCATCAATCATCAGCCCTTTCTGTACCGTACTGTAATAAATTGGCGTGTAAGAAAAGAAACGCTTGCCGTCTTGCTCGTCGATTTCTGCAAACTTACCTTTCAGCACAAAACGGTTATCGTTAGGGTTAGTGATGGTTGTCAGAATGGCATGATTAACCGTCTGCATATGCGAATCGTAGATCTCTTTACGCCGCGACAGGAGGTCGTAAAAGCCCAGTTGCAGAAAGCCTTCCACGTTTGCCTGCGGGGTGACCGGCGTGCGTAGAGTATGGACGCCGGTAAACACGGCGGCGGCAATCAGAAGGTATGACATCAACCATTTCCAGTTAAGCGCAGGTTTCCATCTCACTGATTTTCCTCCTCGTCTCGCGCAATATCAGATTGTTCAGTTGTACCGGGTCGATACGCCAGTGGTAAATCGCCATCACCAGCTGTTTGCTGTCACAGCGGCTGTTTAAGGCAAAGGTATAATTGAGCGTCTGGTTAATGCTCTGGTAATAGACCGTCATGCTGATCGATTGCGATTTGATCTGCTGATTAATGGCGTACAAGGGATCTTTGATCTTGCTGTAAAAATCCTCTTTATTCATGTCCAGCCGGTTCGACTCCGAAATTTCATAGATGCGGATATTGCTGTAAACCCCGGACTCTTGCTCGGTGGCAACCAGCCTGGAGCCGTGCGAGTTGGCATATTCCCAACCCGCTATAGCACTGCAAATCACGACCAAAACCAGGATCGCCAGGGCAATGAATGGGTGAGAGGTGCGCGTGCGGGTTACTTCCTCAGGAGCCGGAAGTGGCTCGCTCCCCTCCGGTTCTGGCGGAACAAGCATTTCTGCAGGCACCGGACAATAGTCGCCTTCCTCGATAACAGCATCATCAGTGTACGGGGCGGGCAGATTTTCCGTCTGCTCAATATCCTCGCTTTCCCGTTCTACGGAGCGGCACCAGGCCTGTTCGAGTAAATAACCCTTTTTGGGGATGGTCTTGATAATTTTCTGTGCTTTTCCATCATCTTCCAGCGCGGCTCGCAATGCATGAATCGCATTCGGAAGGCTATTATTCCCAATAACCCGTCGTTCCCAGACCAGCGTCGTCAATTCCTCGCGAGTCAGTATTTTCCCCGCGTTTGAGACCAGGACATCTAAAAGTTTTAATTGATACTCGCCCAGGCGTTTTCTTTCGCCAGAAACAAGGTTAATGATCGAGCCAGAGGGTAAATCGACTAACCAGTTGTTTACCGCATAATATGTTTTATTCATGGCAAGTGATGGTCGGTGCCCACTCCAGAAGAATGTCATTCGTCAGGCATCGCTTAAAAGTTAAGCGAAATGCTTAATGTAAATTAATCATTAATTCCGTTTAAAATTCACAGAGAATTGCCGCTTGCCTGCGGGAAATGTGCAAAAAAGGCGCTGCGCTGAAGTCAAAAACGAAAATTCCCTTATGATTTTAGGGTTTTTCGCCTGGCAGTATAAGCCTTTTCTTAGGCGTGTTTAGGAAGTTTCTCTTCCGTGGCACATTTTTACGCTATAAAAGTGTGATGTGCAACAAATTATTAAGCAAATAAACCAGAGGCGTATTAATGGATATGGTTAAAAGTTAACTATAGTGGGTTGTTGATCTTTTTATTAATTATTTGTTTGTCCTTGTAAAGGATTTGTTTTTTGATGATTTTGAGAATGCGATTCTTTTCAGGTCAACAAAAAAAAGCGTAAGAAAATGTTATGTACGCTTAAGTTGTGTGGGTATTGTGTCGCTTTATATTCTATTTAGTGAGTCAGGGTATTCTCTGCTATTCCTTTATTGCCAGATTTGTTCGCTCTCTTTGTTTAAGAAAAAGAGAATTTTTTTTCATTTCCCATTTAATTCTTCATTTGGCTGTGCCGTTTTAATTGAGTACCAGAGAGAAGAACCTGACAGACAGGTTCAAAAGGAGAATTCTAAAATGGCACTTTCTATTTTTACTAACGCCTCTTCCATGGCTTCCGTTAATGCGCTGAATAAATCTAACAGCATGCTGTCCACCGCGATGGAGCGTCTGGGCACGGGTAAACGTATTAACTCCGCGGCGGATGATGCTGCAGGTCTGCAAATCGCGACGCGTCTTCAGGGCCAGACCAACGGTATGGCTGTTGCACAGCGCAACATCTCTGACGCAACTGCGCTGATGCAGACGGCTGAAGGTGCTTTCGACGAAGTCAGCAACATCATGTACCGCATGAAAGACCTTGCAACGCAGGCATCGAACGACACGAACTCCAAAAAAGACCGTGAAGCGATCGATTCTGAACTGAACTCCCTGAACGACGAACTGCGCAACATCATGGGTAACACCTCTTATGCAGGTGAGAAGCTGTTCGGTGCTTCTGGCAAGTTCGCTAACGATCTGAACTTCCAGATTGGTACGACTTCCGGTGAAAGCCTGGTTGTGAAAATGGGCGACAAACTGAACGGTGCGGCTGGTGCGGTTAACAACGCCAGCGGCGGCTTCACTGAACTCGAAGCGGGCTCTTACTGGAATGGTGCTTCCGGTCTGATTACTCTGGCTGATGATGACAGCCAGACCAGCGTTGATAATGCGAAAGCGCTGATCGATAACCTGAATACCGCGCTGGATTCCGTCGGTTCTGTGCGTTCCAGCTTCGGTGCGACCATCAACCGTCTGGGCCACACCGCAGCCAACCTGGCAAACATGAAAGACAACACCGACCTGGCGCTGGGTAACATCCGCGACGCAGACTTTGCGTCTGAAGCGTCCAGCATGACCCGCAACCAGATGCTGGCGCAAACCAGTATGTCCATGCTGAAACAGTCCAACAGCATGTCCGGTATGGTGATGTCCCTGCTGGGTTAATCCTTAATACCGTCCTAAAACACCGCTGTAAGGCGGTGTTTTTGTTTGCGGCAATCCCCTTCCTGTTATTTCCCTTCAGGGGAAAGTCGCTTTCCTTCTGTTTTTTAACTCACTGAATTTAAACGATATAAAAACTGGCACGAAGGTTGCATTAAACGGTCATGGTTTAGCAACAGGTGCGAACGGAGAACAACAATATGGCAGATTTTAGCGGCATTGATCCCCAGTCTCTGGCTCAGCAGCTGGCGACATACGACATCATGTCTTTGCAAAACCAGCTTAAGACAAAAACCGCGACGATGGATTCGCAGAAAAAAGCGCTCGACGCGCTGAAAACGGCACTGACCGATTTCCGCACGGCGATGAGCGGGCTGAACAGCACTGACGCCGGCATGCTGAAAAATGCCGTCAGCATGAGCCGTGAAGGTATCGCGAACGTTACCGCAAACTCGAATGCACTGAAGGGCACCTACAACATTGAGGTCACTGCGCTGGCTTCTGCCCATCAGATCGGCTTCGACAAAATGACCGACCAGTCCATTAAAGATGCCTCCGGCACGATGGATATCACGCTCGGTGAAGGCGCGGATGCCAAAACCATTACCGTTGATCTGACGGATATGGATAGCCTCAGCGACCTCACGAAAGCGATTAACGGTGATAAAGATAACCCTGGGGTTACGGCCTCGCTGATCCGTTCCGATGGCGAAGTCACTCTGATGTTAAGCAGTGACAAGAGCGGCTCAAAAAACACGATTTCGGTCAGCAGTCCGTCCGGTCTGGATTTTTCAAATCCGAAGGAGATCTCTAAGGCAGCCGATTCGGTCATCAAGATGGGTGATATGACCTTCACCAACAGTTCTAACACGCTGGATAAGCTGATCGACGGGGTGACCATCGAACTGACGGCGGTGACGGAAAAGGACAAGCCGCTGACCATTTCAGTGGGGACGGATAGCGCCGGGACAAAAGAGCAGCTTCAGACCTTTGTGGATGCTTACAACACGCTTCAGGACACGCTCAGCAAGCTCACGAAAAGCGGTAGCGGAGATGGCGACACACGCGGCGCGTTTGCCGGTGATGCCACGATGTCCTCTCTTGATCGCGAACTGAATGATGTGATGCGTCAGATGTTTGGCGACAAGCGGATGTCCGATTTCGGCATTACTGCAGACAGGGAAGGCAAGCTGCAAATCGACAGCAAAAAACTGGATGAGGCGATCAAAGCCGATCCGCAGAAGCTGAACGATCTGTTCAATGGCAAAGAGGGGATGCTGACAGCGATGGATAAATCGCTCGATCGCTATCTGAACTCGACCAATGGCTTACTCAAAGGCCGACAGGAAGTTTTGGATCGCCAGCAGAGCGACATTGATACCAAAACCGAAGCGATGAACACGCGTTATGAAAGCTCTTATAACCGCTATCTGAAGCAGTTTACCCAACTGCAGCAAGCAATGACGCAGATGAACAACACCATGGGTATGTTTGGTTTAGCTTAAGGAAATCAACGCTTTTATGTACGGGAACGAACAGCAGGGCTACGGCCATTATCAACAATCCGATCTGGCTATTCAGGCCGCCGCAGCAAACCCGCATCAGCTGGTTTTAATGCTGTTTAACGGCCTGATGGACGAACTGGTTCGCGCGAAAAGCCATATCGCCGCGCGCCGTTATGACCGCAAGGTGCAAAGCATTAATAAATGCATCGACATCCTGAATGCGCTCACCAGTTCACTGGATTTTGAAAAGGGCGGCGAGCTGGCATTGAGCCTGGCCAACCTTTACGACTACTGCGTTTATCGGCTTTACGATGCCAGCCACAAACTCTCGGTCACGTATGTCGAAGAGGTGGAGGTCGTCCTCCGTAATCTTCAGGACGGCTGGGAAAAAATGGGGCAGCAAAATGGATGATATGCAGGTTATGCGTTATCTGGCGCGTTCCCTCAGGCATTCGGCCAGTCAGCACGACTGGCCAAAAATGCAGGACGTTGATGCACAGATAGCCGCGTTGCTGACCTCGCTGAAAGGGCAAACGCTAA
Source organism: Enterobacter oligotrophicus (assembly GCF_009176645.1). Classification (NCBI taxonomy): domain Bacteria; kingdom Pseudomonadati; phylum Pseudomonadota; class Gammaproteobacteria; order Enterobacterales; family Enterobacteriaceae; genus Enterobacter; species Enterobacter oligotrophicus. The sequence goes on from NZ_AP019007.1 coordinate 2,841,783, forward strand.
GCGCCGAAAAGCGAGAAGCGCTCGAAGAACTCAGACAAACACATGCCATGGTCAGCCGTTTCTGCCAGGAGCAAAGCGACGAGCTGGAGCAGAAGATGGCGCGCGCCCGCCGTAATAAGGAGGGGGCGACGGCGTATGCGCAGTTTGCCAGTGTTGAGGATTTTGGGCGATGAACCTGATGCTTTCGCACATGACCCAGCTTCCTGTTGCCGCTGACGCGACCGAGACGGCAAGCATATTGCCGGGGATCACCGCGTCAGGGGCGACGCTCACCCAGACGCCAGCTTCAGAGACAGACAGCCAGGCCGCACCTGGGTTTAACGATGCGCTGCTTAACATCATTAATACCCTGATGGGGGGTGAGCAGCCGCGCGACAGCGCTATGGTGCTGGCGGGCGTAAAACCTGAAGAGGAGGACGATGAGAAAACGCAGCGTCCCGACGGTATGACGATGGCGCAGGATGTGATCGGTTCGCCCAATATGCTGCTGGATGCGTTGTTAATGGCAAGCCAGATGCCCGCGAAAACGCTCAGTGTTACGCAGAGCAGCGCGCCTCTGACCGGCGATGCGCTGCAGATGCAAAACGTCTCTGCAGGCCAGCAACCGGCAATATCGCCGCTGAAGGTGATGCCGCAACCGCTGACCCTGCATGCTACGTCAGCGGCCGCCCTGGAAGCCGTAACACCGCCCGCGCTGGAACCGGTTAAACCGATGGTGACCCTCCTGCCCACCGCAGGGCAACCGGCCACCGTCCAGACCTTTTCCACCATGATGGATAAACAGACGGTCAACCTTCCTCCGGTCAGGCTGGATGCGGATGAAGCGAAGTGGGCACAGCAACTGCACAGTGCTTTAAACGATCGTTTGCAGCTCCAGGTCAGGAACCAGGTGCAGCATGCAACGATCCGCCTTGACCCACCGGAGATGGGCAAAGTGGATATTTCACTGCAGATCGAAAATGGGCGCATGCAGGTGCATATCACTGCCAGCAATGGGGAAACCTATCGCGCGCTTCAGCAAATCAGCAATGAGCTGCGCCAGAGTCTGACGGAACAAAACTTTGTTCAGGTAAACGTACAGGTCTCTTCCCAGTCCGGCCAACAGCAAGGGCAAAGAGCGCCTCAGCATGCTGTAAAAGAGGGGCCGGATACGGGAGCAGTGATAGAAGCAGAAGAGACGTTGTCCTCTGCAGGTAAAGACGATTCAGTTCTACTTACGGTTTAAGCAAATCCATTATGACAATTAAGACATTTTCTTTAGGGCTGGTTATTGCCCTTATCGCCGCAACCTTCGCCGCTGTTCTCACCGTTCTGGGTACGCATTTGCTGAGCCAGGACGAGCATAAGCGCTCCGCCATTAGCGACCTGTTCTCCTCATCGGAGGAGAGTGTAGTGGAGTTTGTTGAAATCAAAAACGTCGTCGTGACCTTAAAAAGCCACAGCGATTCTGAACGTTACTTACTGCTGGAGCTGGCCCTGACGACCGACTCACCAGCAGATACCCGTCGTGCCGAAGAGCTATCGCCTGCTATTCGCGGGGCAACGGTCAATATGCTTTCGTCACTGGATTATGACGCCGTTCGCGGAATGAGCGTTGAAGTGCTGCGCGACAAGTTAATGAGCGCCTACACCGAGCGCTTCCAGAGTTTGAATACGCGGATGCCGTTCAAGGACGTAATCATCAGCAAAATGGTTTTCCAGTAAGTCACGGCAGTTGATGGAAATGATGGATTTTATTGCGGATGACTCGCTGACACCGGCGGATGAGGCGAAATACGTCAATGCGTATTTGCCGCTGGTACACAGAGTGGTGAAACAACTCGCCTGGCAGACCAGCAGCGTGATGGACAGAGAAGATATGGAGCAGATCGCGTTAATGGGTCTGCTGACGTCCCTGCGTCGTTATGGTCATCCCGATGAGCAGTTTGGTGCATATGCGGCGCAGCGTATCCGCGGTGCGGTGCTGGATGAACTGCGTGAGCTGGACTGGCGTCCCCGCAGGCTGCGCCAGAAAAGCCATAAGATCAACGATGCGATTCGGGAGATCACGCGCGTGCTTGGCAGAACGCCGAGCTTTGAAGATCTGAACACGCATCTTTCCATCACTGCTGAGGAGTATCACGAATATCTGCTGCTGGACTGCGCAAAGACGCTGGAGAGTCTCGATGATTTACTGGGCGGAGATGCCCTGAACGGTACGCTGAATAGCCGTTCGCTGGAGGATGAAATGGTCACCAGCGGTACGTTAAGGGCTGCGCTGGCAAGCCTTGATGAGCGTGAGCAATTAATACTCTCGCTCTATTACCAGCAGGAAATGAGTCTGAAAGAGATTGCGTTAGTCCTCGACCTGACCGAGGCGCGCGTCTGCCAGCTCAATAAAAAGATCGCTCAAAAGATCCAGTGTTTTTTCCAGAAGTGAAAGGTATATGCAAAAGTTTCTCGGTATTTTCATCATCTTCGCCTGTGTTGTCGGCGGTTTTCTTATGTCTGGCGGGCGTCTGGCCTCGTTCTGGCAACCCGGTGAGATCATTATCATTCTGGGGGCGGGGATGGGGGCGATGGTGCTTGCTAACCCAAAACCCGTTCTGGCAGAGATGTACCGCCAGTTTCGCGGCATTATGCGTAAAAATGAATACACCGACGAGTACCAGCGTCAACTGCTGATGCTGCTGTACGAACTGCTCGAACTGGTGCAGGACGGGGGGCTGAAGGTGCTGGACGAGCATATCGAGGTGCCGGAAAGCAGCCCGCTGTTTCAGAGATACCCGCTGATTTTGCAGAACAAGGCGATCATCACCTTTATTGCGGATAACTTCCGTCTGATGGCGATGGGCAAAATCAACGAGCACGAGCTGGAAGGTATCCTGGAGCAGGAGCTGGTGGCGATGGAAGAGAACCTCCTTCAGCCGTCCCGCTCGCTGCAGCGTACAGCAGAAGCGATGCCAGGCTTCGGGATCTGTGCGGCGGTTCTGGGGATCATTATCACCATGCAGTCGATCGACGGTTCCATTGCCGTGATTGGGGTAAAAGTTGCTGCTGCGCTGGTCGGCACTTTCCTCGGCGTTTTCTTCTGTTACTGCCTGATGGACCCGGTAGCGAACGCCATGGAACAGCGCACCAAAAAACAGATGGCGGTGATCGAGTGTGTTCGTACTGTGCTGGTGAACCACGTTGCCGGAAAGCCGACGCTGCTGGCGGTGGATGCGGGACGCAAAATGTTGCCGCTGGATTCAAAACCAACGTTTGCCACGCTTGATGGCTGGGTAAACCAGATGACGGGTGAATCCTGATGCGTGGCGGTCGCGGAAAAGAACATACCACCATCATTAAACGCTCCTCGCGCAAAAGCCATGACGCCTTTCATGGCGGCGCGTGGAAGGTGGCCTTCGCTGACTTCACCCTGGCGATGATGGCGCTGTTTATGGTGCTGTGGATCATGGGCTCGGTCAGCGAGGAAGAGCGTAAAGAGATTGTCTCTCAGCTTAATGGCGAATCTATTTTCGAAGGCCAGTCATTATCCCCCATTACCCAGCCCAATGGTGTGGGGGGGAAAATCGCGGTGACGGAAAAGCGTGACCGTGGCGAACATAAGAAACAACAGGATAAACAAGACGCGGCAAAACTGACGGCCGTGGCGGCAAACAGCGAGAGCCTGGAAGACGTTAACCACCGTTCGCAGCGTGAAATTGAAGATCTGGCGCGGATCATCATGAAAATCACCTCAGCCTATGATGCACAGTCAAACCTGAAAATTGAGATTGTGCCGCAAGGGTTGCGCATTCTGATCACTGACGATCAGAAACGCGAAATGTTCCAGCGCAGCAGCGCGATCCTGACGCCGTTCTTTAAACGTCTGTTGACGGAGTTCGCGCCTGCGCTGAATAAGATCGATAACAAGATCATCATCACCGGCCATACGGATGCCACGCGTTTTCGCGACCAGGATCTCTATAACAACTGGAACCTGTCGGGCGAACGTGCGATGCAGGCGCGCAGAGTCTTAACCAATGCTGGCCTGGATCAAACCAAAGTCCTGCAGGTGAGCGGGATGGCAGATCAGATGCTGATTGATCCGGCTAATCCGCTGAGCTCATCGAACCGCCGCATTGAGATCATGGTACTCACCCAGTCGGCCAGCGAATCGCTGTATCAGTTCTTTGGTCAGCACGGCGAAAAGGTCATTAAGCCGATAGTCGACAGACTCTCGCAGAAGAAATAAACGGTTTTACGATGTTCATCTTTACACATAGTCAGAAAGTCGCAGGTCTGGTACTTGCCGCCTCACTGATGATGGCGGTAAGCGCGTCTGTGCAGGCGGCTCCGCGCAACGGCACGGTTACCGCGACGGAAAAAGAGAACGCGGTGAAGGCCCGGATGCGTAACCGGGAAGCGTTGCTGAAAAAATCCCGCTCACGTCTTGCGGTGGTGCCCGTTACGCCAGAGCAAAAGCGGCGCGACAGTGAAAAGCGCCGCCTTGAACGCGCGGAAAACCGCGAGCTGCTGGCGATGCACAAGCGCTGGCAGCCTGGTACGTTATCCACCGATATGATTTGGGCACCGCTGCCTGGCGAGAAGATCAGCCCGCGCCTGCAGGCCTCGCTTAAGCAGGTTATCCGCCTGCTGCAACAGCAGATTGGTAAACCGTATGTCTGGGGCGGAGAAACGCCAGAAGAAGGATTCGACTGTAGCGGCCTGGTCTTTTACGCGTTTAACCCGGTGTTGAGCCGCACGTTGCCGCGTACCGCCAACGGCATGTACCACGACCGGACGTTACGCCATATCCGCCAGGACAACTTACGTCGCGGGGATTTGGTCTTTTTCAACATTAACCAGCGTCCGGGAGCCGATCACGTCGGCGTTTATCTTGGCGATGGACAATTTATCGAAGCGCCACGAACCGGCCTGAACATACGTATTAGCCAGCTTTCCGACGCCTTCTGGCAGGACCACTACCTGGGTGCCCGCCGGATATTAACTGAAGAGGCCGTGTTGTAACGGCCTGACGCTGAATACCCCCTCAAGGTATGCGCCGCCAGGGATGGCCCCTTATTTAAGATTGAATGAGATATTTTTCATGAACCAGATGCGTAAAAAATTCGCCATTGATGATGGCTCCACCAATGTAAAAATCAGCTGGATTGAGAACGGTACGTTGAAAACCGTTGTCTCGCCAAACTCCTTCCGTAAAGACTGGAAGAGCGCGGCGTTGTTGCGTGGTCAGGCGGTGCATAACTACACCATCGGCACCACCAAATACACCTACGATGCGACGTCCGATAAGGCGCTGTCGACGACCCATATCGACTACCAGTACGACGATTTGAACCTGCTGGCGGTTCACCACGCGCTGCTGCAAACCGGCGTGACGCCCTGTGATGTCGAGGTGATCGTCACTCTGCCCATTACCCAGTTCTACAACCCGGATGACTGCCAGCGTAACGAAGAACGCATTGAAGCGAAGCGTAAGAACCTGATGCGTGAAATCACGCTGAATAAAGGCGAGCTGTTCCGCATTGTGGATGTGCAGGTGATGCCGGAGAGCCTGCCAGCCGCGCTGTCGCATCTTCTCAACTCCAACGTAAACGAATTTACCAAATCGCTGGTGGTTGACTGCGGTGGCACCACGCTGGATATGGGGATCGTGGTGGGTGAGTTTGACGATGTGTCGGCCATTTACGGCAACAACGAGATCGGCGTGGCGATGGTCACGGATGCGACGCGTAAGCTGCTGGCCGCTGCCGACAGTGACTCCAGCTACCTGGTGGCGAACGAGTTGATCAAGCGCCGCCACGATCTGGATTTCGTGAAGAGCGTGATTAACGATGAATCGCGTATCGACGAGATCCTCGAAAAGATCGCCATCAAGATCCAGGAGCTGGGCGACCAGGTGGCTTATGAAGCGAAGAAGTTCGCCAAGAACCCGAATCGCGTCTATCTGGTGGGCGGCGGTGCGCATCTGATTGAAGAGGCGATTCGTCAGGCGTATTCAACGCTCGGCGATCGCGTGGTGACGATTGATAGCCCGCAGAGCGCCCTGTCGCGTGAGATTTGCCTTTACCATTCTGAGTCGGGCGCACAGGTTGTCGAAGAACCGTTAATGGCAGAGGTGGGCGAGGATGCGTAAAGGGCAGATTCGCCGCGTAAATCTGTCCCTGCACCTGACGCCAGAGCAGTCGCGCGCGGATTTGCGCGCGATGCAACACCTGCAGCATTGGCACCAGTCAGTGAACCAGTCATCCAGCGTGGATGACGCCAACATGGAAATCCGCGCGTTTCACCGTGATATCTATCTGGCGGGGCTGCAACTGTTTTTAATGGAGCCTGCGCTTTGCCACCATGTGGCCGAGTCGCTTGGGCGCGAAAATCTCTCGCTCGGCACGTTGCTGAGTGAACTTCAGCCCCAGACGCAACGCGAGGAACCTTCAGCACAGCTGGCAGAGCTTGAGAAAATTCGTGAAGAGGTGGCAGCGCTCAGGCCACTGATGGAGCAGCACCAGCTCGCTCTGCAACAGCTGCGTATTGCCGCCAGGAGCGCCGCCAGCACGCCAGCGCCAGAGCGCGATAATGTGGAAGTGAGCAAGGTCGATGCACCGACGGAAAAAATGCAGAAGGTCCGGCAGAAAGGGATTTTTTGATGCGATTCCGCAGGCCGGACAAGGCGCAACGGATTACACCACCACGCACATCGGCTTGCCCGACACCGGCTCAGGATGAATTTCCGCTTCCACGCTGAACACCGTTTTCAGTAATGCCGGTTGCATCACCGCTTCCGGCGTCCCTTGCGCCATCACGCGCCCGTTGGCCAGCACCACCAGATGGTCGCAATAACGGCTGGCCTGATTCAGATCGTGGAGTACCGCCACTACGGTTTTCCCCTGTGCTTTCAGCTCGCCCATTAACCGCATCAGCTCAACCTGGTGATTAATATCAAGATACGTTGTCGGCTCGTCCAGTAGCACAACGGGCGTATCCTGCGCCAGCACCATCGCCAGGAAGGCACGCTGGCGCTGACCGCCGGAAAGCTCGGTTAAGCGTCGTTCGGCAAGATGTTGCGTCTGAGTCTGGTGCATTGCCACGTTGACCCGCGCATTGTCTTCAACGGAGAGCCGCCCCCAGAGCGACAGCCACGGGCTGCGACCGTAGGAGACCAGCTCCCGGACGGTGATCCCTTCGGGGGTTAAATGGTGCTGCGGTAACAGCGCCAGACGACGTGCCAGCTGGCGTGCTGATAAACCCTTTATGGGATTTTCATCGAGCCATACTGTGCCGGATTGAGGCGCTAACAGGCGCGAAAAACAGTTCAACAGCGTCGATTTCCCGCAACCGTTAGGGCCGAGCAGGGCCGTGATTTTTCCCGCAGGCAGGGCGAGAGAAAGCCCATCCAGCACGGTTTGTGCGCCATAGCTGACGGTCAGATTTTCAGTACGTAATCTCATTTATCGCATTCTCACAAGCAGCCAGACAAACCACGGTGCGCCGATAATGGCGGTCAGCACGCCTGCCGGAAGCTCCAGCGGCGGATGAATGATTCGTGCCAGCAGATCGGCAATGACCAGCAGCAACGCGCCCGTCAGGGCCGAAACGGGCATCAGCCAGCGGTGACGCCCGCCGACGATCCTGCGCACCATGTGCGGCACGACGAGACCAATAAAACTTATCGGGCCACAGACGGCCACGCCGGTTGCTGTCATCGCGACAGCCAGCATCAGCCCCTGGAACCGGGTGCGCTGAACCGACACGCCGAGCGTGGCTGCCCGTGCATCGCCCAGCGCCAGCAGGTCGAGATCGCGACAAAAGCGCAGGCTCAGCGGCAAAAACAGAATGAGCAACGGCACGGCAATCTTCACAAAGTGCCAGTCGCGCCCCCATAAGCTACCCGTCAGCCACAGCAGGGCACTGTTCACATCCTGCGGGTGCAGGAGCATCAGGTAATCCGTCAGGCTCGCCCAGCAGGCGGAAAGCGCCACGCCGGTGAGCGCCAGCTTCATCGGCTGGTGGGTCTTTGCCAGCATCTTCAGCAAGATCAACCCCGCCATGCCGCCCGCAAAGGCCAGCAGCGGCAGCACCATCACGGATAGTGATGGCATAAGAAGCAGTGCTCCCACAGAGGCCAGGCTGGCGGCATGGTTAACGCCGAGAATATCCGGTGATGCCAGCGGGTTACGCACAATCCCCTGTACCAGCACGCCCGCCACGGCGAGGGCTGCACCGACAAACAGTGCCAGCAGCAAGCGCGGCAGTCGGTACTCCATCAATACATAATAATGCTCGCGTCCGTCCTGCCAGTCGGTCAGCAGCGCGCGCCACGGCACAGGGATCACCCCCATATGGAGTGATAACAGCGCACAGCCCGCCAGGGCAAGGGTGATGAAAATAACCAGCGCAATTTTCATCCTCGCCTCCTCACCAGCCAGACAAAGCAAGGGCTGCCAATCAGCGCCAGCACTGCGCCTGCGGGCAGATCGCCGGGGAAGGCCAGCGCGCGTGCGAGTACATCTGCCAGCAGCATCAGCGTGGCCCCCAGCAGCATGCTCACCGGCAGTACGTTGCGCTGATCGAAGCCTGCCCAGAAGCGCGCCAGATGTGGCACCAGCAGGCCGATAAACGCCACCGGACCTGCCACACTGACGCACGCGCCAACCAGAAGCAGCACTAACATATTGATGATCAAACGCAGTCTCGGCAGGTTCACTCCCAGTGTATGGGCGGTACTGTCGCTGACGTTGAGCAGGTTCAGTTGATTCGCCAGCAGCAACACGACAGGGACTGCAGTGACCACCACCGGCAAGAGTTGCCAGACATCCTGCCAGCGGGCGTGGGACACTCCGCCTGCCAGCCAGTAAAAGATGCCGTAAGCATGATCTTCTGCCAGCAGCAGGGTGATGCGGGTCAGGGCCATACAAAAGGCCGACAGCGCGATACCCGCGAGGATCAGTTTGTTTCTGTCCTGGGTATGACGAAACCCGCCTCCTGCGGTCATGACCAGCAGCCAGCTCACGCCGCCCCCGCATGCCGCGATGAACGACAGAGAATAGCCTGCAACCGGCGTCGGACTCAGCGCGCTGGTAAGCGCCATAGCCAGCGCCGCGCCGCTGTTAATGCCGAGCAGTGAAGGAGAGGCCATTGGGTTGTGGGTCAGGGTTTGCAGCAGCGTGCCCGCGAGCGCCAGGCTTGCGCCGATCAGAACGGCGACCAGGCTTCGCGGCAAACGAAGGTTTTGCACCAGCGCTTCTGGTAGCGTTGGCGTGTGTCCAGGCAGCAGGGCGCGGATTGCGTCTGCTCCGGAAACAGGAATGGCCGAGTAGCAAAACAGACTCAGCCAGAAAATAATAATAAGTGCTGCAACGGGAAGCCCCCACAGCAGCACCGGGTGTTTTAGCGCGGTCATTTCACATCGGTAAGCGGCTGATGGTGGAAGATTTTTACCGTGTCAGCGGCAATACGCTCGGCGGCAAAAATACCGCGCATCCGCGCCCAGGCGTTACTGTCGACTGAAGCAACCTGCTGCTTCTGCGCGGCGGTTAACATCTGCCAGAGCGGATCTTGTTGCCAGCGTTTAACAATGCTCTCTTCGCGATAGTGGGCAACCAGCAGCCAGGCAGGATTGACCGCCAGCAGTTGCTCCAGGCCGATGGACGGCATGGACGCGCCCGCCATCGCAGCGGGAACGTTCAGCCCCAGAGAGGCCAGCACGCTGCCGGTCCAGGTCTCCTGGGTATGCAGGTTGAATTGCTGTTCACGTGATGTGCCAAAGGCCACGCGTGTCCCTTTGGGAAGCTGGCTTGCCCACTGCGCCATCTTCTCTTTATGTTGTTCCAGACGCGCCTGCATCTCTCGTTTTTTACCTACCACTTCGCCGATGATAGCCGCTGATTGCAAATTTTCAGCGTAGGTTTCGTTGCGGGACTTAAGCAGCAGTACCGGCGCGATTTGCTGCAAGGCGGTGTAAATCCCCGCATGGCGACTGCTGTCGGCAATGATCAGGTCTGGTTTCAGGGCGGCAATGGCTTCCAGGCTCGGCTGCGCGCGCGTTCCGACGGACTGCCACGGTTTCAGGTGCGCACGCACTTCGGGCAGGATGCGTTTTGCATCGTTATCGTCGGCAATACCGACCGGGCTGACGTCCACGGCGGCCAGCGCATCGGCGAACGAAAGTTCCAGCACCACAATCCGTTGTGGCGTTTTATCGAGTGTAAACGTGCCGTGTTCGTCCTGAACCGTGGCGGCAAAGGCGTGGCCGATCACCAGCAGCAGGCCTGCAAAAAGAAAACGGATAAATGCCAACATAGTCACATTCCAGCTAAAAGCCCGGCAAGCCGGGCGTTAACACATCAGAACTTCAACGACCCCTGCATATACAGCGTGCGCGGCTGGCCTGCGTAGATGCCTTTGTTGTTGTCGTCATAAGAGCGGATGAAGTAGTCCTGGTCGAAGATGTTTTTCACACCGAACGCCAGGTTCAGATCTGCCATCTGCGGGCCAAAGTCATACGCCACGCGTGCGCCCCAGAGCATGAAGCCGGGAATGCGGCCGGTACTGCCGTCGGCGCTCTCTTTCACCGTATTGGCGTTATCTGCAAACTGGCTGGACTGGAAATCGCTGTTCAGATTGAACGTCCAGTTGCCCGGCTTGTAGTCCACGCCCAGCGTGCCTTTATGTTTCGGGGAGAATGGCACCTGATTGCCGTAGGTGTCGCCTTTCTCGCGGATTTCCGCGTTCACATACGCATAGCTGGCGTAGACGGAAACGTTATCAAGCGTTGGCGTTAGCGTACCCAGGTCGTAACGTGCCTGCGTTTCCAGCCCGGTGTGGCGCGTTTTGCCACGTGCAGTGACGGTGTCGTTGGTCTGGTTGGAGTCGTACTGATTGTTAAAGTTAATCAGGAACAGCCCCATTTCCGCCGTCAGCGCGCCGTCGTCGTAGCGGGTACCGAGTTCCCAGGTTCGCGCTTTTTCCGGTTCCACATTGCCGCTTTGCACAGCCTTGCCAATCTGGCTGTACTGTACGGTGCCGAATGAGCCTTCAGTGTTTGCATAAAGATTCCAGCTGTCAGTCAGGTGATAGAGTACGTTCAACGCCGGAAGCGGTGCGTTATAGCTCACCTCTTCGTGCGTGCCTTTGATGGCGTTGTTCTGGTATGACTCGATATGTTCGAAACGCATACCCGGCGTGATGGTCCAGTTGCCGATGTCGATTTTGTCATCCAGATACCAGGCATGCGCCTCGGTGCCGGAACGCGTGTCGCGGTCGTAAGGGCTTGAGCCGGACGGCAACTGCCCGCTGCTGGTGGCGGTGTAGTAACGCATTTCATGCGTTGATTCATTCACATAGCGATAGCCCACGCCCACTTCGTGCGCGGAAGGGCCGATCATAAAGCTCTGACTGTAGCGTGGCTCAATACCGCGCACCCAGTAGTTACGTGGCGAGAGGGTGATGCGTTTGCCTTGCTCCAGGTAGCCGCTGCGCAGGGTTTGGGTGTAGAACCCCTGAATGTTGAATTTATGCTGGCTGTCCGGCTGGAACTGGTAGCCCAGGCTCGCCAGCTTGCGACGGCCCCAGAAGTGGTCATACGGGCGGGTGGATTGCCAGCGATCGGCGTCGTAATCCGCGCGGGACAGGCCGCCGGGCATGTCGGCTTCACCATCGTAATATTGCAGCAGGCTGTTGAAGGTATGCACCTCATTCGGCGCATATTTGCTTTTCAGCATCAGGTCGTCGATGCGGGTGGCGCTGTGCTCGCGCCAGTCACTGCCGCGCGTGCCGGAGTAGAGCAGCGCGGTGCCAAAACCGTTGTCCGCTGTGCCGCCCACCATCAGGTTGTGCGTCTCTTTCGGGTTGTTTTGTGAAGAGGTTGGGCTGAGCTGACCTTCCACGCCCGCCTCGATACCAAAGTCCTGCGGAATGGCGCGGGTAACAAAGTTCACCACGCCGCCCACGCTCTGCGGTCCGTAACGCACCGCACCACCACCGCGCACCACGTCAATGGCATCCATGTTGCCGAGCGAAACGGGAGCCAGTGAAAGCTGCGGCTGACCGTAAGGGGCAAAGGGGACGGGGATGCCGTCCATCAGGACGGTCGAGCGGCTGGCGAGGCGCGGGTTCAGACCCCGGATGCCAAAGTTCATCGCCAGGTCGTGGCTGCCGGTGCCGTTGTTTTCCGGCGCGCTGACGCCAGGGATGCGGTTAAGCACCTCACGCATGGTGGTTGCACCGGTTTTGGCGAAATCCTCACGGCGGATCACGTCGCGCGCGCCAGCATGTTCAAATACGTCGTTTTCACGCGCATCGCCCAGCCAGTCGCCGACCACGGTCAGGGCATCTTCTTTTGGCGCGGGCGCGGGCTCCAGCGTCCAGCTATTATTTCCCAGCGGTTTTACCTGCAGTCCGCTGCCGTCCAGCAGCTGTTGCAGGCCGCTCTCGACGTCGTAATCGCCGTGCAGGCCGTTGCTCTGCTTGCCGCGCGTCAGGCTGGCGTCAACCGAGAGGGTAATTCCGCTGTGTGCGGCATACTGATTGAGCGCTTTGTCGAGCGATCCCGGTGCGATATCAACCTGTGCAGCAAAAGCGGAAAACGAGAGACCGGCCAGCGGCAGCAGGCTCAGGCGAATGGCGTTAACCAAAGGTGTTGTTTTACGAAAAACGCGTAACGGCGTCATACCTTCTCCATCATCATTTTTGTTGTGTTCAGCTATGAGTCGAACGAGAAGGGTAAAAAGGACAATCGAAATGAGAATTATTTTTCTTACAGCGGTGAAATGTTTATCCAGTACCGCGTAATAGACTGAATTTTAACGGGAAGCGTTTGCGCGATAACGTTCAGGATCGCATCGGTATTTTTCAGCGGGAACGTCCCGCTCAGGCGCAGCCCGGCAACGGCGGGATCGCAGCGCAGCACGCCGTTGCGGTAACGGCTTAGCGTGGCTATCACCTCACCCAGCGGTTTATCGCTGAAGCTCAGGATGCCCTTCGTCCAGCTTGTACTCTCGTCATCCAGCGGTTTCACTGCGCCAAACTCAGAGGCGCTGAACTGCAGGCTTTCACCAGCGTTCACGATGCGTTTTTGCGCGGGGGCACTGGCGAGAAGCACTTCCACGGCGTGCTGCTGCACGTCAAGCTGCGTGAAATTATCCTGCTGGCGGACGGTAAATTCTGTCCCTAAAGCGGTGAGTTGGCCCTGACGGGTCAGGACGCGGAAGGGGCGTTGCTGCGCATCTTTCACGGTAGTAATGGCGATTTCACCGTACCAGAGCCGGACGGTGCGCTGATGCGCATCAAAACGCACATCCGCCGCGCTTTGGGTATTCAGCGTGAGCAGGGAGCCATCTTCCAGTTGCTGACGGCTGACTGCGCCTTTGGCGGTGCGGTAATCTGCCCGCAGACCTTCGCCGGTTTCCGACTGCCAGAGTTGCCAGCCTCCGCCAGCGCCGAGCAACAGCAGTAATCCTTTCATCACGTGACGGCGGGTGAGGCGGGTATCGTGCAGCGCCCGGCTGGCAACGTCGCCAGGCACACCGCCAAGCTGGTTGCGCAGGTTTTCAACCTGCTGCCAGGCCCACTGGTTATCCTGATCCTGTTCATACCACTGTTGCCAGCGCGCTTCCTGTTGTGGGCTGACGCGCTCGCCGCTTAGCACGGCATACCAGTGGGAAGCGGAACGCAGCGCCTGACGGCGGGAATCGGTTAACGAAGGATTCATAACCCATGCTCCAGACGAAACAGCAGGCAGTGCTCGACGGCTTTCGCCACGTATTTTTTCACGGAGCTGACGGAAACACCGAGTTTCAGTGCGATCTCGCTGTAAGTCAGCCCTTCCAGTTGCGAAAGCAGAAACGCCTCGCGCGTTTTGCCGTTTAGCCCGTCCAGCATGGTGTCGATAAGTTGCAGGGTTTCCAGCTGGCTTTCGCGCTCTTCGGGCGAAGGTGCAAGGGCGTCGGGCAGTTGTGCAAGCATCTCAAGCCAGGCTTTTTCCAGCGCGTTACGGCGGAAGAGATCGACCATCACCCGTTTAGCGATAGTGCAGAGAAAAGAGCGCGGATCGCGGATGGTCGCCAGCGCGTCGCTACCCATTACCCGCAGGAAGGTGTCCTGTGCGATATCGTCGGCATCAAAGGCGGATTGCAGCTTGCGGGTGAGCCAGCTTTTCAGCCAGCCGTGATGCGCGCCGTAAAGCGATTCAAGCGTTAAAGAAGCGGTAGTAGCGGCGCGGTCAGACATGCGGAATGCATCAAAAGTTAATCATCACGCGGCTATATTAATATGAGAATGGTTATCATTACAATTGGAAATAAAAAAGCCTCGCAAAGGAGGCTTTCAACATCGAGTGATCAGGTAATGACCATCGGCCAGTCGGGTGGCGTGTGGCTCATGGCTTCAATCATCACTGCTTTGACGTTGTCCCAGATGGCAGCAATGTCCAGCAGGGTGATGCCGAGCAGGCCCGTGGCGAACCAGCATGCAGCGCCCAGCCCCAGCAGGGTGCTGATCACCGCCAGTCCGGCGTAGTCAGATTTGCGAAACTGAATGTTCAGTGTGCTGGCTAAAAACATCAAAACCGCGCTCAACAATGGCCAGCGCAGGAGAACCATGCTGGTAGTAATGGTCGCCATAAAACCCATCCTCGACAAAACAGACGAACTGGAATGAAACAATGTTTCTCGTTACACAATATGTGTGAACTATATCACATTTGCTGTTTTATTCGCCAGTGTCCGTGTGAGGTAAAAGAGGGAATTTAATGCTGTGGAAAATATATCGTCGCAGACGGCGTCCGCCTCTTCATAATGAATTCATCAAGATAGCAAAACCGCAGTAATATGAAAAAGGTGTATCACATTTACAGTATTAAACCTATGGATTATGCTTGAGTGGACAAATAAATGTACCCGCAGAAAATAATTCAGGTTTTTGAATTATTTGGCTTTTTTACTTTTGTGTATTGTTTTTATTACACTCAGCATACTCTCTGATGGCCCTGATATATTCTTTCTTTAATCTGATTTGTTGCGGTTGCTATATCGATTAATGACCTGCGAAAAAAATGATGAAAGAAAAAAAACGCGAGATTGTTAACGACAGCATGCAGGCGCTACACGCGCTGGCGAAGCTGATGCCTCAGCTCAACAATCTGTGTTCACTGGCGGAAATGCTTGAAACCATCAACGGGGCGCTGGGGTCAACCCTCGCCTGGGTCAGTGTGGATAATGACAGTATACAGCGCGTGGAATGTGCGGGTGAGGTGACATGCCACTCGTTCGCAGTGGCTGATTTTCTTGCCGGTACTCTGCTGCAACGGCACCACCGATCGTGGCGAGTGGTCTACTGGAAAGAGAACATCGGCCAGGCGCTGTTCCCGCCTCAGCACCCCGGTTACTCGCAATTGCAAAGCGGTGTGTTGTGTAAACTTTCAACCCAGGACGGGCACTGCAGCGGCTATTTCTTCCTGGCTTTTGATGAAAAGCTCTCTTCTCTGCCGATCCTGAAAAATATTGTCGTGGTGTTAGTTGAGAAATTAAAAGACTATTTTGACGAAATTATCGCCCGAGAAAAAACGGCTCAGGAGATGCAGCGGGTCGTCACGCAATATAAGACGTTATTTGAGCGGGCCCCGGTATTAATGAACTCTTTCGACAGACATAACCGCTGCGTGTTGTGGAATGCGGAATGCGAAAAAGTGTTTGGCTGGAGCATGGCAGAGATCAGCGCGCATGCTGATCCGCTGGCTTTGTTCTACCCTGATCCCGAGGAGCGACGTCGGGTACGGGAGTCGGTGCATATTTCCCCGCTCAAGGATATGTATGAATGGCATCCTGTGCGCAAAGACGGGACGCCGCTGACCATCCTCTGGTCTAACATCCTGTTGCCGGATAACTCTATTCTCAACATTGGCCTGGATATCACCGAGCGAAAAAAAGCGGAGCAGCAACTGGCGGTGAAAGCCACCACTGACGATCTCACCGGCTGTTTCAACCGTTCTGCCATTTTGCAGCGGCTCAAGCTGGCGCTGGCGGCAAGCTCAAGGCAGGATGCCAGCAGCCATTTTTGCGTACTGATGTTTGACCTGGACTACTTTAAACAGATCAATGATGAATGGGGGCACCTGGTCGGGGATGCTGCATTAATACACTTTTGCGACAGGCTCCGGGAGTTAAGCCCGACGGGCTCCGCACTGGGGCGCGTGGGAGGGGAAGAGTTTTTACTTCTGCTTGCGCGCGCGGATGGCACTGCGGCCACGCTGTTATCGACCCGATTGCGGGCCGCGTTAATCACGAAACCCTTGCTGGTTGGTGATAAAAGACTGGCGCTCTCTTTTAGCGCCGGGGTTGTCGAAGTGTGTCAGGGCCAGCGTGATACCTCTGGCGTTCTTACGCGTGCCGATAAAGCATTATATGATGCCAAACGTGCAGGAAGAGGCAAAACGGTGGTTGCGTCTGATTATTTATAAATCAAAATGGAAACCCGCCGCGAACAATTAGCAGCATGCGTCATGTTCGCATTGTAGTTTTTTCATGCTGTCAGAAGTTTGCCTTAATCAACGATCCTCTGTTGTGTTATCTTAAAACCTCCCGCTCGCAATGGACAATTATTTCCCTTAATAGAAACGGAACGAATACTTTAAGTTTAGCTTACGGGAAAATATTATCGTCATAACGAAATTTCAGATTTTTAATACCAAAAGTCAGTTGCTAACTTCGCATGATTCATGCAACGTAATCACCTGTTTATCATAGCATCCGGCCTTCATAATTACAGGCGTACAAAATGCAGGGATATAGGGCGGGAAATGAATCGTAGCGCGCGGCGCAAGATACTCAGGGCAGCAGGGATCATCATGGTAGTTATGCTACCGGTGATGCTTGCGCTATGGTTTGCCCAGTTAAGAGCCGTGTCGGAAACAAGTACCCAGCTACGTACATTTGCTGAACTGGCGTTAGACAAAACAGAGCTGGTGATTCAACAGGTTGATTTAGCACGAGACGACGCCGAAAAATATCAGGGAAAACGCTGCTCGGCGGAACATCGTCAATATATGTTGAACGTTGTTCGCGGTCGCCTGTTTGTCGCTGATTTAATTTATGCCGAAGGTCAGAATTTTCTTTGTTCGACCGTTTTTACCCCGGACCAACCTTATCCAATACCTGCGGCCAATTACAAACGTAAACCCGATGTCGCTATCTATTATTATCGTGATACGCCATTTTTTACCGGCTATAAAATGACGTATATGCAGCGCGGGAATTATGTGGTGGTGGTCAACCCGCTTTCTTACAGCGAAGTGATGTCGTCAGATCATTCTTTGTCGTGGGGCGTGTATGACACGGTCACCAATGCATTTTTTTCCGTCAGTCAGAAAACCAACGCATCATTATTAAATTCGATGATTCGACATAAGGAATCGTCATTTCAAAAGGATGACCGTTTCTATACGATTGTTAAATCGGATAAACGTCCTATTGCCGCGATCGTCTCGACGTCTAATACCCGCTTTTATGAAACGCTCTATCATCAGGCTACCTTAACGCTGCCGCTGGGAATGATCTGCAGCATCATTATTTTACTGATGTGGTCACGTACTCACCGTGAACTGAATTCTCCTGGACGATTACTGCATCGGGCATTAAATAAACACCAGCTTTGCGTACATTACCAGCCGATTATTGATATAAAAAACAACCGGTGTGTGGGGGCTGAGGCGTTATTACGTTGGCCTGGGTTTAACGGGCAGGTTATGAGCCCGGCGGAATTTATTCCGCTGGCAGAAAAAGAGGGGATGATCGAACGCATTACGGATTATGTCGTCGAAGAGGTGTTCAGCGATCTGGGGCATTTCCTGGCAACCCATCCGCATCTTTATATTTCGATTAACCTGTCAGCGTCGGATTTCCACTCCTCTCGCCTGATTGCCCTGATATCAGAAAAAGCCAGACACTACGCCGTGCGGGCGCAGCAGATTAAAATCGAAGTGACGGAACGCGGATTTATTGATGTGCCAAAAACCACGCCCGTCATCCAGGCGTTCCGCCAGGCGGGCTATGAGGTGGCGATTGATGATTTTGGTACAGGTTACTCCAACCTGCATAATCTCTACTCGCTGAACGTCGATATCCTGAAAATCGACAAATCCTTTATCGACACCTTAACCACCAACAGCACCAGCCACCTGATTGCTGAGCATATTATCGAGATGGCACAGAGCCTGCGGCTAAAAACCATTGCTGAAGGCGTGGAGACCGCCGAGCAGGTGAGCTGGCTGTTAAAGCGTGGTGTGCAATATTGTCAGGGGTGGCACTTCGCGAAAGCGATGCCGCCGCAGGATTTTATGGCCTGGCAGCAGCAACCTTTGCACTAAACGCATTAATTTAACTGGTGGCGATAATCGCTCGGTGTGCGGTCAAACTCGCGGCGAAACACGCGGGAAAAGGTTTGTTGCGACACATAACCCAGATCCATCGCGATATCAAAAATGGGCCGCTGCGTAGAGCGTAACGCCTGCGCCGCCAGCAGCAGCCTGCGCTGACGAATGTATTCACCCAGCGTCTGATGCATGACGGTGCGGAACATTCTCTGTAAATACCATTTCGAATAGCCCGACTTCTTAGCGACCACATCAATGTTCAATGGTTGATCGATATGTTCATCAATCCATTCAATAAGTGTCTGAATAATCTGCTGATGCGACATAAGGTTGCCCCTCTGTAGATACAACTTTCTCTGTTGATTCGTCGTTTTCTCTGCGGGGGAGTATAATTCCTCAAGTTAACTTGAGGTAAAGAGGTTTTATGGAAAAGAGATTGCCGCGAATCAAAGCGCTTTTAACGCCCGGCGAAGTGGCAAAACGAAGCGGTGTGGCGGTGTCGGCGCTCCACTTCTATGAAAGCAAAGGGTTAATTAAAAGTATCCGTAATGCGGGCAACCAGCGGCGTTACACGCGCGATGTACTCCGTTACGTGGCCATTATTAAAATTGCGCAACGAATCGGAATCCCCCTGGCGACCATCGGTGATGCGTTCGGCGTCTTGCCGGAAGGACACACGCTGAGCGCGAAGGAGTGGAAACATCTCTCTTCCCAGTGGCGTGACGAGCTGGACAGGCGAATACATACCCTTGTGGCACTGCGTGATGAACTGGACGGGTGCATTGGGTGTGGATGCTTGTCGCGCAGCGATTGTCCGTTGCGTAACCCTGGCGATACGCTGGGCGCACAGGGAACAGGCGCACGGTTGCTCGAAGAGGATTAACCAAAAAACTAAAGCGCCACTGAAGGCGCTTTAGTTTATTCCCGGTCTTTGTCTTTCTCTCTATCCCGCTGGTTCACGGGAGGGTTTCCCCCGACATCAGCACCCCTCGTGTCGAGCTGGTTGGGGAGGTTCCGGATTGTGCTGACACTTTAATTCTATGCAAGCTCCGCCTTTTCGCCAGCAGGAGAGGATGTTTTTTAGCCAAATTTTTTTCGCGATGTTGTTCGATTTTCTATAGTTAATGAGAACGACTCACAGGAGAAAATGATGCTAACGGTCCACCATCTCAACCAGTCGCGTTCACATCGAGTGATCTGGGCGCTTGAAGAACTCTCTTTGCCTTATGAGATTGTTCACTACCAGCGCGAAAAGACCATGCTGGCACCGGAGTCTCTTAAAAAAGTGCACCCGCTGGGTAAGTCTCCGGTGATTGAAGATAACGGACTGATTCTGGCCGAGTCGGGCGCTATTCTGGAATACCTGCAGGAGACATATGATGCCGAATCCCGGCTTAAGCCGTTAGATCCTGCCCATAAAGTGCAGTATCGCTTCTGGCTGCATTACGCAGAAGGCTCGCTGATGCCGCTGCTGCTAATGAAGCTGGTATTCAACAGTCTGGGAAAGCCGCCTGTGCCGTTTGGCATGCGCACGCTCGGTAAAGCGCTGGGGCAGGGCGTACAGAAAGCGTATCTTAACCGCCAGCTGGAAACGCACGCGCGCTATATTGAATCGCACCTTTCACAAAACAGCTGGTTTGCGGGCGAAAATATCAGCATGGCCGACATTCAGATGAGTTTCCCGATCTTTGCACTGCTGGCACGTGGGGGGATTGAGCATCTGCCCCATACCCAGGCGTGGAAGAATAACGTGGAAGCACGTCCTGGCTGGCAGCGAACGCTTGAAAAAGGCGGCCCACTCACTATCCCTGGTGAAGATTGAAATTTAACTAAATTGCGCACAGACGATAACGTTTGCGCATCCTCTGCTTATTTCTTCATCGTCATAAGTGAATTTTAGCGAAAAACGAGAAAGTTCAGTTGAAAAGGGCAGGTATTAGGCTAGATAATCGTTTGCCTTAATTTGACCACCCGTTTTGTAAGCGCGGAGCTAAACGTTTGCTTTTTTTGCGACGCCCCTTTCGTCGCAAACGCAGCACAAGGATTTGACGTTTTGCTGGCAGTGGAGTCTCCACCACGCTTACAGACGACCTATAAAAATTCTCAGGGGATGTTTTCTATGTCTACGCCATCTGCGCGTACCGGCGGTTCACTTGACGCCATGTTTAAAATTTCTGCTCGCGGCAGCACCGTGCGTCAGGAAGTCGTTGCCGGTCTGACAACGTTTCTGGCGATGGTTTACTCCGTTATCGTTGTGCCGGGGATGCTGGGCAAAGCGGGCTTCCCGCCTGCGGCTGTCTTTGTTGCCACCTGCCTCGTCGCGGGTGTCGGCTCTATCGTCATGGGCCTGTGGGCGAACCTGCCGCTGGCGATTGGCTGTGCCATCTCCCTGACCGCGTTTACCGCGTTCAGCCTGGTGCTGGGTCAGCATATCAGCGTGCCGGTTGCGCTCGGTGCCGTGTTCCTGATGGGTGTGCTGTTTACCATTATTTCCGCCACCGGCATCCGTAGCTGGATTTTGCGCAATCTGCCGCAGGGCGTGGCGCACGGCACCGGTATTGGTATCGGTCTGTTCCTGCTGCTGATCGCCGCGAACGGCGTTGGCCTGGTGATCAAGAACCCGCTGGATGGCCTGCCGGTTGCGCTGGGTCACTTCGCCAGCTTCCCGGTGATCATGTCGCTGATTGGTCTGGCGGTGATTATCGGCCTGGAAAAACTGAAAGTCCCTGGCGGTATTCTGCTGACCATTATTGGTATCTCCATTGTTGGCCTGATTTTCGACCCGACCGTGCACTTCTCCGGGATCTTCGCCATGCCGTCGCTGAGCGATGACAAAGGCAATTCCCTGATTGGTAGCCTGGATATTGTGGGTGCGCTGAATCCGGTGATTTTGCCAAGCGTGCTGGCGCTGGTGATGACCGCCGTGTTTGATGCGACCGGTACTATCCGTGCGGTGGCTGGACAGGCGAACCTGCTGGATAAAGACGGCCAGATTATCGATGGCGGCAAAGCGCTGACCACTGACTCCCTGAGCAGCGTTTTCTCCGGCCTGGTCGGTGCGGCTCCGGCGGCGGTGTACATTGAATCCGCAGCGGGCACGGCGGCAGGCGGTAAAACCGGCCTGACGGCAATCACCGTCGGCGTGCTGTTCCTGCTGATCCTGTTCCTCTCTCCGCTCTCTTACCTGGTGCCAGCGTATGCGACCGCGCCTGCGCTGATGTACGTCGGCCTGCTGATGCTGAGCAACGTGGCGAAAATCGATTTTGCTGACTTCGTGGATGCGATGTCTGGCCTGATTACCGCCGTGTTTATCGTGCTGACCTGTAACATCGTTACCGGCATCATGATCGGTTTCGCATCGCTGGTGATTGGCCGTCTGGTCTCCGGTGAGTGGCGCAAGCTGAACATTGGCACCGTGGTGATCGCTATCGCACTGGTGGCGTTCTACGCGGGCGGCTGGGCAATCTAAGTTGTCCTTTTATGCGAAAACGGGTGGCTCAGGCCGCCCGTTTTTATTTTCAGGACTCATCCCGTTGCCTTTTGCGTTACTCTGGAGAAGATAGAATAAAAGGCACGACGCCTTAGGTTTGGCTAATAAGATACACAGCAAACAGGGAACGCATGGAAATCTTCTTCACAATACTCATCATGACCCTTGTGGTCTCGCTATCCGGGGTGGTTACACGCGTACTGCCCTTTCAGGTCCCCCTGCCGTTAATGCAAATCGCCATCGGCGCGCTACTGGCGTGGCCGACGTTTGGCCTGCACGTGGAGTTCGACCCGGAACTGTTCCTCGTGCTGTTTATCCCGCCGCTGCTGTTTGCCGATGGCTGGAAAACCCCCACGCGCGAATTTCTTGAACACGGGCGCGAGATATTCGGTCTGGCGCTGGCGTTAGTGGTCGTGACCGTGGTCGGGATTGGTTTCCTGATCTACTGGACGGTGCCGGGTATCCCGTTAATTCCGGCTTTTGCACTGGCCGCCGTGCTGTCACCAACCGATGCCGTGGCGCTTTCCGGTATCGTGGGCGAAGGCCGTATTCCGAAAAAAATTATGGGAATTTTGCAGGGCGAGGCACTGATGAACGATGCCTCTGGCCTGGTGGCCCTGAAGTTTGCCGTGGCGGTCGCCATGGGGACGATGGTCTTCACCGTGGGCGGAGCAACCGTTGAATTCTTCAAAGTGGCGATTGGCGGTATTCTGGCCGGGTTTGTCGTGAGCTGGCTGTATGGCCGTTCGCTGCGCTTCCTCAGCCGCTGGGGCGGTGATGAGCCCGCCACGCAGATCGTTCTGCTGTTCCTGCTGCCGTTTGCCTCTTACCTGATTGCCGAACATATCGGCGTATCCGGCATTCTGGCGGCGGTCGCGGCCGGGATGACCATCACCCGTTCCGGCGTAATGCGCCGCGCGCCGCTGGCGATGCGCCTGCGTGCCAACAGCACCTGGGCGATGCTGGAGTTCGTGTTTAACGGCATGGTATTCCTGCTGTTGGGCCTGCAATTACCGGGTATTCTGGAGTCCTCGCTGGTGGCAGCAGAAGCCGACCCGAACGTCGAAACGTGGATGCTGTTCACCGATATCGTGCTGATCTACCTGGCGCTGATGCTGGTGCGTTTCGGCTGGCTGTGGACGATGAAAAACTTCAGCCAGCGTTTCCTGAAGAAAAAGCCGATGGAGTTCGGCTCCTGGTCAATGCGTGAGCTGCTGATTGCCTCCTTTGCCGGTGTGCGCGGGGCGATTACGCTCGCCGGTGTGCTCTCTATTCCGCTGCTGCTGCCGACTGGCGATGTCTTTCCGGCGCGCTACGAACTGGTATTCCTGGCGGCGGGCGTGATTCTTTTCTCGCTGTTTGTCGGCGTGATCATGCTGCCCATTCTGCTGCAACACATTGATGTCGGGGATTCTTCTCAGCAGCATAAAGAGGAGCGTATCGCCCGTGCGGCCACCGCCGAAGTGGCGATTGTGGCGATTCAGAAGATGGAGGAACGTCTGGCCGCTGATGCCGAAGAGAACATCGACAATCAGCTGCTGACGGAAGTGAGTTCACGCGTGATTGGTAATCTGCGTCGTCGTGCTGACGGGCGAAACGATGTGGAAAGCTCGCTGCAGGAGGAGAATCTGGAGCGCCGTTTCCGCCTGGCGGCGTTGCGCTCCGAGCGTGCTGAGCTTTACCACCTGCGCGCCACGCGCCAGATCAGCAACGAGACGCTGCAAAAGCTGCTGCACGATCTGGATCTGCTGGAAGCGCTGTTGATAGAAAATCAGTAGCGCTGTTTTGCCCGGTGGCGCTGCGCTTACCCGGCCTACGTTTGAACCGTAGGCCGGGTAAGGCGAAGCCGCCACCCGGCATTATTCAGACCGCACCCAAAACCCCTCACAACATTGTAACCACGCCTGCGCACTGTGCGACAGATACACTCCTTCACGCCAGATCATCCCTAACTGCCAGTGCAGGTCACTTTCCAGCGGGACCCAGCGCAGCGTGTTTTTATCCAGCCGCTCGCAAATCGGCTGCGGCAGAATCGCAATCCCTACGCCTGCCTGTACCATCGCTGCCAGAAAGTCCCACTGCCCGCTGCGGACTGCAATCCGTGGTTTCACGTTGTGCTGATTAAACAGCGTCATTAGCTGGCGGCTGAGGGCGAAATCTTCGTTGTAGATCAGCAATGGATGTTCGCCGAGCCGTTCAGGTTTCACGGAGTCGATTTTCAGCCAGTCGCCGGAACGTGGCACCAGCACACACAGCGGGTGGCTAAAGAGTGGCAGCGTCGCCAGCCCGCTCTCTTCTTCAACCGGAAGCGCCGTCATCGCCACATCCAGCTCGCCGTTAGATACGGCCTGCTGCACGGTCAGGCCGCCAAATTCCGAAATCTTCAGCTCCACGCCGGGGTAGCGCTGGCGAAACAGGCTAATCGGCCCGGCCATCATCATCCCCACCATCGGCGGAATGCCCAGGCGCAGCAGCCCTTTCGTCAGGTGGTTAATATCACCAAGCTCGGCCTCAAGCTGGCGAAACTCTGCCAGGATCGCCAGCCCGCGCTCGAATACGACGCGTCCGGTGTCGGTCAGCAACAGCTTGCGCC
This sequence comes from Enterobacter oligotrophicus, assembly GCF_009176645.1. Taxonomy (NCBI): domain Bacteria; kingdom Pseudomonadati; phylum Pseudomonadota; class Gammaproteobacteria; order Enterobacterales; family Enterobacteriaceae; genus Enterobacter; species Enterobacter oligotrophicus. The sequence goes on from NZ_AP019007.1 coordinate 2,866,218, forward strand.
CGTCGCGGATAAGTAAGGTACAGTTGAGTTCATCTTCAAGGTTTTTCAGCATTTTGCTGATGGTTGGCTGGGTGACAAATAACTTCTCCGCTGCGCGGGTAAAACTCTGCTGGCGAACCACCTCGACAAAATAGCGCAGCGTTCTTATGTCCATGATTATTCCTCGAAACTATACCTTCGATGATTTTAATTCATTTCAGTCCATTACGTGCGCTCACTATACTGGCGCTTCGTCTCATTTTGAGGAAATCATTCATGGCCGTGGCGTTAAGCCGTGTTACGCCTGCCGTTGTGCAACGACTCCAGGTATCGGTTCAGGTACTGCTCTACGCGGGATTGTTTGTTTTTGCGGAATATCTTGTCGGCTGGCTGCACTTGCCGCTGCCTGCCAACCTGGTAGGAATGGTGCTGATGCTGGCGCTCATCCTGTGCCGCGTCATCCCCCTTAACTGGGTGCGTGCCGGCGCGCGCTGGCTGCTGGCAGAGATGCTGCTGTTCTTTGTGCCAGCCGTGGTGGCGGTAGTGAACTATGCGCAGCTTCTGATGGTGGACGGCTGGCGCATTTTCGCGGTTATCGCCCTGAGCACGCTGATGGTGCTGGGAGCCACCGCCTGGGTGGTGGATAAGGTCTATCGTTTTGAAATCAGCAGGCAGAAGCATGACTAACTTTCAGATTAGCGTGTTGTGCCTGATTGCCACGCTGGTGATCTACTTTGCCAACAAGCGGCTGTATCGCCGCTTTCACGCCCTGCCGCTGATGCCGCTGGTCTTTACGCCGATCCTGCTGGTACTGATGCTGGTGTTCGGGCATATCTCCTGGCAGAACTACATTGGCGAATCCCACTGGCTGCTGTGGCTGCTCGGCCCGGCGACCATCGCCTTTGCCGTCCCGGTTTATGACAACCTGGCGATTATCAAACGTCACTGGATGTCGCTCAGCGCAGGCGTCGTGACCGCGACGGTGGTGGCAGTATGCAGCTCCGTCTGGCTGGCGCGGTTGTTTACCCTCTCCGATGAAATTCAGCGCAGCCTGGCCGTGCGCTCGGTGACCACGCCGTTTGCACTGGCTGCGGCGAAACCGCTCGGCGGGCAGCCGGATCTGGTGGCGTTGTTTGTGGTCGTCACCGGCGTTTTCGGCATGGCGGTGGGCGATATGCTTTTTCTGCGACTCTCCATCCGCGAAGGAATGGCGAAAGGGGCGGGATTTGGCGCAGCCTCGCACGGCGCAGGCACGGCGCGTTCGTATGAGCTGGGTCAGCAGGAGGGCGTGGTGGCAAGCCTGGTGATGATGCTCTCCGGCGTGGTGATGGTACTGATTGCGCCGCTGGTGGCGTGGGTGATGTTTTAAATTCCCCGGCCAGAATGACCGGGGAGAAAGGTTTAGTGCGCGCGGCCTTGCTCAACGCCCAGGCCGGTTTGTGAACGGATAAACTGGGCGCGGAATTTCTCACGCTCCAGGTTGCCCTCCGCCGAATTGTCGGTGGCCGAGAAGAACCAGATACCGATAAACGCCACGGCAATGGAGAACAGCGCCGGGTATTCATACGGGAAGATAGCGCTTTCGTGGCCGAGGATCTGCACCCAAATCGTTGGGCCGAGGATCATCAAAATCACCGCCGTCAGCAGGCCAAGCCAGCCGCCAATCATCGCGCCACGGGTAGTCAGTTTTGACCAGTACATGGAGAGCAGGATGATCGGGAAGTTACAGCTTGCCGCAATCGAGAAGGCCAGCCCCACCATAAAGGCGATGTTCTGCTTCTCGAACAAAATCCCCAGCAGGATCGCCACCACACCCAGCACCAGCACGGTGATTTTGGAGACTTTCAGCTCGTCACGTTCGCTCGCGCCTTTACGGATCACGTTGGCGTAGAGGTCATGCGATACCGCAGAGGCCCCCGCCAGCGTCAGCCCGGCAACCACTGCGAGAATGGTGGCGAAGGCCACGGCCGAGATAAAGCCGAGGAACAAATTGCCGCCGACCGCGTCAGCCAGATGCACCGCTGCCATGTTGTTACCGCCAATCAGTGCGCCTGCCGCGTCTTTAAACGCCGGATTCGCCCCCACCAGCATGATCGCACCAAAGCCGATGATAAAGGTCAGAATGTAGAAGTAACCCATAAAGCCGGTGGCGTAAAAGACGCTTTTACGCGCCTCACGCGCATCTGACACCGTGAAGAAACGCATCAGAATGTGCGGTAAGCCCGCTGTACCAAACATCAGGCCCAGACCGAGCGAAAGCGCGGAGATCGGATCTTTCACCAGCCCGCCAGGGCTCATGATGGCTTCCCCTTTCGGATGCACCGCCATTGCTTCGGTAAACAGATTATTGAAGCTGAACCCGACGTGTTTCATCACCATAAAGGCCATAAAACTCGCGCCGAAGAGCAGCAGTACCGCTTTGATGATCTGCACCCAGGTGGTGGCAAGCATGCCGCCGAACAGCACGTACATCACCATCAGTACGCCGACCAGCACTACCGCAACGTGGTAGTTCAGGCCGAACAGCAGCTCGATCAGTTTGCCCGCTCCGACCATCTGCGCAATCAGATACAGCGCGACCACCACCAGTGAACCGCAGGCGGAGAGGGAACGAATCGGCCCCTGTTTAAGACGATACGAGGCCACGTCTGCAAAAGTGTAGCGGCCCAGGTTACGCAGGCGCTCGGCGATCAGGAACAGGATGATCGGCCAGCCGACGAGGAAGCCGAGAGAGTAAATCAGGCCATCATAACCGGAGGTATACACCAGCGCGGAGATCCCGAGGAACGAGGCGGCAGACATAAAGTCACCTGCAATCGCCAGCCCGTTCTGGAAACCGGTAATGTTGCCGCCCGCGGTGTAGTAATCGCTACGGGAGCGCACGCGTTTCGACGCCCACCAGGTTATGTACAGCGTCAGCACCACGAAAATCAGGAACATGATGATCGCCTGCCAGTTGGTGGGCTGGCGCTGTACGTCGCCGGTAAGGGCATCCGCTGCGTGGGCAGCAAAGGGAAGTGTGGCGGCAAGCGCCGTCAGGACTCGCTTCATGATGCTTTAACCTCGCGCAGGACAGCTTTATTAAGACGATCAAATTCACCGTTAGCACGCCAGACGTAGACGCCGGTCAACACAAACGAAATCACAATCACGCCGATACCAATCGGAATACCGCGCGTGACGCTGGTGCCCGCATGCAGCGGCGTACCAAGCCAGTGCGGGGCAAAGGCGATCAGCAGAATAAAGCCGACGTAGATAATCAGCATGATGATGGAAAGAAAGAAGGCAAACCGTTGCCGTTTATCGACGAGTTCCCTGTAGTGCGCACTATTCTCTATCTGCTGACAAATATCGTTATTCATCACAGAAATCTCCAGAGGTAAGGTAGGTTTGTTTTTATCCCCTCTCCCGGAGGGAGAGGGTAGGATGAGGGGGGAAGGTGCGGTCTGATGCCCTCACCCCGGCCCTCTCCCTCCGGGAGAGGGAGAAAAAATTATGAAGGCATCGCGATGGCCTGCTTCTCTTCGAGCAGTTTTTCCACCACACCCGGATCGGCGAGCGTCGAGGTATCACCGAGGTTGCTGGTGTCACCTGCCGCGATTTTGCGCAAGATACGGCGCATAATTTTGCCGGAGCGGGTTTTCGGCAGCGAGTCGGTCCAGTGCAGCACATCCGGCGTGGCTAGCGGGCCAATCTCTTTACGTACCCAGTTTCGCACCTCGGCATACAGCGCTGGCGACGGCTCTTCACCGTGGTTTAGCGTCACATAGGCGTAAATTGCCTGGCCTTTAATGTTGTGTGGAATACCGACAACCGCGGCCTCAGCGATTTTCGGATGCGATACCAGCGCGGATTCAATCTCTGCCGTACCCAGACGGTGACCGGAGACGTTCAGCACGTCGTCCACGCGTCCGGTGATCCAGTAATAACCGTCTTCATCACGACGCGCGCCGTCGCCGCTGAAGTACATGTTTTTAAAGGTCGAGAAGTAGGTCTGCTCAAAGCGCTCGTGGTCGCCAAACAGCGTGCGCGCCTGACCCGGCCAGGAATCGACAATCACCAGGTTGCCTTCAGTGGCACCTTCCAGCGGATTACCTTCGTTATCCACCAGCGCGGGCTGTACGCCGAAGAATGGACGGGTTGCGGAACCCGCTTTCAACTGCGTGGCACCCGGCATCGGGGTGATCATGAAGCCGCCGGTTTCGGTTTGCCACCAGGTGTCCATTACCGGGCATTTTTCGTTGCCGATCTTCTTCCAGTACCACTCCCAGGCTTCCGGGTTGATTGGCTCGCCCACGGAGCCGAGGATGCGCAGGGAAGAGCGGTCAGTACCCTCGATAGCCTTATCGCCTTCCGCCATTAATGCGCGGATTGCCGTTGGTGCGGTGTAGAGAATGTTGACCTTGTGTTTGTCGACCACCTGGCACATACGCGCCGGGGTTGGCCAGTTCGGCACGCCTTCAAACATCAGCGTGGTTGCGCCGCAGGCCAGCGGGCCATACAGCAGGTAGCTGTGTCCGGTGACCCAGCCCACGTCGGCGGTACACCAGTAGATGTCGCCCGGATGGTAGTCGAACACATATTTGAAGGTGGTGGCCGCATAGACCAGATAGCCACCGGTGGTGTGCAGCACACCTTTCGGTTTGCCGGTGGAGCCGGAGGTGTAGAGGATAAACAGCGGATCTTCTGCGTTCATCTCTTCTGGCTGGTGCTGATCGCTTGCTTTCTCGATCAGGTCGCTCCACCACAGGTCACGCCCCTCGGTCCAGTCGATCTTGCCGCCGGTACGCTTCAGGACGATAACATTGCTGATGGTTTTCACGTTCGGGTTTTTCAGCGCTTCGTCGACGTTTTTCTTCAGCGGAATTCCACGCCCGGCGCGCACACCTTCATCGGCGGTGATCACCAGCTTAGAGTTAGAGTCGACAATACGCCCGGCAACCGCTTCCGGCGAGAAGCCGCCGAAAATAACGGAGTGAATAGCACCGATGCGCGCGCAGGCCAGCATGGCCACCGCCGCTTCCGGTACCATCGGCATATAGATAGCGACCACGTCGCCTTTTTTAATGCCCCTTTCCAGAAGCACATTGGCGAAGCGGCACACGTCGCGGTGCAGCTCTTTATAGGTGATATGTTTGCTCTGCGAAGCATCGTCGCCTTCCCAGATGATGGCCGTTTCATCGCCGCGTTCGGCAAGATGGCGGTCCAGACAGTTTGCGGCGAGGTTCAGCGTACCGTCTTCATACCATTTAATGGAGACGTTACCCGGCGCAAAGGAGGTGTTCTTTACCTTCTGATACGGTGTGATCCAGTCAAGGATATGTCCTTGCTCGCCCCAGAAGGCGTCCGGGCTGGCGATAGATTGCTGATACTTCTCGTGGTATTGCTCCGGGTTGATCAGGCAGCGGTCCGCAATGTTTGCGGGAATGTCGTGTTTGTGGATTTGGCTCATGGCTTTTTTTCTCCTTGTAAGATGTTAATAATATGTCGCAAAAACGTTAATTGTAGGGGCTTTGCCAGCTTTGTTTATTATTTGGGCGGCAGATCACGCATTGTTTGAATAGTATGAAAAATGAGCGAATGAAACTTTGAAGGGAAATAATTTATGTTGACGATTATTCACATTTATCAGGAAAAAAGCGTTTTTATAACAAAAGGTTATTTATAAGAATTATTACAAATTCACGTCATCTTCCCTTTTTGCAGTGAAAAGCCTCGTTCTATAAGGCTTGCGCAGCATGCCGTGCAAATGATACTCATACGCCGCGTTAAAAAATCCCATAAACCAACGCAACACAATTCATACCCTTTCAGTATGTCTCCATATTCATGCAGTTTTGTGGTGTGGGGATTTCATTGAGGAAGTCAGTTTCTATGAAAAATTTGAAAGTCAGCCTGGCCTGGCAAATCTTGCTGGCCCTTGTGCTGGGCATCTTGCTGGGCAGTTATCTCCATTATCACAGCGACAGCCGCGAGTGGCTGATTGCGAACCTGCTCTCTCCGGCAGGCGATATCTTTATTCATCTGATCAAGATGATTGTGGTGCCGATTGTGATCTCGACGCTGGTAGTGGGTATTGCCGGTGTGGGTGATGCGAAGCAGCTAGGCCGTATCGGTGCAAAAACCATTATCTATTTCGAAGTGATCACTACGGTTGCGATCGTTCTCGGCATTACTCTGGCGAACGTGTTCCAGCCGGGGTCTGGTATTGATATGTCGCAGCTGGCAACGGTGGATATTTCGAAATACCAAAGCACAACGGCTGACGTGCAGAGCCATGCGCACGGTCTGATGGGGACTATCCTGTCGCTGGTGCCGACCAACATCGTGGCATCCATGGCGAAGGGCGAGATGCTGCCAATCATCTTCTTCTCGGTGCTGTTTGGTCTGGGGCTTTCTTCTCTGCCCGCAACGCACCGTGAGCCGCTGGTGACCGTTTTCCGTTCTATCTCTGAAACCATGTTCAAAGTCACGCACATGGTAATGCGCTATGCGCCGGTCGGGGTGTTTGCGCTGATCGCCGTGACGGTCGCGAACTTCGGTTTTGCCTCCCTGTGGCCGCTGGCGAAGCTGGTGATCCTGGTGCATTTCGCGATCCTCTTCTTCGCGCTGGTCGTGCTGGGCATTGTGGCGCGCCTGTGCGGGTTGAGCATCTGGATTTTGATTCGCATCCTGAAAGACGAACTGATTCTGGCGTACTCCACGGCAAGCTCTGAAAGTGTGCTGCCGCGTATTATCGAGAAGATGGAAGCCTACGGTGCACCGGCGTCAATTACCAGCTTCGTGGTGCCAACCGGCTACTCCTTTAACCTGGATGGCTCGACGCTATACCAGAGTATTGCCGCCATCTTTATTGCTCAGCTGTACGGCATTGACCTGTCGCTGTGGCAGGAAATCGTACTGGTGCTGACCCTGATGGTGACCTCAAAAGGTATCGCTGGCGTGCCGGGCGTCTCCTTCGTGGTACTGCTGGCGACGCTCGGCAGCGTCGGTATTCCACTGGAAGGTCTGGCGTTTATCGCCGGTGTTGACCGTATCCTCGACATGGCGCGTACGGCGCTGAATGTGGTGGGTAACGCCCTGGCGGTGCTGGTTATCGCCAAGTGGGAACACAAGTTCGACCGTAAAAAAGCGCTGGCGTATGAACGTGAGGTGCTGGGTCGTTTTGATAAGACGGCCGATCAGTAACATCCTAAGCCCGGTGGCGCTGCGCTTACCGGGCCTACGGGGTTTGTAGGCCGGGTAAGGCGAAGCCGCCACCCGGCACTTTACTCCCCGCTCAACGCATCAAACTCTTCACATCCCGTATCAAACCCTTCCGTACAGCTCAGGTTCAACCAGTACAGCGCTTTCTGTTTATTCGGTGCGATAAAGCCTTTCTCACCCTGCTGGAACAGCATCCCGGCCCAGTATTCTGCATAACCGGTCCGTGAGAGAGACGAGCTGCGCTTGAACCACGATGCCGCTTTTACGTCATCCTGCGCCACTTCAACGCCGTTGGCGTAAATCAGCCCCAGCAGCATCTGCGCGTCTACTGCGGAATCGTTGTCGAGATCCCCGGTCGCCGTCTGCAGCAGTTTGATGGCCTGCGGATAGTCGGTTTTGCCCGCCTGCGTATTAACGAGAACACGTGCCAGCATAATCGCTCCGCGTTTGCTGCCTGCGATGGTGGCCTGCTGCGCCAGCGCTTTGGCCTGAGCGTAATCGCCCTGTATAAACTGGATTTGGGACAGTAAACCCATCGCATCGACATCGCCCCCTTTTGCCGCTTTCTCCGCCCACTGTGCGGCTTTTTGGCTGTCGCCAGAACTGAGGTACGTATCGGCAAGATAATACTGCGCGCGAGCATCGCCTGCTTCAGCCTGCTCTTTGTACTGGTTGCCAATCTCGTCGGCACGGGTAAGTGACGTAAAAAGTAATAACAACAACAAAAATGGTTTCATGGATTCTTATCATCTGGGTACATGCCGCGAAGTATAATCGCGGTGGCGGAAGAAAAAAACGGGTGCATTAAGACCTCAGCATCCTGCAAGCCGGGCGGAACTGTCATTCCGCCCGTAGAGGTTAGCCCGCGATGCAGGCTAATTTCGCCGCCACCTCCTGATGTTCACTCTTTATTGAAAACTCGCACAGCTTGCCGCGAGTAATAAAGGTAAATATCACTATGGTTAGACAGATAATAAAAACAATGCCTAACACAGTTTTTAATGGCGTCATGCCTTTTACTCCTTGCTTACGAAAGAATAAGAGGCTACTCTCAACCTGTTTGGAGTTGAGGGGTAGCCTCGGGTAAATGCAAATTTCCCGGGGCTTTCCACTTTTCTGTCCCTCAACAATGCTCAAGACAGAAAGTCTTAAGCACCCGCCGCATATCTTATCCTTCTGAATTAAAATGCAAAGATGTAATTCTGTTCTGCGTAAATTACATTATTTCTGCGAGCCGCTTTCCAGAATAATAATTGATATTTTTAATGTTTTAAGCGGAAATAAAAAGGGAGCGAATATATCACTCCCTTTATTCACTGATTAATTAACGGCTTCAACCCATAGCGCTCTCACGCAGGCGGGCTTTCAGCTTGTTATATTCATCGATCACATACTGTTCCGCAGCGTGCTGATCGGCAATCGGCTCGACGTTTACGGCGCAGTATTTGTACTCCGGCGTTTTGGTTATCGGGCTTAAATTCTCCGTCACCAGCTCGTTACAGGCACCAATCCACCACTGGTAGGTCATATAGACCGCCCCTTTGTTCGGACGATCGCTGACCTGCGCACGGGTGATGATCCGGCCCTTACGCGAGTTCACCCACACCAGCGCTTCATCCTCAATGCCAAGACGTTCCGCGTCGGCGGTGTTGATTTGCGCGTAGCCTGGTTCATCTGCCAGCGCCGCCAGCGCCGCGCAGTTACCGGTCATCGAACGGCAGGAGTAGTGACCCACTTCACGCACGGTGGAGAGCACCATCGGATACTCGTCGGTGAGTTTGTCGATCGGCGCGACCCAGTCGCAGGTGAAGAACTGCGCCAGCCCGTTCGGGGTGTCGAATCTCTCTTTAAAGAGGTATGACGTGCCCTGATCGGCACCGGACTCATCGCGGCACGGCCACTGGATATACCCCAGTTCTCCCATTTTTTCATAGGTTGCGCCGTAAAAGTCCGGGCACAGATGCCGCAACTCGTCCCAGATCTCCTGGGTGTTGTTGTAGTGCATCGGGTAGCCCATGCGGGTGGCGATTTCACTGATGATCTGCCAGTCGGTTTTCAGGTCCCACTTTGGCTCAACCGCTTTAAAGAAGCGCTGGAAGCCGCGATCTGCCGCCGTGTAGACACCTTCGTGCTCGCCCCATGATGTCGACGGTAAAATCACATCCGCCGCCGCTGCGGTTTTGGTCATGAAGATATCCTGCACAATCACCAGTTCCAGATCCTCAAACCCTTTGCGCACCGCAGACAGCTCGGCGTCGGTCTGGAGCGGATCTTCACCCATGATGTAGGCCGCCCGTACTTCGCCGTGCGCCGCACGGTGCGGCAGCTCGCTGATGCGATACCCGGTGTGTTCCGGCAGGCTCTCCACGCCCCAGGCCTTCGCAAACTTCTCGCGGTTTTCCGGGAACTTGACGTACTGGTAGCCCGGATAGGTGTCCGGTAGCGCACCCATATCGCAGGCACCCTGCACATTGTTCTGGCCACGCACCGGGTTCACACCCACATGCGCCTTGCCCAGATTTCCGGTTAGCATGGCGAGGCTGGTAAGTGAGCGCACGGTTTCCACGCCCTGGTAGAACTGGGTCACGCCCATGCCCCACAGGATGGCGGCGGTTTTCGCCCCGGCATACATCCGTGCCGCCTGGCGGATCTCCTGCGCGCTCACGCCGGTAATCGCTTCAACGGATTCAGGCGTATAGCCCTCGACAATTTTCCGATACTCGTCAAAGCCTTCCGTGCGGGCGGCGACAAATGCCTGGTCGTGCAGGTTCTCTTCGATAATGACGTGCCCCATCGCATTCAACAGCGCGATGTTCGAGCCGTTTTTCAATGCAATGTGCATATCCGCAATGCGCGCGGTTTCGATTTTGCGCGGATCGCAGACGATGATTTTCGCCCCGTTGCGTTTCGCGTTAATCACGTGATTCGCGACGATAGGGTGTGAATCCGCCGGGTTATAGCCGAATATAAAGACGAGATCGGTATTATCTATCTCGTTGATGGCATTACTCATTGCGCCGTTACCGACCGACTGGTGCAGACCTGCAACCGATGGGCCGTGTCAGACGCGAGCGCAGCAGTCGACGTTATTGGTCCCAATAACGGCGCGCGCGAATTTTTGCATCACATAGTTGGTTTCGTTTCCCGTCCCGCGTGAGGAACCGGTCGTCTGAATCGCATCCGGGCCATATTTGGCTTTGATGGCGCTCAGGCGCGTGGCGACGTAATCCAGCGCCTCGTTCCAGGAGACGGATTCCAGTTTTCCTCCGCGCTCGCGGCGGATCATAGGGGTTTTCAGGCGAGGGGTGAGGATTTGGGTATCGTTAATAAAATCCCAGCCGTAGTACCCTTTCAGGCACAGCGTACCCTGGTTGGTTTTCCCCTGTGCTGCCTCCGCCCGGACGATTTTGCCGTTATCGACCACCAGGTGGATCTTGCAACCTGAGGCACAATAAGGGCAAACCGTGACGACTTTTTTCATCAGTCTGCTCCAGTTAATAAACGCTTTCGCACCCACTATGCAGCTTCTATGCCATGTTTTTAGTGTGGGTATCTCCAGACTTTACGGCCGATATGCGCTCAAAACCCTGACGAAAAGCAGGCAATCGTCAAAATTGACGTGTCGAAAGGGCAGTGGATGTGACATGGGTTGAAATTCCGTTACGTAAAAACCACTTTGGCTGGAGCCGACGGCAGAATGGTTCAGACTTAACATAATCCCCTGACGGAAGCATGCGATGAAACCGGCGATTCTGGTGGTTGATGACGATACCGCAGTCTGCGAGCTGCTGAAGGATGTGCTCAACGAGCACGTCTTTACCGTGCTCGTCTGCCATAACGGTCAGGATGCCCTGAACCTGGTTCAGCAGGAACCGGGTATCGCTCTGGTACTGCTGGACATGATGCTGCCGGATATCAACGGGCTACAGATATTGCTGCAGGTGCAACGACAACGTCCGGAGCTGCCGGTGGTGATGCTGACAGGGCTGGGAAGTGAATCAGACGTGGTCGTGGGGCTGGAGATGGGGGCCGACGACTATATCGGCAAGCCGTTCAACCCGCGCGTGGTGGTTGCTCGCGTCAAAGCCGTGCTGCGTCGCACCGGAGCGCTGGCGGCGGAAATAACCGCGCCACGCGTGGCGGGTATTGCTTTTAACGGCTGGACGCTGGATACCACCCGCTGTGAGCTGAGCGATCCGCAGCGTAACACCGTGCCGTTAACGCAGGGCGAGTACGGGTTGCTGCTGGCGCTGACACAAAACGCCCGCCGGGTGCTGAGCCGCGAGCAGCTTCTGGAACTGACCCACAGCGAAAGTGCTGAAGTGTTTGACCGCACCATTGATGTGTTGATTATGCGCCTGCGCCGAAAAATCGAGGCGAATCCGCACCAGCCCGCGCTGAT